>JAMDCU010000162.1 GCA_023489485.1 Chloroflexota bacterium
GATCAGGGCGTCAGCCCGGAAGAGCAGAAATTCTTCATCAAGCACCTGAGTGTCGAGTACCGTCTGATGAAGAACGGAATGGATGTGGACAGCGCCCGCGAGAAGGCGGACTATGTGGAGAGGGAAGAGCGCAAACGGGCGGGGGACGTCCGAAAACTAACCCACAGCGGCCGCGAACTCCCTGATCCTGGCCAAGTGCACCGGCGGTTGTGGAAAAAGCTCGACAATGGGGTGAGCGTGTGGATCGTCAATGCCCGCCTCGTCCGGAGCGTATTCGACGACGATTTTGCTTCCGGCGGGCACGACCATGTCTACGAATACGTCCCCGAAAACGAAGTCTGGATCGACGATACGCTCAAAGCGGCCGAGCGGCCTTTTTCTCTCTTGCACGAGCTGCATGAGCGCAATCTGATGATCAAGGGGATGGACTACGACCGTGCTCACGCCGAATCGAGCAAGCTGGAGCGACGTTTACGGCAGCACCCCGACGATTTGCACGAGGCACTGGCGCAAGAAGGATGGGAATAGAGCGAGGGGTGATCTACGCGGCGACCAGCAGGTCGTTGATCGCGGCATCCAGCATTTCGTGTCGCCCCTGCTTGAGGAAATAGGCTTTGGTTCCGCTGCCCAATGGCTCAAGGACGAGAACTTCATCTGAACGAGGTGAGATGAGGACAAGCTGATCCGGCTGTGCAGGGCGGGACTGGGTTTGACCAAGCAACTCTGGAACTGTGACGTCCAGATTGATATCGCGAGCGGCACGGTTCTCGGACCGTGGAACCAATCTCAACGTTCGACCGTTGTTTTTCTGGCCGGGTGTTTTCGCTCTTTCGAGCAGGCTCTTGACCTCTTGCCGATTGAACTGGTCGTCGTCTACGACCATAATGCGAACCATTTCGCTTGCCTCGTTCGGGCTCTAAAGAATGCTTTTGGAAGAACGCGCCAGCCGTGCCGGAACTAGATGTTTCCAGTATATGGCGCTTCTGTCGGAAAACAATGGGGTATATCCCTAAGCATTCCAGCCATTCTGGATGGGGGTTTACCCACCCCCACGAACCGGTAGGTAGATGGCCATTTCCGCCTCTTTTCTTCGAGAATACGGGCTCGCGCTCGCCTGCCGACCCCTACAGACGGCCCATTCGAGGCGGCTTGACCCACCGAATACAAGGGAGTGTGTCAAAAAACAAAAACCCCTCTCCGCGCGCGCGAAGAGGGGCAAGGGAGGGGGCCGGTTCATTCCTATTCTACATATCTGTGCTTGAGGCCCATCACGTCACGATAGGTGACAACCCCGAGCACCTTTCTTTCTTCATCCACAATCGGAATCGCGCGGAACTCGTAGCGTGCGAACAATTCCGCGGCTTTTTTCAGGGTGCTGTCCGACTCGAGCACAATGACATTGTCCACCATGACGTCTCTCAAGAGCGCTTTTTCTTCGGCTTGAAGCAGCTCCTTGATGTCCAAGACGCCGAGGAGCCGTCGCTCCGTGTCCAGGACATAGATGTACATGACCACGTCCTTGCCTCTGGCCGCAAGCCGGTAGTCATCCTGCGCCTGTTCGACCGTGCGGTCCGGCGGAAACGCGATATAGTCCTGCGTTGCAAAATCCAAAATGTTTTCCTCGTGGTGCTCCATGATGGCGCGGACTTTGTGCGCATTTTCCGGGTTTAGGCGTTCCAGGATCGCATCTGCTTCGGACGCAGACAAGGCCGAGAGAACGTCGGCCGCCTGCCCCGTCGTCATCTCGTCTATCAGCTGGGCCACCTTTTCGATTCTCAGTGACTCGACCAGGTCGCGTTGGGCGTTGGGGTCTATCTCTTCAAGTGTGTCAGACGCCTGCTCCGGATCAAGCTTTTCAAAGATTTCCACCCGCTGCTCCGGGTCCATCTGCTCCAAAATATCCGCCAGGTCGACCGGGTGCATCTCTGCGAGTTTCTCTTTCAGCACATTCAGTTTGACATCGCCCCGAAAGCGCCCGATATTATCCGGCAGGCGCTGGATGTATTTCCAGGAAACCGTTTGATCACGGATGGTCTCTGCCAGATTGTAGATAAGGTCGGCCAATCTCGCCAGGCCCATGCGGCGGAGCAGGCCATAGCGACTGAGATCCACGTCCGTAACATACAGGCGGCGGTTTTTTAGGGCCAACTTGACATCATAGACCACCTCCAGCTCCCGACCCTCCATGTCAATGGCTTTCTTGTCGAGAATGTGATCTTTGAGGAGCACGGCATTCTCTTCGGGCTCGCCGTGAAAAGGCGCGATGCTGTCTCCGGCGATAATCACTTGCTTGGAACCGACCGATTCGACTTTATCCCAAGGAACCAGGGCCGACTCGCCGAAGGGAAGCGCGACGCAAAGGGACGTCACCACAGGTAGTGCACCGTTTTCTTTGATGACCAAGTCGGTCAGTTTGCCAACCCTTTTGCCCGCGACAAACACGCGCGCGCCGAGGAGTTCGCTCAGGAAAAACGCTTGCTCCTTGACGGCGCCGGTGATGGTCGCGGCATGGTTGAATGCAACCTGCGCCATTGCTCCCCCCTATTTGACGGTCACAATCGTAATGAACTTGTAGGCTAGCAGCAGCAACATGCCCAGGAGATAGAGTCGCAGCATCAACAGCGAAAAGCTAACCATCCGTGTCATCTTGATGCGCGGCGTTTTGTATTTCTCATTGATCTCATGAATGGCGCCAACAAAATCGTGGAATCCACTCAAAATTCTTTCCACGGGTACCTCCCCGGTCATTGGCCGAACCAAGTGGGGAAAAGTGTGGTCAGCGTATAGCCACTTGATAATAGGATCAATCCAATGACAATCACAAAATCCACCATGTTCTGCCAGGTCCTGTTGCGGTATTCCCCCATGAGCTCTTCATTGTTGAGCAACAAGATGAGGAATACCAATGCGGCGGGCAGGAGCGTCGTCGCGACCACCTGCACGAAGAGGGTGATGACGACGAGCGGCGCTCCCGGGATCAGGACCAGGAGACCGGCCGAAAGCAGCGAGAAAAAGTAGAACGCGTAGAACCAGGGCGCTTCGCGCACCCTGTTGTTGAGCGAGTGTGCCCAGCCGAACACCTCGCCGATTGCCCAGGAACTGGAGAGCGAAATGCAGATGGCGCCGAGGAATCCCGCATCGAACAAGCCGATGGCCATGAAGGCGCCGGTATATTGGTTGATGTGCATCAATGCAGCCGCCGCCTGGGCGGCACTCTCAACATTCGTTCCGTAAAGGGTGGCGCCGGTTACGATGAGGCAGGCCACCGCGACCACGACGGTGAAGAAAGCGCCAATCGCCGTGTCCAGTTGGCTCCAGAGGACATCTTTGCCTTTGAGTCCCTTGTCCACGACCGCGCTCTGCTGAAAAAAGATCATCCAGGGGGCAATCGTCGTGCCAACATTCGCCATGAGGAAAAAGAACATGGTCGTCGTCAGCCCGCCAGGCAAGTTCGGGATCAACCCGGTGGCAAAGACCTGGCCAAGATTGGGATGGAGAACGAAGGCCGCGGGAACGTAGATGAGGTTGATCACGCAAAAGACGAGTGCAATTTTCTCCCACGTCCAGTACCGCCCCTGCAGCACCATGGCGCCCATCAAGATAGACACGACGATGACGGTCAGCCACTCGGGCACGCCAAAGATCCGTAGACCGGCCGTCATCCCAATGAATTCACTCACGAGCGTCAGCCAGTCCGTGATCGCCAGATCGAAGAGCGAAAACCAGCCCCAGAACGGGCCAAAGGCGTCGAAAATTGCTTCGGCATGCCCACGCTTGGTGACCGCACCCAGGCGTACAGTCATCTCCTGAGCAACATAGGCAATGGGCCCCAGGAGAATCAGAAACCACAGAAGGTTGAACCCGTATTTAGCGCCGGTCGCGGTGTAGGTGGTAATGCCGCCCGCATCGTTATCGGCGACCATGACGAGAATGCCGGGCCCGGCAATGATCGCCAGGAGACGGAGAAACTTTACAAATCTTCGTTCGGTATAATAGACGCGTGCTACAGTATTCATCCCGCACCTCGGGCTTGAATTGGTCCGCCGCCGCGCGGGGCCTTGTCACCCCCGGGCAACAAGAAAAACCTCCCTGAAAACCAGGGAGGCACGGCATCCTAATGCTTCGACGCAGTGCAGCCTCACAGCCGAATGACCCGCAAAGGATGAACCTGTGCTTTGAGCCACCGGCAACCGCATCGAAACATGCCCCGCAGAGTCATTCTGCGGAGCCGCCCCCACTGGTTGAGCTTTGGCACTGCGCAGCGTAGGGTTGTAGCTCCTGCGCTTTCCAGCAGGAGCGGGAATCCCGCAATCTCCATCGGGATCATGAATCCCCAGCCACTTTGAGCGAAGCCTTATGCCGGCCCCGCCTGGTCTACCCCTCGGCGTCTCTCGACGTTTCGGGGCAGCGGCCTGTATCTCGCGCAGACGCCTCGCCTAACGAGGGTCAAATTCACGCGCAGTATACGCCTGAATTTGTAATCCTGTCAATGTTTTGAACCTTAAGATTGGCGCGCGGCATGGAATGCCCCAGATGGCAAGCTTCCCCTGGTCGGTTCTCGTCGCGAGCCAAAAACCGTCCGGCGAAAACTCGATTTGGTCGATCCCCGGGACGAGCAGGGAACGCAATTCATGGCCACTCGCCATTTGCCAAACCCGTACGATCTCATCGTCTCCGAAAGAGGCTAGCAGCAAGCCATCCGGCGAAAAGGACCAGGGAGGCACGGCATCCTAATGCTTCGACGCAGTGCAGCCTCACAGCCGAATGACCCGCAAAGGATGAACCTGTGCTTTGAGCCACCGGCAACCGCATCGAAACATGCCCCGCAGAGTCATTCTGCGGAGCCGCCCCCACTGGTTGAGCTTTGGCACTGCGCAGCGTAGGGTTGTAGCTCCTGCGCTTTCCAGCAGGAGCGGGAATCCCGCAATCTCCATCGGGATCATGAATCCCCAGCCACTTTGAGCGAAGCCTTATGCCGGCCCCGCCTGGTCTACCCCTCGGCGTCTCTCGACGTTTCGGGGCAGCGGCCTGTATCTCGCGCAGACGCCTCGCCTAACGAGGGTCAAATTCACGCGCAGTATACGCCTGAATTTGTAATCCTGTCAATGTTTTGAACCTTAAGATTGGCGCGCGGCATGGAATGCCCCAGATGGCAAGCTTCCCCTGGTCGGTTCTCGTCGCGAGCCAAAAACCGTCCGGCGAAAACTCGATTTGGTCGATCCCCGGGACGAGCAGGGAACGCAATTCATGGCCACTCGCCATTTGCCAAACCCGTACGATCTCATCGTCTCCGAAAGAGGCTAGCAGCAAGCCATCCGGCGAAAAGGCGACTCCATAGACTGAGGCAGGTGCTCCAAGGAGCACTTGGACCTCGCGACCCGTTGTAATGTCCGAGAGCCTGATCGTCCCATCCATGTAAGCACCGGCCGCCAACAGCCGGCCGTCCGGCGAAAAAGACATGCTAACCTTGATCGGATATGGCTTCACATTTAGACTCTTCCTTGCGGCCGGGTCATGCACCCAAATGAATCCTTTGCCGTACCTGGTGGCGACCAGTCTGCCATCCGGCGATATAGCAACTTGATACACAGAAATGCTATGCCCGCCCCAACTGTACAGTTGGGCCCCAGTGTCGACATCCCAGACCTTGGCAGTTTGGTCCATGGATCCCGAGGCGAGCAGCGTCCCGTCTCGAGAAAAGACGAGATCTGTTACCGGGTACGCATGTTTGCCCTTCGTGAGGAGCTCGCGGTCGCTCGCCACCTGCCAGATCTTGATCGAACCATCCTTCATGGCACCCGCCAACCAGCGTCCATCAGGTGAAAGTGTGACGCCGGTTCCGTCGCTCTTGTTCGGGACCAGTCGGACCTGATCACCGGTGCCGCGATCGTAAATGTGGAGGCCATCCGCCGCACCTACTCCAATGTTTTGGCTGTCCGGGAACCACGCCATCTTGCCTTCGGGCACCGGCCAATCGGCTAGTGGGCTGAGCCGCCCGACATTCTCCGCCGTGATTTTGCTCCCCTCGCCCGACGGCGTGCCCAGAGTCGGTTGCTCTGTCACTGTCAGCACTGGCAAAACAGTCGGAGATGGAACGAGCGCGGGGGCCATAGTTTGGGTAGGGTGCGGCGGTGCGGATACGATAGAGGCGGCCGTGGGAGAAACCGGGGAGGAAAGCGGCGCAGGAACCACAGATCGGCTGTCGAGCGCGCTGCTACATGCTGTTCCAGACCCGAGCAAGACTGCAATGAGAATACCCAAAAGGAGTGTTGGCCATTTCAACTGCTCGGGGTAGTTGGGCATGCGTCACCTCGTCTGTACGATCTGCAGATATCGCTCCCTGAAGGCTAGAGTCGCCACTATATTTTCTTAGCACCGCGCCCGGAAACAATTCTAATCTGCCAGCCCGAGTTAGTCAATTCCTCAGACTCTCGTGGTGCTGCTCCAGAAAATGTAAACCCCAGGCGAGTGTAACATCTCCATCCTGGAAATGTTCCTGATTCTAGTAGTCACTCAAATCTTCTACACCCGGGCCTGCTCGCCAATTGCCTCCGCAGTCAGCGACGCGTGTTTTCCCGTACTTTTTGGCTGAAAGCACGCGTTCTGTTGAAATCCTTGGTTGATTCATTCGGCAATTGTCATAAGGGTCTTTTGCATGCGCATCAGGAATTCCGTGAACAAGAAAACTGATTCCCGCCCCTAATCAACTGCGTATCGCAAGAGAACTTGGCTTCATTCCTCTGGCTCCATCCTTGCTCTGGTTACTTGTCTCGTCTTGATGATCGGACTCTCGCTCGGCATTGAGCCTCTGAATACTCTGGCAAGTAGCATTTCACAGACGATTGCCCCGTTGCATTTGCTCCTCGGGTCCAGCACCGTCTCTGCAGACGCCGGAGGGCCTTCCGCGACAGCCTCACAACCTTATGTTTCTCCGTCGCATCCGGAACTCTTCCCGACCGGCGTTCCGGCTCAGAATGCGCCAGTCGCAGGGCCCACCGCGCCAACGCAAACGCCGGTTCCTGCGCAGGTGCTCTCCGATATGGCAGATGGTCGCGGTTCATACGGACAGCTCCGCCCAATTCGCACCCACTCGGCACAAGCCCAATCCGATGCGACGGTTGCGCATGTCCCTGTCTATAACTCATCGGATTTTTTGAGCGGCTACCTCGGCAACCTCACAACGCCCATCCTGTTCGACGGCAAGCCTTGGGACAATGGCTCGACGAATATGGTCCAGTTGCAGCAGCCGGGTGAGGGCACGGGTTACTGGGACTATTGGAGTGAATATGACAGCCAACTCAAGAAACCGACGCTCAGTCTGACCTACACCCGCTACAAACTGGCCGCGACGGATCTTGGCGTCCCCTTTCGTCATCACGGTCGCACCTATCTCCTCTTTGGCGATACAATCGGGGCGCGCGGCGGCGACGCCATTGCTTTTACGACCGATACCAACCCTGAGAACGGAGCCTCAAGCTAGAATTCATTTACGACGCGTCAGGCACGTACAAGCCTATTATCATCCCGGGCATCAGCCAGGGAAACTTTGATGTGCCGATGGAAGGAGTAAGCGTCGGCGGCCGGATGTACATGTATTACACGACCGACGCGAGCAGCGACGCCGACCTCAACAAGAACGGTGGTTATAAGATGGGCCGTTCGGTCCTCGCCGTGTCGGATGACGATGGGTCGGACTTGACCTGTATGACGTCTCCCCAAGATACTTTATCAATGTCTCGACGGTCACGGTGCATTCAGCCGCGTGGCCCGGCTTGCCCCGCGAGCCAGGGGAGAGGACTCGTCCTGTTCGGTTCTGGCGCGTACCGGCGCAGCGACGTGTACTTTGCCTTTCAGCCCTCCCCTCAGATCAATACACGCGCAAGTTTGCGATATTGGAGCGGGCTCGACACTGCCGGTCATCCAGCGTGGAGCACTCGCGAAGACGCATCCAAAATACCTCGGCTGTACAAGCGGGAAAAACAGGGTACAATTCGCTCAAACACGACGAAGGGAGTGGAAAACGTGGGCAATGTAATCGACGCGTCCCGCATCCAAAATACCTCGGCTGTACAAGCGGGAAAAACAGGGTACAATTCGCTCAAACACGACGAAGGGAGTGGAAAACGTGGGCAATGTATTCGACGCGTCCCAGCAGGAATGGCAGCTCGTGCGCCCGGAGGTGACACAGCAGGTCTTTGGTAAAACCCTCCTGTCAGACGAGGTGAAAGTGGTCCTCACGCGCGTTGCGCCGGGCGGCAGGTTTTCCATGCACAAGGATAGCTACAGTCACCTGTTTTACTTTCTGGGAGGCGAAGGCCTTGTCCGAGTCGGCGACAACCAACACTCTGTGCGGGCAGGACACACCGTGCAAATCGCAGCGGGGGAAGCACACGCCTACGAAAACACCGGAACCGACGATCTCATGCTGATATCCATCAATCTGCCTGGCCCCGGGCGCTGAGCGGTCAAAGGCCAATCCCTCACACAATATTCCAGCTCCGGAATCCTTGGCGGATATGCTATTGACCGCTGCGCACCTTTGACCTCGGCGGGCAACGAAAGTATAATCCGCTCAGGTGTCAGACATGCCTAATTTTATCGTCCCGTTCGAGTCCTCCGCGAACCGCAAGGCGCGCCGGTTTCGCGGCCTGTTCACCGGCGAGCACAAAGCCGAAGAAGAAAAGCTGTACCGCCTGTTTCAGGAAGGGAACCATTGGCATCCCCTCCCCGAGGGAAAAAGCACCCACCGTCCCGCCATGGCGGTGGATGGCGGGCTGCGCACGCTCGAACTGGCCAACGGGAGCGTCCTCATCATCGCGCAGGCTTTGCTCATCGGCGATGCCGTCGAGGATGCCCAAGTGGACATTGAGATCCTCCGCGGCAACGTCCCGCGCTCGACGACCGAGCGCTTTGCCGATCTCTTTCGCCAACGCCTCGAGGTCGACCTCGCCTCCAAACATATGGGAGAGCTCGGCTCGGACGGCGTCATGCTCCTCGACGGTGCCCTGTACAGCAGCCTGCCCCAGCTCTATCCCCTGCGCTCGGAGGGTTTGGAGGAGGTGCGCGGGGAAGACGCCAAAGACTTGATTGAGCATCTGGTTGATGGGTACCGGGCGCTTTTTGATTGCTGCGATTCAGGCCCACTCCTCGTCTCCATTGCCAAGTCAAGCCGTGAGACGCTTCTCTCCGAACTATTGCAGGGTGAGATGGGTACCGGGCGCTTTTTGATTGCTGCGATTCAGGCCCACTCCTCGTCTCCATTGCCAAGTCAAGCCGTGAGACGCTTCTCTCCGAACTATTGCAGGGTGACACGCCCGAGATGGAGCGGCTCAGAATCCCCGACAGTGAAATCATCTTTCGATGGACAGAGCAAAAAGCCGGTTTCTCGTCCCCGGTCCTCCTCGGTACACGCTCGTTCCGAGACGGATCAAGCCGCGTTCTCATCGAATCGGATAGCCCCGTCGCCAAAATGCCGGCGATTCTCTCCTTTTTCATTCGCCCGGTCGATTTCGCGCCCGCTTTTCGAGTCGACGTCCCAGGAGGCTGCGTGGGACGCACGGAAAAGATCGAGGATGTCGATGCCCAACTGTGCGATCCGGGTCAGGTTGGCGGGGTTCTACGTACACTCCTCGCCGATTATGGCGGTCCGGCCGTTTACAACGCCCTGCTCTATACGGCCGACCGGCAGGTCCGGCTTTCCTCCGATCGCTTTTTTAGTGTCTATCTGCCCCTCTTGCAAGGTATCCTGGAAGTCGAGCTTAATCCCACATTCAGCGCGCAGCGCTTTCTCTAGTCGACGATGACAAATGACGCTATTCAGGTAGAGAACGGCCGCAGAAACGGAATCGGCATCCGGAACGAAAAGTCACTGCACGCCGCGATCAAGCAATGGTACGCGCTGCCCGGCGATCTCCTGGAGCAACCGGTTGACGGTTATATCGTCGATATGGTCCGCGGCCCTTTGCTGATCGAGATCCAGACCCGGAATCTTTCTGCATTGCGCCGCAAACTGCACGCATTGGTCCTGCACCACCCCGTCCGGCTTGTTTATCCCATCGCGCGCGACAAGTGGATCGTTTCGTTCATGTTGGGAAGCGGGGCGCGATCAAACGAAGGAGAAAATCGCCCAAGCGCGGGACTCTTTCCGATCTCTTCGACGAGCTTGTGAGCCTGCCTGACCTCTTCAACTACGAGGGGTTTGAAGTTCAAGTCCTCTTGATTGAAGAAGAAGAGGTGCGCGTGGCCGACGGCAAGGGAAGCTGGCGGAGAAAGGGAGAGAGCATCCGCGATCGCCGGCTCATTCGCGTCCTGGATCAAACGATCTTTTCGAACGGGCATGCATTCCTCCGTTTCTTGCCCGACGGAATGGTTGGACCTTTTTCAAATGCGGGCCTGGCCAAAGAAAAGAGAATTCCGATCCACACCGCACGGCAGATTACGTTTTGCCTGAAGAAGATGGGCGTCATCCGCGAGGCAGGTAGAGAAGGCCGCTCCCTCTTCTTCGAGATCGTCCGGGAGAATAGACCCTGAGGAAGATGAAAGATGAATGCAGGTTTCTACGGTCTTGCCACAGAGAGCCTTGAGAGCAAATATCTGCGGCTCGAGTTCCTCGCGGACGCAGGTCCCCGGGTCGTCCGGTTAATGCTCGCCGGGTCTGATGAGAACCTGTTGGCTCAAGTGCCAGACCTGAGCGTCGACACCCCCTTTGGCAAATTCTTTTTCCGAGGCGGTCACCGCCTCTGGCATTCGCCGGAGAGCTTCCCCGGTTCTTACATCCCGGATAACGAA
Source organism: Chloroflexota bacterium (assembly GCA_023489485.1). Classification (GTDB taxonomy): domain Bacteria; phylum Chloroflexota; class Anaerolineae; order UBA4142; family UBA4142; genus JAMDCU01. The sequence goes on from JAMDCU010000162.1 coordinate 10,789, forward strand.
GGACTGGACGTGCAAAGGGTGAGCGATGGCTTTCT
>JAMDCU010000098.1 GCA_023489485.1 Chloroflexota bacterium
GAGAGCTCGTCGCCTTTCTCGATGCGGATCGTGACCTCGATCCGTGCCAGGTTCTCACGCTATGGGAGGTTATGAAGCGCGAGCACGCAGACGTCGTCATCGGCTCCAAGCTTCATCCCGAATCAAAGCTGAATTACCCACCGCTGCGCCGCTTTTTCAGTTGGAGCTATTTTCGTTTAGTGCATTTTCTTTTTGGACTCCCGATCCATGATACTCAGACGGGAATCAAGCTCTTCCGCCGCCCGGTCTTGGAGCAGGTGTTTCCTCACTTGCAGATCGAAGGCTTTGCCTTCGATCTAGAGCTGTTGGTGGGAGCGCATCTCTTCGGTTATTCGATTGTCGAAGCGCCGGTGGAGGTAGATTTTCAGGAAAAGGGCGCCGGTCCCCTCCAGGTGTTTCTGGCCAGCCTTGGAGTCGCCTGGGATACGCTGCGCGTCTTTTATTGGGCGAGCTTTTGGAAATGGCTCAACCCCGGCTTCGCCGTCAAGTTCTGGACGCTGACGCTCATGGCCGGGCTGGTCGCAGGGAGCATTGGGCTTGGCCATCTGCTCAACAACTTTGCCCTCCCTCCGCCCCTCGACTCGGCGGTTAATCTCCTGTTATTGCGTTTCCTTGATCGCACGTTGCGCGATTTCATTCTGCTCGGAGGGGGGATCGCCGTGCTCTGCATCGCCGCGGTTCAGCTGAATAAGCAGATCGTCGCAGCCTTTACGCGCAAGGGACAGAAAGATTTCTGGGAGAACAAGGGCAAGTGAGGTTCTCGGTCATTATCCCGCTCAAGGGCGACAATCCCTATCTTCGCGAGACTCTCGACGGCCTGATGCAACTCGACCATGCCGATTTCGAGACGATCCTCTTGCCGGATGAACCTTACTCATGGGGAGATTCGTTCCGGGTCATTCCAACGGGCCCCGTGGGGCCGGCGGCGAAACGGGACCTTGCCCTCAAGCAGGCCGACGGAGACATCGTGGCTTTTCTCGACGACGACACCTATCCGGCCCGCGAATGGCTTGCCAATGCCGCGAATTACTTTAACGACCCGCAGGTGGCAGCAATCGGCGGGCCGGCCGTCACCGCGCCCTCAGACAACTCGCTCCAGGCCGCGAGCGGATACGTATATTCTTCCTTGCTGGGCGGCGGCAACTATGCGTATCGCTACCGGCCGGAACGCGTGAGAGAGGTGGACGACTATCCAACCTGTAATCTACTTGTCCGCCGGACCGTCATGGAAGAACTCGGCGGATTCGATACCACCTTTTGGCCGGGTGAAGACACCAAGTTATGCCTTGAGATTACGCGCAGACTGCACCTCAAGATCATTTACGCACCGGATGTCGTCGTGTACCACCACCGGCGCGCTTTGTTCCGGGGGCATTTGAAACAGGTGCGCAGCTATGCCATGCACCGCGGCTATTTCGTCAAGCGTTTCCCCGAGACCTCCTTCCGCCTCTCTTATTTTCTGCCGACGGTGCTGGTCCTCGGCATGGTTACCGGAGCGCTGTCGTCGCTGCTGATGCCCGTCCTTTGGCCGCTCTACGCGGGGGGGATAGGGGTCTATCTGATTGCCGTTCTTCTATCCGCGGCCGCGGCCAGCCAAAGCAGGCGCCTCGCGCCTCTCGTGGCGCTGGGCATCGTCGCGACTCATATCGTGTACGGAATCTGGTTTGTCGCCGGACTCATCGCGCCGCGCCTGAGCGAAGAGACCTCTGCGACGGCTCCCTTGCAGGCGGCGCCGGGCGAAGCGAATCTCAGGGGAACGGCGCAATGAAAATTGCGATCGCCTACCCGCCCATCGAATCGCCAAACGGGACGCCTCTCTTGTCCCAGAACCGGCAGTTTCAGTACTTCCGAGCGCCTACCTACATCTATCCGATGGTGCCCGCGTACGCTGCGAGCCTGCTCCAAGCAAATGGCTATGATGTCCTTTGGCTGGACGGAATTGCCGAGAAATGGACGTACGGCCAGTTTATCAGAGAGATCGAGAGAGCGCGGCCGGACCTCATGATCATGGAGACCAAGACGCCGGTCGTCAAGACGACGTGGCGGCAGGTCAAAGAACTGCACGAACGCTTTCCGGGCATGCTCACCGTCCTCGTCGGCGACCACGTTTCCTGGAACCCTCAGGAAACCATGGATCGCTGCCCCGTCGACTATATTCTCTCCGGTGGAGACTATGATTTCCTCTCGCTCAGCCTGGCGAATCACCTCACGCGGGGCGCCGATCTGGAAGGCGGGATTTGGTGGCGAGAAAACGGGGCGGCTCGGAATTCCGGCCGCCTGGATATGCGGGCGCACCGGTTGGATAGCCTGCCGTTCATCGACCGGCAATTGACGCGGTGGAAGCTGTACGCCTACAAAAACGGGAACTATAAGTATACTCCGGGCACTTACACCTTTGCGGGCCGGGACTGCTGGTGGGGCCGCTGCACGTTTTGCGTTTGGGAGTTCAACCTCTATCCCCAAGGCACCTATCGCGTCCATTCGGTGGAGCGGATGCTGAACGAAGTGCAAGCGCTCGCCGATTTGGGAGTGCGCGAGATTTTCGACGACACCGGGACGCTGCCCGGGGGAGCATGGCTCACCCAATTCGCAAAGGGGATGATCGATCGCGGATACAACAAGCATACTCGATTCGGTCACAATATGCGGTTCAACCTCCTGACCCAGGACCAGTACGCGTTAATGGGCAAGGCAGGCTTTCGGTTCATCCTCTATGGTCTGGAATCAGGCAACCAAAAGACGCTCGACCGACTCGACAAGGGCATCCGTGCGGACAAGATCGAAGAAGAGCTGCGCTGGGTGAAGGGAGCCGGACTGTCGCCTCACCTCACCGTCATGATCGGCTATCCGTGGGAGACGGCCGACGATTCACAGCGCACGGTCGACTTTGTTCAGGATCTATTCTCCAAAGGACTGGTCGATACGCTGCAGGGAACCATCGTCATCCCCTACCCAGGTACTCCTCTGTACGACCAATGCAAAGAGAATGGTTGGCTGAAAACGCAGGACTGGGACCGCTATGACATGCGCGAGTCGGTGATGCTCAACCCGATCAGCGACGAACAAATTCGGGGCTATGTCCAGCAATTGTACACCGCCTTTATGAGCCCGCGCTTTATCGCGCGACAGGCGCTCTCCATCCGCAGCGTCAGGGACGTCCAGTTCCTGGCGACGGCCGGAATACGTGTGGCCGGACACTTGATAGATTTTCGGAAAAAGCAAGCGGCCAGCCGCGGCGTGGAACAGGTTGAGTAGAAAAAGGAATGAAATCTGTATCGATTCTGATTCCGACTCTCAACGCGGGCCGCGTCCTCGAAGCCTGCCTCGCCTCGATTGCCCAACAGGATTATGACCCTGATCGCGTGGAGATCGTCGTCGCGGACGGAGGCTCGACCGACCAAACCCTGACCATTGCTCGCCGATATACGGACAGAATCTATCCCAATCCTCGCCAGACCGGTGAGGCCGGCAAGGCAGTTGCGCTGCAGCACGCCAGCGGCGAGATTGCCGCCTTTATCGATTCGGACAACATCTTGCCCCAAAGGGATTGGCTCGCGCGAATGGTCGCGCCGTTTGACGACGCGGAGATTGTGGCAGCTGAACCGATCGAATACACTTATCGCCGCCAGGATGGGTACATCACTCGCTACTGCGCCTTGATGGGCATGAACGATCCACTCTGCCTTTTCCTGGGGAACTATGACCGCTATTGCACGCTCACGGGCAAATGGACGGGCATGCCGGTCGCGGTGGAGGACAAGGGCACCTTCCTTAAGGTGACCCTGGAAGGGGCGCGACTGCCGACGATTGGAGCCAACGGGTTCCTCGTCCGGCGTTCCGCCCTGGATGGCTGTTCGGTCCGGGATTACGTTTTCGATATCGACGTCGTTTACGAGCTGCTGCAGCAAGGGCAGTGCAAGTTCGCGAAGGTCAAGACCGGCATCGTACATGTCTTTTCCGGCAGCGCTGGGACATTCGTGAGAAAACAAAGGCGGCGGATCAAGGATTACCTCTTTTTCAGCCGCTCTCGCTTGCGCAAGTATCCTTGGAAGAGCACGGCCAAGGGGCGGCTCGCAAAATTCGTCCTTTATGGCGCAACCGTCGTGCCTCTATGGATACAAAGCCTGATCGGTTTTACGCGCAAGCCCGATTGGGCTTGGGCCTTCCATCCTTTTGCCTGTTGGATCACTCTGTTCGTCTACGGAGCGGAAACGATCCGAGGAACGCTGCCCGGCGCGCAGCTGCAATCACGCGAGCATTGGGGACAATAGAGTCGCGAATGCAAGCAGGTCTTGTTGTACTGTTGCAACGGAAAAGTCTTGCGTGGTTGTCATTGCGAGCGAAGCGTCCCGTGGCACTCAACGGGCGCAATCCCCAAGTTACAGGGAGATTGCTTCGGGTTCGCCGACCGATAACTGCTGTCGGACGGACCCTCGCAATGACACAACCCCGCAGGATTAGATTGTTGAACTACTACTATGCCATCCGCAAAAACGATCCTGATCATCTGTCCATTTAGCAAGCCGAATCTGGGAGGCGTCGAAGCGCATCTCGAAAAGCTGACGACCTATCTCCTCGCTCACGATTATCGAGTCTTTCTGCTCACGTATCAGCCCCTGACCACCCGAGCGAAGGGAGAGCGGATCGAGAAGCGCGGCCAGCTCGAAATCCACCGCGTGAGTTGGTTCGGAAACGGATGGTTCCCGATCCTCGAACCGTATTTTCCCCTCGTCTTTCTGTACCTTTTCCCTGGCCTCTTCTTCTACAGCCTGATCTTTTACGCCCGGCATCATCGCGAAATCGATTGCATCCACGCCCATGGATTGGTGGCGGCCGCCATCGCCAAGATCCTCGCCAAGGTGGCGCCCAAAAGGACGGTCGTCAGCACGCACGCCATCTACCATTTTGAGAATAGAAGACTGCTGGCCTTTTTGAACTGCTGGCTGTTGGGTTCGTTCGATCGCATTCTCGCCGTGGGTGAACCGTCCCGGCAAGAGCTGATTGGAATCGGTCTGGCGCCAGACAAGATTGCCGTCCACCCCAACTGGGTAGACCTGGACGTTTTTTGCCCCATCGAGCGAGAGACGGCGCGGCAGCGCCTCGGCCTGGACCGCCCGACTGCGTTCTTTGCCGGACGGCTGCTCGAGAAAAAGGGGGTGCTGTTGATTCTCGCGGCTGCCAAGCAGCTGCCCGGCTTGCGCTTTATTTTCGCCGGCGACGGGCCGCTCAAGGAGACGGTCACCCAAGCCGCCTCAGAGTTCTCGAACGTGCAGTGGGCCGGAGCCATTTCGGAGGTCGCGCAGCTGGTCGAGTACTATAACGCGGCGGATGTCTTTGTATCGCTCCCGCTTTATGAAGAGGGTTTTGCCGGAGTGTACCTGGAAGCCCTTGCGTGCGGCACACCGGTGATTGCCTCGAAGCGAGGCTGCCTGCCCTATTTCCTGGATTCTTCAGTCGCGACGCTGATAGAGCCGACGGTCGAAAACCTCGTGCGGCAGCTCAGCGAGTTGCAGGCCAGCACATGCCAAAATCAAGCGCAAAGAGAACGATGCCGCCAATATGCCATAGACCATTTCGGCGAAGAGAATGTTCAGGTGATTACGACAAGTTATGAAGGTGCGGAGACCGGTGCAGGTCGGGTTGCCGTCATCATGAACGGCTAGAGAGCATTCTTGGAGCACCCATCCACGACGCCGCTGAACATCCATATCATCGCCAATGCCACCATCGGTTCCGAAATGAGCGGCGGCGATCGCATCTTTATTGAATGCGCGCGCCGCTGGGCGGCGTGGGGACACCGCGTGCATGTCTACGTATGGGAAGAGGGCTACGCACTGTGTCGGAAAAACGGCCTGGATGGCGTTACCTATCACGTTTGGCGCATCGGCCCGCTCAAGGAGCTCGGCTTTGCCTTGCCCTATTTCTTCCGCACCTTGCGCGGCCTCATCGGAGCGCTACGCGTCGCACGAGACGCGGCCGGACCGAGCGTGGTATATTCCGCCTCGGACTTTTGGCCCGATTCGCTGCCGGGCCTTGCGATGGCGCATCACTTGAACGCCCCCTGGATCGCAGCTCTGTACCTGTTCGCACCCAACCCTTTCAAAGGCTTTCGCGGGAGCCATCGTGAGGGATACCGTCTGCCCGCGCCGAGAACAGTACTCTACTATCTCTCGCAAAAACCTGTCGACGGCCTCATCACACACTGCGCCAGGGCTGTTTTTGTGACGAGTGAGCCGGACCGGCAGATTTTCGTGAGGCGGGGGTTCAGTCCGGATACCGTCGTCACCGTCAAGGGGGGCGTAGATATTGCCGAGGCGCGGCGAACGCCGGCGGCGGAACCAAACAAGTACGCCGCCGTCTTTGTCGGTCGGTTTCATCCGCAGAAAGGCGTGCTCGAACTCGTCGACATTTGGGATCGCGTGCGGCAGTCCAAGGCCAACGCGCGCTTGGCCGTCATCGGCGTGGGCGCGTTGGAGCAACAGATGCGCCAGGAGATTGGACGGCGACGACTGGGAGCAAACGTGGACCTCCTTGGCTTTCTGGACGGCGAAGCCAAGTACCGCATCGTCAAGTCGAGCCGCGTATTTCTGCATCCGGCGGTTTATGACAGCGGAGGTATGGCCGCGGTCGAGGCGATGGCGTGCGGCCTGCCCGCGGTCGGGTTTGACCTGCCCGCGCTCAAGACCTATTACCCGCAAGGGATGCTCAAGGCGCCTATCGGAGATACGGCCGCTTTTGCGCGCCGCGTGCTGGACCTGCTGGACGATCCCGCGTTGTATGCCCGCACGAGCGCCGACGCCCTGTGTCTCGCAGAACAATGGGATTGGGACCGGAGAGCTGCGGAGATTCTGGAGAAGGTCAAGACCGCCTTATAGGCTGCACTGAACAGGCATCGACAGGTCAGGCTCAACATCTCTTTTCAGATTCGGAGGGTTCTTGCACGGTTCGCACAAGATCTTGCGCGTATTGGTCAGGGGCTGGCCTCTCTATATCTTTGTTTTGCTGATTGCCATCTCCTTGCGGTATGTCCTGGCGCTGCCGGGAACGATTGGGCAGAGCTGGGACTGGGAGGTTTCAGCTTTCGCGAGCCAGATCTGGGCGCATCTCTCGCACGATTTTTACGCCTGGGACTATCAACTGCGCGGCGGATTCTACGCTCCGTTCAAACCGGCGGGCTGGTACTCGGTCTTGGCTCTGCCGCTGTCGATTTTCGGCGGCGAGGTTTTCTCCAAAGCGTTCATCGCCGGACTGATGCTTCTCGCCGGAATCAGCATGCGCCAGTTTGCGACCGGTGTGCTCAAGCTAAATGGCTGGTGGAGCACGACAGCCGGTGCCCTCTACATGCTGTCCCCTGTTGTATACAGTCGCATTATGGCGGGACACAATCTTCTCCTGCCTTATGCGCTCCTACCTCTCTTGCTTCTCTACACCTTCCGTACGATGCAGGACTGCGCCGTGAAGGGTCACGTGCCGTGGCGCAACGCCGTCGCGGCGGGCTTGCTGCTGGGCCTGCAGGCGATCCATACCAGCCTGATGATCCTGGCCGGTGTTTTGGTCGGCCTAGTAATCCTGCTCGCATTCCTCAAATCACCTCACCGCAGAGCGGTCGTCGCGAGCGCCGGTGTCATGGCGGCCCTCTTTGTCCTGCTCAACATTTATTGGGCACTGCCCATGGCGGCTGGTTACTTGTCGAGCGGCACGCTCTATCACAGCGGCTCTTCGCTCGATTCGCCGAGTGCGGTGACCGCGACCTCAGTGGTCAGCCAGAGGCAGAACCTGTTCGATATCGCGACTCAGCCGCTGCAGGAAGCTCTCCGGCAGCATGCGTTCGTCGGCTATCATACCGAATTCTCGTATCCCGTTCCAAACCAGCTAGCCTTTCTCTGGGTCGTCGTCAGTTTTCTTTTGCCGCTCGCCGCTTTTGCCGTCCTTCTCTTTCGCAACGAACCGGACGACGCCTACCTGACGCTGGCGATCTCCGGGCTTTTGGGCGTGACCCTCGTTTCGGGCGCGAGCGTTTTGCCGGGGCAGGTGATTTATCAATGGCTCATGACGCATGCGTTTCCCATCTGGGCCGAGTTCGGGAACACGGTGCGTGCGCTGCCCCTTGTCACCCTCGCCTATTCCGGGCTCGTCCCTGCGTTCGCCCAACGAGCGACGGGCCGCCTCAAGCTCACCGCTCAGGTAGCGGCGGCCGCGCCGATAGTCTTGGTCCTTCTTATCTATGTCTCGCCTTTCCTCGCGGGATGGACCCTCGTAGACCCCAAGGATCCACTTGCGCTCAAGGCGTACCAACCAAGCAGCGCAGACCAAAAGGTCTATAACTTTCTCCGGAACGACTCGGGCGATTACCGCGTTACCTATGTTCCACCACCCTGGACATTCTACCCAGAGTTGTATGATCTCGGCTACCAGTGGATGGGCGGAGAATCGCCGCATCCCGAATTCTTTCTCCCCTATCAAAACCCCGAAGCCTGGCGGAGCGCCTCTGATTTTCGTTCCGACATCCATGACTCGCTTTCCGGCAAGCTGCTGGGGCTGGGTGCGGTCAAGTATGTCATTTATCCCCGCGGCCGCTTTGTCAATCCTTCTCTCGGCCTTTCTCCGGCGCCTTTGCCGCAGGTCGCTGGACCCAGCGATCTTGGCGGGGCCGATAACACGGCGAACGCTCGCTTTATCGACCAGGTGTTACAGACGCAGCGGGACCTTGTGCCGGTCTCCGGCCCCTTTACCCCGACGATTCTCTTGAGGAATGACGCGTATTTGCCGCGGATCTATGCAGCTCCCCAAGCCACAATCGTTCACGGCGACAGCAACCTCCTGTCCACGATCGCCGATTCCTCCTTTTTTGATCGACAGCCCGCGATTTTCTTTGACGCCCAGCAGGCGAGCGCCAGTCTGAAACAGTTGGAAAATCTTGCGAACCGGGTAATCGAGGTCCTGCCGGGGAGTGGTTCGAGTCGATCAGACAACCCGGGGACCCCTGCCTCGTATCTTGTTACCGCCGCGCCCCTATCCAGTCCAAATGCGTCCTTTTCCATTCCGCATGATCGAGCTTATACCATCCGCGTGCAGGCTTTTCGATTTCAGTCCTCACCCGACCGGCCGGAGGATGTAACGAGGGCGACTTTTGAAAGAATACAGGCAGATGAGGGAGCAGGCTGGAGCAGTAACACGCCCTTCAACTATAACCTTTCGCCGGATGCCAAATCGCTCCAGGTTGTCGCCTACCTGGATAAACCATCCGTCACGGATCAATATGTGCTAATGGAGCAAACGGTCGAGCCGCTGAGCCTGGCGAATTATCCTGAGCTACGAATCACTTCACAGGTAGAGAATCCTTCTGCGCAAGCCATCGCGGTGCAACTCAGCTTGGATCTGAATGACGACGGCGTTGCCGACGCGACCTGGACCAGCCCGGTGCTCGCGCATACGAACCTGCGTAACGACGGGTGGAATGCATTCGACATGGTGCGCGCCGAGTTCCCCAATCAGGCACATTATCGCGTGGTTGGCGTTGCCGTTCGCTTTGAGAAAAAGCCGCTTGAGTCCTGGGAGCGCGTCGATTATGCCGCCGGCCTGTATACTTTTGGGCTCCAGGACGTTGGTCTGTACGCGCGGTCCTCTGCGCCCGGCTGGGCATGGCGGCGACCCGAACTAGCCCCCCGGGAGGAGACGACCCTTGTCCGATCCCTTACGGGTCTGGACGTCCAGCGCTTTCCTGTTCTGCTGGATTACCATGTGGATGGGCCGGCAACTCTGTATGCGAACGCGCAGTTGATCACAGTCAACGCCCAGGGAGCACAGAAAGCGATTCCCGCCGGTTCTTGGCGGTTCGATCCGTACTCCAATGGAACTCTCACCCTGGACGTGCGCGAGCAACTGCTCGGGGCAACCGTCGAGTCGGGGTGGACGGCGACCCGAGTTCAATTGACGGTCCAGCGCCTCCGCGCGCGTCCAGAGCTGCGCTCGACAACGCTCTCGCTCGGCCCCGCGGGCGCGCGGTGGCTGGCAGATGCGTCAAACAAGATCGACTTGCCCCCTCCTGCCTTGATGCTGGATGGCAAGCCGATTGCTTTGAAGGAAATCCCTACGGATGCCGACCACCTGCGCTATCAAGCGCAAGATGTGTTCCTCCCCGCAGGCAAGCACAGTGTCGCGGCGGACTATTCGGATCCGGCTAGCCCCTATTCGGTTGAATCAATTGAAATTGAACCGGCGGACTCACATCCAGTGGCGTCGCCTCCCAATCTCACTTTCGAGAGCATCAACCCAACGCGTTTCCGCGTCCACGTCACCAACGCGCAGGCACCCTACTTTCTGGTGTTTAGCGAAACATTCGACCCGGGTTGGAGCTCGCGGACGGCCGAGGCGACGGACGCTCGCCCCAAGGGAATGGACCCGAGCCATTGGTACGCGCAGTCTTCCTTGCTCAGCGCTGTTCTCGAAGGCGGCGGCACCCAGATTTCCGATCACTATCTCGCGAACGGTTATGCGAACGGCTGGTACGTGGACAAGATGGGAACCTATGATATCATCGTCGAGTTCATGCCGCAGCGGTTGTACGAGGCTGGATGGATCGTGTCGTCGATCACATTTGCTGGTATCGTAGTCCTGCTAGCATGGCGGCGCAAAGGCCGATCGAGTTGAAGAGTGTGAACCATGCACGTCTGAACACGAATCGCCATCCCTGGGCAGCATTACTCGCGGGCTTGTTCACCGGGGTCATTACCTTTTTCT
>JAMDCU010000175.1 GCA_023489485.1 Chloroflexota bacterium
GCACGCCGCCTCGAGCCGGTCGCGCGCCGAGGCGCGATTGCCGCCGAGGAGGTACTCGCCATAGTTTGCCGGAACCAGGTCGACGAACGCGTCGAACAGCCCTTGTCCGACGAGGTCTTCGACCGCGCGATCGCCGAGCCCGGTCGCATGGAACGAGACGACGTTGTACTCGTCCCGTATCTCCGCGCGCACGTAACCGGCGGCCTTGTCGCAGAAACCGAACTCGGTCATCGCGACCAGAGGCTTGTCCGCCTTCACCGGCGGCTCGTGCGCCTCGACCATCCCGCAGATCGCGCCCGCGCCGTTCACCATCAGGCTGCGGACGAGCGAATTCATGCCGACGGTGTCCGTCACCGTGTGCATCACGGTGATGTCACGGATGCCGAAATACTCGGCAAAGCGATTCGCGTAGGCGGGCATCGCGGCGACGCTGGAAATGAGTACTTTGGGCAGCCCGAAGGGAAGGGCGCGCATGCACGTCAGCGAGAGAAAGGTCCCCGTCATGCCGGCGACCGCGAGCACGCCGTTCATTTCGCCGGTCGCGTAGAGCTCGACTGCCTTTTTCGTCAGTCCTTCCGCCATGAGCGAAATCGCCTTCTGTCGCTCTTTCGCCAGCATCCCGCGGACTGTTTCGATGCTGCTGCCCGCCGCGGCCGCGATTTCCGCGGGGGTGATCTGCGCCGTGAGCGCCGGAGCGAGCGCGCCCGTGCCGATGCTGACGTCGGCAATGATCGCTTGATGACCCCGGCCCTCGATTTTCTCCTTCAGAAGCGAAAGGGCTTCCTCCCGCTCGTCGAGCATTCCAATCAACAAGATCTTCATAGCCCCAATTCCGCCCAGCGGTCCTGCACCCGATTTGTCATTTCCTTGTCCATTTCGATGGGAACCGGTTTTTCTTTCCACTCGTAGGGAAGGGTCGCGTCCATGATGATGCGGGACGTAATCTCGCGCGCTTCAATCGGCAGCGACGGATCGAGCGGCGTCGAGCGACCTCGCTTCAAGAACTCGGCACGAGAAGGGTTGAACCGGAAGCTGAGAGCCCACAAGACACGCGGCAGGTCCCAGGCGTCGATATCGTCGTCCACGACGATGACCGTCTTCAATCCATACGCACCCATCTCTGTCGAGATGGCGGCCGTACCGACTTGGGCCGAATGCCCGGGATACATTTGCTTGACCGAGATGATCGCGAGAAAGCGACCGGCGCCTTCAGGCGGGCAGTAGACCGACTTGATGCCCGGGATGCGCATCGCCTCCAGTTCCTGCCATAAGGTCGCGCCGTAGCTGAGCGCCATCGTCATGTGCGTATCGGTCACCGCGCGCCCGACCGTCGTGAGCCAATAGACCGGGTCATTGCGATACGTGACGCATTTGACGTTAATAAAGGGGCGGGGGGTCGTCCCGATGCCTGAGTAGTAACCGGTGTATTCGCCGAAGGGTCCCTCTGGTTTCATCGCCTCGGGGTCCACTTCTCCTTCGACCACGATTTCGGCGCCGGCCGGAATCGGCAGGTCCACCGTCTCGCCCTTGACGACCTCCGCGGGATAGCCGCGGATCGCGCCGGCAAAGTCGAGTTCGGATTCGAACGCGGGCAAACGGGCGGCGCCCAGGACGAAGAACAACGGATCGCCGCCGACCACCGCCGCCACCGGCATCGGTTTTTTCAATTCGGCATATTCTTTGAGCATGAGGTCGGCGTGCTTGCCTTTGATGAATTGGGTCCCGAGCACCTTTTCGCCCAACAGCTCGAGCCGGTAGGTGCCGATATTGACCCAACCGCTCTTGGGAGATTGGGTGACGCAATAGGCGGTGGTCCCGAAGTAGCGGCCGCCATCGCGGGGATAGACCTTGGGCACGGGAAACTTGAACAGATTGATCTGGTCGCCCTTGTCAATGTTTTGCTTACAGGGCGCCTTGTCCACGAATTTCGGCGGTATCTTGTTGCGCGTCCGTTTGACCCACTCGCGCATGATCTCCACCAGGCTGGTGTCCTTGGGCATGCCCATGATGAGAGCCAGCCGGTTCGTCGTCGTGCACGCGCTTGTGAGGACGGGCGAGGAATAATCCTTGACGTTCTCAAAGAGCAGGGCCGGACCCTGGCGTTCCTCGTTCACTTTCGCAATATGGCTCAGTTCCAGGTTCCAGTCCACCTGAGCCTTGACGCGTTTGAGTTCTCCTTCTGCTTCGCAGCATTGAATGAATTCTCTCAGGTCTCTCACACAATCCTCCTCAGAATGATTTGTCGCTGGCGGCCGAACGAGGCGCGCGGTGAAGTGTAGGGCAGGGGATTCGTGCGCGGATTCAAAGCAAGGAAACAAAAGAGGCAGACGAGTCTGGTCTGCCTCTAAATGTGATTTCCCGCACAAGGAAAGGTGGCGCGCAACGTAAACCAACCCACCGTAGGGTGGTCATTCGCGCCCGCCCAAAAACGGACTCTGCGGCATGTCATCGCCGTCCACTCCCGTAGTCTCGCAACGAACCCACAAGTGTTCGCTCGGGGAGAACGCCTCGCCCGAGATTCCCTTCGACGGGAATATGGAAAATATAAGGTATCCGCCCGCGCTTGTCTACTACCTTTACGGGTAGTCTTTTTCCCAATCGATGGCTAGGCGGCGAGCGTCCTCTTGGAGACAAACCTTATACTATTGGGTGTTGACGGAGTGGGTCTATTTGACGCCGCGACGGACTACTCTTACAAGGGGCGGCTGCCCCGCGCCGGGTGGTCGCTCCAATGAGGGCTCCGCGCCGCGCCCCGTCGCGCTCAGCCGCCAAGACCAGCCCTCACTTTCCAGCTGTCCGACTAGAAGGCTATCGAACCACCCACCACTCGAACCAGCTACCCCTTTCCTTCAACCGGCCTTCCGACGACAAACGACGTCATCGTCAACGATCCGCCCACCGGCACGTCATTAAAGTAGATCGTCTCTTCTCCGGGCTCTTGCAGCGCCAGGGTGTACAGCATCGGCAGGTAATGTTCGGCCGTATTCACGGCAAGTTCCACGGCCTTCCCCAGAGAGGCGTAATCGATCAGTGGCTGATGATTTCGTTCGTCGATCAGCTTTTTGAACAGGTCGTTCGCTTGAATTGCCCAGTCGAAGCCGAACGGCTTTATAAAATCGTCAAAACTCCCCGTGACCAAACGGACGAGGCGCAGGTTGTGCACCATGTTGCCGCTCCCGACGATCAACACGCCCTGGCTGCGCAGCGGCGCGAGCGCCCGCGCCAGGTCATAGTGCGCCTGCGGATCTTTGGCCATATCCAGGCTCAGCTGGACTACCGGCACGCCGGCCTCCGGGAACATCGGTTTAAGCACGCTCCAGCAGCCGTGATCGAGCCCCCATTCCTGATCCAGCCCCGCGGCATCCGGGCCGAGCGCCTTGCGCGTCTCTTCTGCCAGCCACGGGCTGCCCGGTGCGCGGTATTCCTGAGCATACAGCTCCCTCGGAAAGCCCCCAAAATCGTGGATCGTCCGCGGTCGTTCCATCGCAGTCACCAGCGTGCCCCATGTTTCCCAATGGGCCGAGATGCACAAGATCGCTTGTGGCTTGGGCAGGGCTTGGCCCAGGGCGCGCCAGGCGCGCGAAAATTGGTTGTCTTGAATCGCATTCATCGGACTGCCATGTCCGACGAACACAACCGGCATGCGGTCCTTTAGGTTCAGCGTCTGGCCCAACGAGTGCAGGTCTTGCAGCTCCATAAGACTCCTTCTCTACCGGCTCTCACTTTGTCTGGAGTCGGCTCCGCCAGTATACCACCGAACCGCGGCCTACGAGAGCCCGGCGCGTTACAGCCCCTCGGCAGAACGAATGGGGGTCGCGCTTCGACCAGTTGTGTGCGTCAAGGGTAGGGGAGCGCGCAGTGACACACGGGGGAATCTTGCAACAACTTGGTGCGTCTCCCTTTGCTCCCCGCCCGATTCATGTTATAATAGGTTCACCAGCAACTATCACACAAACGAATAACGTCGGCGCGGTGAGTGCGGCTGTATCCAAACAGCTCGTCCAGCCCCCTTCAGAACGCAGGCAAGGACGCCAACATGCGTTGTGCAGCCCGCTTCGCAGCCTCTTCCTACCAACTCAACGGCGCATGCGCGAATGGTCCACTCCTCGGGGAGCGCTGCTTCGACGTGGCCGCGCTTGATTCGGGCAGGATGAATCGGACGGTTTCCGATAAAGGCAGGTCCCTTTGGGAATCTGCCTTTTTTAGCATCTCCGCATGGACGAGGCCATCCGATGATCGATCTCTCTGCTCTCACGAGCCTGGCCAACCTAGGCGCGCTCGCAGCCTCCCTGCGGCTTGCCTTTCACATCTTTACCCGCAGCTCACACAGCGATTTGTCTCGTCTCGCCGATCTCATTCCCCTGTTTCCTCGCTACTTGCTCTTTCTACAATTCGGTCGCCATCAATGTTCCTGCCAGCGGCGCGCTCGCCTGGGGGCTGCTGGATGGAACGCGATTTCACGCTCTACGTTTGATTCTTGTCATGCATTTGGCTCATTGACCGGGAGGCTCCATGTCCACCTACATCCGCTCCTTTCCTCAAATCGGCGTCGGGGATATTGCGCTCGTCGGCGGCAAAGGTGCGAACCTGGGCGAAATGACGCAGGCTGGGCTGCCCATTCCTCCTGGTTTTTGCATCACGACGGATGCGTATCGCGCCTTTATCGAATCCACGGGCATCCATGCTGCGATTCCTGAACTGCTGGCTCCGATTCGCATCGACGATCCGGAGGATGTGGAAATCCGGACCGGAAAAATACGCGAGCTCTTTCTCCAGCATCCTGTCCCTGAGGAGATCGCAGAAGAAATCGTCGCAGCCAACCATCACCTGAGCGCCGAGATGGCAACTGAGCCGGGCAACTCCGTTCCAGTGGCCGTGCGTTCATCGGCCACGGCAGAAGACTTGCCCAGTGCTTCGTTTGCCGGCCAGCAGGATACCTATCTCAACATTCGCGGAGACGCACAGCTCCTGGAATACGTCCAGCGCTGCTGGGCCTCTCTCTGGACCGCGCGCGCGGTCACCTATCGCGTGAATCACGATTTTGATCACGACCGGGTCGGCCTCTCCGTTGTCGTCCAGGCGATGATCGAGTCTGCCGTCTCAGGGATTCTTTTTACGGCGAATCCGGTCAGTGGGAACCGGGGGGAAATGGTGGTCAATGCCAGCTGGGGATTGGGCGAGGCGATCGTTTCAGGTCTTGTCACACCCGACACCTTTACTCTGTCGAAAGAGGATGGCGCAGTCACCTCCCGCGAGATTGCCGCCAAGGATCTAGCCATTGAGTATCGCCAGGAAGGAGGTACGGTCGAGATCTCCGTATCCGAGGAGAGGCGGAATCTCCCCACCCTCTCGGATGAACAACTGGGACAACTCGGCGCCCTCGGCCGGCAGATCGAGGCCCACTATGGCGCTCCGATGGATATCGAATGGGGCTATGTGCGCGGTCGCTTTTACATTCTCCAGGCCCGTGCCATTACCACTTTATCCAAGACCCCCGCGCTCCCCGCGACCGGCGAATACAACCGGACCATGTTCCTGGACATCTTTCCGGACCCGGTGACTCCCGCTTTCTCCTCGGCCGTCCAACCCTTGTTCCATGCCATGGTCGATTTCACTCTTCACACCTGGGGGCTGCGGTCGCCGCACGATGTGCCTGCGGTCGGCGTCTATTACAACCAGATCTATCTACATAGCGAGTATGTCGCCGAAGCGCTGCAGGGCTTTTCCCCGGCCTTTCGCGAGCAAGTCCTGGCGCAGCTGGTCAATCCCTTTGGCAGACACGAACGCGGAATCAAGGCCGACCTGTCGCCCGGGTCTCTCAAGACGATGGCTCGTATGTTCCGCTTCATGATCGATTTTCCTCGACAGTTGCCGGGGATCGTGGGCCGATTCCATCAAGAGATGGCCGAGTTCAACCAACTGGACATCGAGCCCATGTCGGACCGGGAAATCTTCTCTCGGATCCGCGAATTGGTCTTTGGCACACTCAGCCGGCTCATCAACTATGACTATCTGATGATCGCATTGATCCGCCTCACGTACCAGATGCTCGGGGGCTGGCTTCACCGCTACTTTGGCGACGAGAGCGAAGAGGTCCGGACCAAGCTCGTCTCCGGTGTGACCGGCAACGTGACCATGGAAACGAACACGCGTTTGTGGGACCTCGCGGAAATTGCCAAAGGGCTCCCGGCCGTTCGCGCGGAATTGCGCGCGGGGACGATCGATATCCGTTCCCGGCTCGAGCAGACTGAGGAGGGACGCGCTTTTCTCGTCGAGTTCGATCGCTTTTTGAAAGAGTACGGACATCGCGAATTCAGGATGGACATCCTCTATCCCACCTGGGGCGAAGACCCCACGCCCGTGTTTGGCTTTTTGCGCAGCTATCTCGATTTGGATCCCAAAGCGAGCCCGCACCACCAGCAAGAGCGCCTCGCCCAACAGCGCCAAGAACTGGCGCGCACCGTCGAGGCGCGCGTCAAACAGGATCTCGTCGGACGCCTTGCGCTCTGGCCGATCTTTCATCGCATTCTGACCGAGACTCAAGCGCACACCCGCGAAAGGGATACGATGCATTTCGAATTCACGCGGGTCATTCCTCCCTTCCGCCGCATGCTGCTCGAGCTTGGCCGGCGCTGGACTGTCCAGCACCTGATCGACGAGCCCGAGGACATCTTTTTCCTCACGCTCGACGAGATCGACGAGTTGACTCTGTCGCCGCATCCAATGATGGACAAGGTGAAGGTGCGCCGGGCGGAGTTGGAGAGGAGCCGGCTCCGTCCCGCTCCCTGGATCCTTCGCGATGGGCAAGAAGTGGTGCTCGCGCGGCCGGACGATGGGGGAGAGAGGGTGGACGGGCAATATCGAGGGATCGCCGGTAGTCCCGGTGTTGTGACCGGGTCCGTCCGCCTGATACACGGGCCCGAAGAGTTCGACAAGTTGGAAAAGGGAGAGATTATGGTCGCGCCGGGCACGAATCCGGTCTGGACACCCCTCTTCGCCGTCGCGGGTGGGCTGATCACGGAGGTGGGAGGCATCCTCTCCCACGGCGCCATCGTCGCACGCGAGTACGGGACCCCTGCGGTGATGGCGGTTGCCGATGCGACGAAACTGTTTCATGATGGACAGCGCGTGACTGTGGACGGCGATAAAGGCATCGTCTATGTCGAGCAAGGGGAGCCCACATGATCCTTCTTCTGCCCCTCGTCCTGGGTCTTGTCGTCAAGTCGTGGTGGCTGCTTCTCTTCGGCGCATGCTTTAGCCTCATGTTTCTGAGCACGCACCGTCCCGAAAGCGACGATCATCTGCTTCTCAAAACGCGTTGGCCGTCGCTCTGGGCGTTTCTGACCTCGGGGCCGCGCGAGTGGCATTCGAGACGGCGGGCCCTGGAGGGACGTCATGCTAGAGTCCGTTGTCATTCCGGCGTTCGATGAAGAAAAGTAGATTTTGGCTCTTCAGGATTTCCATTAGGAACGAAGGGAGACGACGATGACGCCTCTTTCGCGCAAGGGAACGCTTGCCTACAGCAGCGGCTTGCTCGCGGCGGGGATCTTTTACGCCTTTAACAACTTTACCCTACCGCTTTATCTCTCCATTTACACGAGCAACGCCATTCTCATCGGCTGGCTGAGCAGCACGCGCTCGTTCGAACAGTCCATTGTTCAGCCGCTCATCGGCGCCTGGAGCGACCGGACCCGGACGCGCCTGGGCCGGCGAGCGCCCTTTTTCCTGACCATGATGCCGCTCGCCGCTCTGCTGCTGGTCATCAACGGCCTCCTCCCTCACGATCCGGCGATCTTGTGGCTTGTCGTCGGCGTAATCTTCCTTTTTTCATTCGTATTCAACGTCGGCATCGACCCCTACTTTGCTCTCCTCGCGGACGTGACGACGACGGAGCAGCGCGGCACCGTCAACGGCGTCGCGCAGGTCTTTGGCTTTGTCGGACAGGTCATCCTTCTCCTTGCGGCGGCCTTTCTATGGGGCATCCATCCGGCTTGGGTGTTCGCGTTAGTGGCCGCCGGTCTCGTCGTCGGATTTGTCGTCGTCGCACGTGGCGTGCGGGAGCAGCTAGAACAAGAAGCGCCACCGCAAGCTATCCATCGGCGCTCCTCGCCGCGGCGTTCGGTCCTCGAGTTCTTTATTTATCTGCGCCACCTCTTTAGCGAGCAACAGGAAGCGGTCAAGCTGCTGGGGGTCAAATTCCTCTACCAGTTCGGCATCAATGCCGCGGCGCCGTTCATCACCCTCTTTGTCGTCAGCGAGATCGGTCTCAGAGGTTGGCCGGAACTTGTGGGCATGCTGCCGCTCCCTGTCGCGAACGCTCTCGCCGGCATGGATGCCCAGGGGGTCTCGCAGTTGATTGCGGCTCTCCTATTGGTGACAATGGGACTCGCCGCGGTCCCGTGCGGCCTGCTCGGGGACCGCTTTGGCAAAAGGCGAGTCTTTGGGATCGGGCTCTTGCTCATGGGCATTGCCGCTCTCCTCGCCGTGTCCGCGACGACGATTCCGCAACTCATTCTGTACGTTTTCCTCCTGGGTCTTGGAAATGCGGCACAGACGGTTCTCTTCTTCCCCTACCTGACCGAACTGATCCCTTCTTCGCGCGTAGGCGAGTTCACCGGGCTGTCCGCCTTTGCGGAGACGAGCGGCGTCGTCTTTTCCGTCCTCCTGGCGGGGGAATTGATCAACCTCAACTTGTTCGGCCTTCACTATCGCATGATCTTTATCGTCACGGGGCTGTTCATCCTGCTCGCGTTTGGCGCTTTGCTCATCATTCGAGCGCAGGGTGGGGCGGTGCCGCGCAAGAGGGCATCAGGGGCGCCCGTCACAGGACAATGAGACCCTATCTGAATCCGCTTGCGGGTTTCACGCTGTTTTAGCCGTCTGCTCGAGCAGATGATGTGTTGTCCGCCATAGGAATCGGGAGGACGAATGAGCGGCAAGCTAGAACCTGACTCTCGGATCAAGCTAGGGCCACGAGCGCCCGTATGGTACCGGCTCTCGCGCCGGTTCTTTACATTGTGCGCGCACGTGCTTTTTCAAGTGACGCTGAACGGACAAGCGAACGTTCCTTCCGGCAACTATATCGTGATCGCCAATCACCTGAGCTGGATCGATCCTTTCCTGCTCATGATCGCGCTTCCTCCGGAGCCGCGCCTCTATTTTGTCGGGGCCCAGCAGGCAGTGAACCGGGGATGGAAAGCTCGACTCATGCGCCGCTTTGACATGCTGATCCCGTTCGAGCGGGGGGCGACCTGGGTCGGGAAGGAGATGTTGAAGAAATCGCTAGAGGTTCTGAGAGCAGGCGGGGTCCTGGGGATATTTCCGGAGGGGACCCTGGGGCCCCAGGAGGGGGATCTACTTCCCTTGCAGCGCGGCATCGGGCATTTGGTCTTGAAAGGCGGCTGCCCGGTTCTCCCGGTCGCCCTCTCCGGCGTGAAAGAGCTTTACTTGCGCAAGCCCGTTACGATCGCCATCGGCAAGCCCTTTTGCATCGCCTCTGAGGGCGAGGATCGCCATGTCCAAGTGGATGCCGCGGTAGAGCGCGTCACGGGTGAGCTGCGGATGCTCGTCCCGCGATATCAAGAGCACAAGCCTGCGATAAAACTTTTCCGTCGCCTGACCAACCTTCTTGGCTAGTTCTTATCGTCCCTCTCCCCCGATGCAACGACCTTCTCCATCGGGGGAGAGGGGAGGGTGATCCGCTCGTTCCAGTCAAGAATGCTGAGCAGCTCAAGGCGGCCGCGCCGTGGGCGGAATCCCACATCGTCACCGGCCCCGAGCATGCGCGCAGCTTTAACGCCGACCCGGCGGGCTATTCCCAGCGGGTCGTCGATTTTTTTGATAGGAGTCTGGCACAGTGAAGAGGGAATGCACCAGAGCAAACAGAAAGCAAGAGTTTCGTAGTGGAGTCGGCGATATGGTATAATCGCTGCAAACGTAGAGTCAAAGGGTGTCATGACCGATTCCACACGCAAGCAAACAGTTGCGGTTGCCTTTGTGACGTTCGTAGGGCTCGGGCTGACAGGGGGACTGCTCGGGCTGGCCTGGCCCTCGATGCAGAAGGAATTCGGCCTTCCGCTGGACGCCGTGGGTATCCTCTACCTCGTGCAAACCGGTGCGTACACGCTCGCGAGTTTCTCGATCGGGCGCCTCATGAGCCGCTGGGGGAGCGGAACCATCTTGCTCGCCGGCGTCGTCTGCATGGCCGTGTGCATGTTCGGCGTTGCGCTAGCCGCGACGTGGGTCGCGATCATCGCGTTGATGCTCCTCTTCGGTCTCGGGAGCGGCGTGGTCGACGCGGGGCTCAATCTCTACCTCGCCACCTATCACTCGGCGCGGCAAATGAGCTGGCTGCACGCTTGTTTTGGAATAGGCATTACTGTCGGCCCACTGATCATGACCTGGGTGCTTGCGCGGTCCCTCCAATGGCAGACGGGCTATGGAGTCGTGGGCATTGCTCTCGTGGTGATCGTCCTTATCATGGCGGCGACTCGCGGCCAATGGCGGACGGAAGGTTTTCAGACGGCCGGGCACCGGCCGGTGCGGCGGGCCGGTTTTGGAGAAACCTTGCGGGTGCCCGTCGTCTGGTTCAGCATGGCCACCTTTGTTGTGTATGTGGGCTC
>JAMDCU010000103.1 GCA_023489485.1 Chloroflexota bacterium
GATGACGAGGTATTGCGCCGAGCTGGACAAAAAGCTCGCCGTACACACGAGCACGAAATCGCGCGTGAAGAGTGGCGGCTTGATTCCACAGCCTCGCTTCGGTGCTAGATAGCTTTCGCCTGACGCAAGCGCTCCAGTTCCTCAGTCGGGAGACCCAGTAAACCCCCATATACTTGTTCATTGTGCTGTCCCAAGAGCGGGGCCGCCTCGACGGGGACTGAGGAAGCGGACAGCCGGATCGGAAAGCCCGGCATGACGATCGGGCCGCGGACGGGATGCTGAACCGTGACAAACATTCCTCGCCGGCGCAGATAGGCATCCTCCATGAGTTCCGCCGTGGTCAGCACGGCCCCGGCGGGGACCCCCGCGCGTCCCAACTCTTCCATCGCCTCGAACTTGGTCCTCTCGCAACTCCACGCTTCAATGGCCGGATTCATCGCGTCTCGATGCTCGTATCTCGACTCTGGGGTTTGCAGGCGCGGGTCCGTCTTGAGATCGGGCCGCCCGATCACTTCGAGCAGCTGTTCCCATTGAGTGCTCCCGGGCCAGCGCGAGGTGTAGACAAAGACATAGTCGTTCGGCCCCCCCGGCTTGCACGGGTATATTCCATTCGGCGCGACGGGCGCCATCGGTTGGTCATTCCCCACTCGCTCGGTCGCTCTGCCAGTCACCAGTTGTCGGCCAAAAGCGGGACGAATGAAATTAATCATCGCATCCTGCATCGCCACCTCGACCCGCTGTCCCTCCCCGGTCAGCGTCCGCTGATACAAGGCAGCCAGGATCCCAATGACGCAGTGAAACCCGGTCCCGCTGTCGGCCAGGTTCGGCCCCGCTCGCAGCGGCGGCCGGCCTTGCTCCCCCGTGATGCTCACCACGCCCCCCATCGCCTGACCCACGGGATCAAAAGCTGGAAAGTTGGCGTAGGGGCTGTCTGATCCAAAGCCTTTGATCTGAGCATAGATGATCCGGGGATTGATGGCACGGACGCTGGCATAGTCAAAGCCCATTCGTTCAATCGTACCCGGCGAGAAATTCTCCACAAAGATATCCGCCTTTTCAATCAGGCGCCGCAAAAGCGCTTTACCTTCCGGGTGCTTGACGTCCATCGTGATAGACTTTTTATTCGCGTTCACCAGAATGAAAAGGTACGAGTCTGCGCCCGGCTGATCCACGGATGAACCGCGTCCCTGCTCGCCTGTGCCCGGTCGCTCGATCTTGATCACATTCGCCCCTAGCCAGGCAAGCGTCTCGGTGCAGACCGTGCCGGATTCAAACTGGGTAAGGTCGAGGACGGTCACTCCCTCCAAGGCTGCTTTCGCCGTCATGGTTTCACTCCCAATCGATTTTCAAGAAACGATTCCAATGCCTCTGTCATGTGCGCGTCGTCCCACGTGCGGGCGTCGACGTTATCCGCCCGGATCTCGAGGACCGGAATGCCCGCCTCCTCAAGCGCCTTTTTGATGAAATAAGAGCCCTGCACCGCCTGCGTACAACTCGCCTGAACCAGATGCACAACTCCGTCGACTTGATTATTCTTGGCCTCTTTGACGTACCACTCACTGTTCCACGGCGGCATATGCAACATATCTTCCATTCCCACAAAGCGGCTCGCGAGCGCCCGCAGCGGGTCGCTCAACCCATAACGGACATATGCATCGGCCGCCAGACCGAGATAGATGGACCAGGCGAAAACCGCGCCGTACCGCGCCTCAAAACGTTGATAAAAGCCTAGGTTGAACCACAATCCTGTTCCAATCCACATCAATCGCACGCGTTCCTTTGGGCAGACGGCGGCCCCGCGATCCACCAGGTCTTGCACCTCTTCATAGAACGCGCGCGCCGCCTTCACGCCCCATTCCGTGCCGCGGTGCCACTGCGGAATCATGACGCTCGGAATCTGGTCGGTGATGGAAAGGGGTGCAGGCACTGTCCGTGCAATCAGGTCTCGTGAGCGCTTGTTGTACTCTGCCTGCTGGTTCACCAAATCCATCACATGGCGGAACCTGCTCTCGCTAAAGGTCTTGCCGGTGGTGGTCTCTAGAAAGCGGATCAGGCCCTTGAGTTCGTCCACCATGAGATCGATCCGGTGCGGCTCATACAGCTCTCCCCATTGGTGGGGGGCCCTTTCCCACCAACGATCCGGCGTTTTCAAGGGGACTGTATTCTCCAGCGGGTAAAAAGCGACCCCATGCTCCCGCGACCACATCTCAAAGATCTTTTCCTGCCCATCGCAGGAAAGACGCGTCACCGCCACCGTCGGCCTCGGCAGCCCGCCCCAGGGGCCCTTCTCGGGCTCCGGATCGAAGGTCGAAGCGAGCGACAAGGAACAATAGCGGCACAGGTCCTGGCGGTAGCCACGCTCATTGAGTATGCCGAAATAGTAGGGTGACATCTGTTTGGCCGAGATGACCGAGGCCCACCATTGATTCACGACATACGGTATATCCATCGCGCGAAAGATTTCTTGCGGCACGTCTGCGTTGACAAACGCGAACGGTTCGCCCTGAATGACCCGCTCCCGCACGCTCGCAAACCATTCGCGCTGGTATGCATTTGCTTCGGTGGCCGAGCGCAGTCGTTTGACGCTTCTTGCCCCCGTGGCTGTCTCTCGCGGCGCACTCGGGGTCGACGCTGTCTGCTCGCTCATCCGGCCTCCTCCTTCTTGCTCTCGACGCCGCGCTCTCCTGCGCCTGCGCCCCTGTCGATCGAATCGACGAAGGGGCGAACCTTTTGACGGACCGTTTCCTCGTCCGCGCACGGGTACGGTTGACCGTCCAACACCAGCATGGGAATGCCGATTGCTTCCAGCGCCCGGCGCTGTTCGGGGTAATCCCATGCCGGGGCATCGTCCTTTTGATAAATGAAAGAGATGACCCCCTGGTGGAAGCACGGAACCTGCACCCGCTCGTAGATTGGCTTTTTCCCTCCCGCCAACGCGGCATTCCATCGCAACTGCAGGCGCTACTGCCACAGCTCGCGGAGCCGTCCATAACGGGTGAAGGGCGCCTCCTTGAGCGGGAGACAGCCATGGACCGATTCCGGGTCCGTGTAGGCCAGAATGAGGGTGCGGCGCATCGCGGTCACGTCCTCGACCTGCCGCTCCACTTGGTTCGCCACGTCCATAGCCGCGCTCGGCATCCAGATCACCGATGTGAAAAAGGAGGTGACGCCGCCGGTGCGGGCAGGGATGAATGCACCCATCCCGAAGTCGGTGGTCCAAGGAGCAATCGCTCTCAGGTGCGGGGGCTGCTCCATGGCGGCAAATACGGTGAAGGCCCCCATTGTGGGAGATGCCGAACAATCCCACGTTGCCCTCGCACCACGGCTGCCGCGCGATCCATTCCACCGTGCATAGCCGTCCGGTCCCTCGACGGTCTCATTGTGTTCCGGTTTCCATTCGCCCTCCGAGCCCAACCGCCCGCGCACATTGGAGCTGACGAAGGCATAATCCGCACCCACCAGATCAGTCAACAGTGACAAGAAATTCCCGGCATACTTGCTCGCGTCATAGGAGCGCAGCAAAATGGCGGGGTGCTGGTCGCGATCAGCGGAGCGGTAGATGCGTGCCCGCACTCCTATGCCAGCACGCATTTCGACACGAACGTCATTTTCCACGCACACCGAACCCCGCGTCGCTCCTCCTCCTGGTCGTCGACCTTGGACAGGTATTCTCGCACATCCCCCCGGTTCTGACACATGCATGAATACTGCGGATCGCTAGACCCCCTCTTGCTCCCACGCACGGTCCGGAGCCACTTGCCACATCCTGGCGATTCCTGGTTTCCTAGCTCGATGAGATCAGTACCTCATCTCCGTCCCATTGAAATTGAGCATTCAAACCTGCCGCCCGGGTGATCGTCTCCATGTACTGAAAGACCTGTTGACCGGCGGCGTCAGGCTTGAGCACTTCGGGCTGTCCCTGTCCATCGATCATGCATGGCAGATAGGTCACTCGCGAGATTTGCCGATCCTCGATGACACACTTGGCGATCATCGTCATCCGTTTCTCTTCCGGATTGGGCCGCCCATCATAGAAGTCACCGAAGATGTTCAGCCCCATCTGTTCGTAAAGGCTAGGAGGACGATCCTTGAATCTCGTATCCATTGCCGTCCAGACAAAGTGATTCATACCATGAAAGATGGGCTTGCCCTTGTAAACCTCGATCCCCTTCAAGATATGGGCGTGATGGCCCAAGACTAGGTCTGCCCCGGCGTCAATCGCCGCATAGGAGACAGCACATTCATACATCGCCAATTTGGCCGGGATGTAGACAATCCCCTTATGCAGGCAGACGACAAGAACATCGCACTCCGATCGAAGCTTGCGGATATCCTCGGTCATGGCTTTCAGACTCTGCGGCTCGGGGAACGAGTAAATCGTGGGAGGTCCGCCGGGTATAGCCAGGTGCATTTCGTAGTGGGTGATAACGTGAACATAGGCGCACCCAGGCTTTTGTGGTGTGGCCCAGGTCTGGATAGGCCCGACACAATTGTATGACAGAAAGCCAAATCGCGTTCCGTCGCGCTCCACGATCGCCGGCGCCCGCGCCCCTTCGAGATTCATGCCAGCGCCCGCTGCCGCAATCCCGAGATCTTTCAATCCTTGGATTGTGTCCTCAATGCCCGGGGCACCGGAGTCCCAGATATGATTACCTGCCAGTGTCGCGACATCAAATCCTGCGAGGGACAAGGCCTTCATATGCTTCGGGTCATTAGGGGGAGCGGCCCGAGGATCCACAAACGTGTTTACTCCTCGGGAGGTAAAGACTACCTCGACCTGTCCTGCTACCACATCGGCGCTTTGTAGTACCGGGGCCACTTGAGAGAAGCAAGATTCGGACCCCGGCGCGTCGAGGATCAAATCTCCTACTGCTAACAGTACCAGAGGCTTGGATGTCATTTTCCCTCTCTTCGATTCTCTGGGTCATCTTCCCGCACGGTGTTCGGTCGAGAACGCCTTGCCGTAACGATTGTGACCCTTCAATCCCCGATCCCCTGGCAGACCCAGCGCATTTGCCAGGGGATCTCGTTCGGGACTCCAGCGGGCGGCAAGTACCTGACTGGGGTCAGCTTGTCGCCAGCCACGCCTCTTCCGGTGTCCACATGGCCGTGTTGGGGACGCTAAAGAGTCCATGGTTGTGGGCAATGGGCGCGCTGGCCGCCGTA
Organism: Chloroflexota bacterium; assembly: GCA_023489485.1. Lineage (GTDB taxonomy): Bacteria > Chloroflexota > Anaerolineae > UBA4142 > UBA4142 > JAMDCU01. The sequence continues at coordinate 5,167 of JAMDCU010000103.1, forward strand.
TCTTGGTAGTAGTACAACACGAGTTGAAGGCAGTTGTCCACCATTGACCGCATGAGTTCTTGCCCAGCTTTCTGTTTGGCATCGAAATCCGGGGCCGTGATCGCAGCCTTGACCGCGGCGACATAGTCGTCCGGCAAGAGCATTTGGGTAAAGTACGGGCCCCCGCTGTAGCGGTCACGAACGGCGGCCGCTACATCCGGGTTGGGGGACACCGCATTCTCCATCAGGCCTTCCCATTTTCCGCCTTGCAGTGCGATTTGATCATACGCGGCGTTTTGCATGGGAACCAACTCAGCATCGATCCCGACGACTTTGAAATACCCCTGGACCGCGGTGAACGTCAAATCGTCCAGAGCGTTCGTCCGATAGTTGATTTTGGTCTTGAAACCATTGGGGTAGCCTGCTTCGGCCAGGAGTTGTTTGGCTTTGGCCGAATTATAGGGGTAACCGACCACATTCGGGTTGTAAGCCCAATGTCCTTTGCCAACCCACTGATTGGCTGCGTCGGCCTCCCCATTCAGGATAGACTTGACGATTGCTTCCGTGTCAACCGCGTGTTGCGCGGCCTGCCGGACCTTGAGTTTCGAGAAAGGAGAGCTCGGGTTAGCCGAATCAAAAACGGCTCCCCAAGCGCCTGAACCGGTCCTCTGCCGAGCGACCGTGAAGCCTTCTTTTTCCAGCCCCGCCAGGTCTTGTTTGGTCAGCGAGGTGGCCACCTCCACTTCCTTCTTTTTGAGAGCCAGCTCCCTCGTCAATGGGTCAGGCATTACTTGCCACTCGATTCCATCGAGATAGGGCTTGCCTTTTTGCCAGTAGCCGTCGAATTTCTTGTAGACGGTCTTGACCCCCTTTTGCCAGCTGACGAACCGGAAGGGACCAGTACCGACGGGATTGGACGCGGCCCAATCCTTGCCATTCTTCTTGAATGCCGGGGGGGATATCATCAAACCGAGGGACAACGCCAAATTGCTCGTAACGGTATTATCCCACTCCGCTAGATTGATGCGGACAGTCGAGTCATCTACGACGTCGACGGACTTCATTTGAGCCGTGCCTACCGACTTGGCTGCCATGGATTGTTCCAGATTCCACTTCACCGCCTCGGCGTTGAAATCGGTCCCGTCATGGAATTCGACGCCCTGTCGCAGCGTTAGGGTCAGCGTCTTCGCGGCAGGGTCACTCTTCTCACCGGTTGCGAGCCAGGGGACCGGCTTGCCGCCAGAATCCGTCCGGAACAGAGTCTCCACTGCGGGTGCGGCCGCTTGGATACTCGTCACGATGGTCATCAGCGGTGGGTAACCGATTGATACAGGGTCGGACGAGCCGGCTATCCTCAAAAGTCCCCCGACCCGAGGACCTTGCGTCGCTTTTGGCGCCGGTGACGACTGTGCAATCGGCGCTTTTGTCGGTTCGGTCGCAGGTACCACGATTGGCGCACAGGCGGCGGCCACAAGGCCCACACTGCTCAGGCTGGCAACGCGCAGAAACTCACGTCGGGTCAAACGTTTGGTGCTCATCTCTCCTCCTTGTAGTGTGATCGAGTCATGCTCTTGCGTTCGGTGATCAGCCATTTGCACTTGCACAAAGTACTCGTGCTTTGGCCTTCTTCCACCCTCGCCCCATTCGCTGATCGCGCATCACGAGAGGGACTCTGCATGCCAACTTGAAAGGTGCCACTCCACTTTTGCCGTGTACTAACTCAGCGAGAGCCGGAGACGGCCGCACCTCTTGACTGCCTCGAATATTGTCCCCGGCTGCAAGGAGCGTGAGCGCGCGAGAACTCATTTCAATGATCCTTTCCGGAAAGATCCTTACGCTCGGATGCAGGCGACCTGATGACCCTCGTCGATTTCCCGGAGCGGCGGAATCACCTCACTGCACTCTTGGAGCGCCATCGGGCAGCGGGGATGAAAGGGACATCCGGTGGGCGGAGTCAGCAGACTGGGCACCTCGCCTTGCAACAGAATGATTTGCGCCCGCTTTTCCTCGACGGCTGGATCGGGGATCGGTATTGCCGACAAAAGTGCCCGGGTGTAGGGGTGCAGGGGATTCTCATACAGAGACTCACAATCACACATTTCCACGATACGGCCCAGGTACATGACCGCCACCCGGTCCGAGAGATGGCGCACCACCGACAAATCGTGCGCAATAAAGAGGTAGGTGAGATTCAGCCGATACCGCAGTTCCTCCAAGAGATTAATAATCTGGGCCTGAATGGAAACGTCGAGCGCCGAGATGGGCTCATCACAGACAATGAAGGAAGGATTGCACGCGAGCGCCCGAGCAATTCCGATGCGCTGTCGTTGGCCCCCGCTGAACTCGTGGGGTACTCGGTCTCCCAGACCAGGGTTGAGTCCCACCATTCTAAAGAGCTCCGCCACCCGATCTCGGTACTCGCCCTGGCTCTTCACCAAGTGGTGAATCTTTAACGGCTCGCCCACAATGTCGCCGGCGCTCTGCCGGGGATCGAGAGACGAGTAAGGGTCCTGAAAGATGAGCTGCATCTTTTGCCGGTACGGCCGCACCTGCCGCTTGGGGAGATGTCCAATCGCTTGTCCCTCGAACCGGATCTCCCCCGCCGTCGGCTCGTACAGCCGGAGCACGCAGCGGCCCGTCGTCGTCTTGCCGCAGCCGCTCTCGCCCACCAGCCCCAGCGTCTCTCCGCGCTCGAGTTGAAAGCTGACTCCATCCACCGCCTTGATGTCCGCCACCTTCCGCCGGAGCAGCCCCTTGGTCACCGGGAAATGCATATGCAAGTCTTGTACCTTGAGCAGCGTCTCCCGGGGTTGGCCTGTACTTCTTCGCCTCCCCGGCTCAGTCTCTGGCGTAACCCCGCCTTCCCCGGCCGGCGCTCCTGCCCTTCGAGGGCCCACCGAGAGTTCCAGCGGTTTCTCTTTCAGGTCGACAAAACAGGAGACCTGGTGTCCTTCTCCGACGAACCGGAGCGATGGCCAGGGTTCTTGAAAACATTTTTCCACTCGCCTGGAACAGCGAGGGAGAAACGCGCATTGGGGAGGACGGTTGATCAGGCTCGGGGGCAGCCCCTCAATCGGCACGAGCTGCCGCCCTGTCGGCGCATCGAGGCGCGGCACCGACTTTAATAGCCCCACCGTGTAGGGATGCGCCGTCTCGCCAAAGATGGCCTTCGCACTCCCGGACTCGACAATTCGCCCCGCATACATGACATAGATGCGCTGCGCATAGCGGGCGACCACCCCGAGATTGTGCGTGACAATCAAGAGCGAGGTGTGCAAGCGTTCGACCGTATCCTTCAGGAGCTCCAGCAGCTGCGCTTGCGTGGTCACATCCACGGCCGTCGTCGGCTCGTCCGCGATCAGGAGCTTGGGGCTGCAGCTCATCGCCATCGCAATCATCACCCGCTGCCGCATGCCACCGCTGAACTGATGGGGGTAATGGTCGCTGCGCTCGGCCGCATCCGGGATGCCCACCTGCTTCAGGAGCTCGATCGCCCTCGCCTCGGCGGTCCCCCTGTCCATCTTGAGATGCAGCATTAGGGACTCACGTATCTGCTGCCCAATCGTGAGGACCGGGTTCAAGCTCGTCATCGGCTCCTGGAAGATGATTCCGATCTTGCCGCCCCGCACTGCTCGCACTCGATCGCTCTCGGGAGGGAACTGGAGCAGATCCACTCCTTCAAAGAGCGCTTGCCCGCCGACGATGCGACCCGGGGGCATGGCGATCAGCTGCAGGACCGAGAGCTGGGTGACCGATTTGCCGCAGCCGCTCTCTCCGACCAATCCGACAATCTCTCCTTCGTCGATATAGTAGGAGACGTCGTCGACCGCCTGGACGACGCCGCTGTCCAGCTTGAATTCGGTCCGGAGGTTCTTGACCTCGAGTAGATGAGCCATACTCCCTCTCGACACTGAATCTACATCGCGTCTCTGATGCTCAGAGACCCCCTCGACAGGGCTGATCCCCTAGAGGGTACCTCGCAAACGAGGATCGAGCGCATCCCGCAGCCCGTCACCCACCAGGTTAAACGCGAGCACCACGAGCATCACGCAAAAGCCGGGGGCAAACGAGAGGACCGGATTGGTCGGGAGATACCGATACCCGTCACTCACCATGGCTCCCCACGCCGCTCCCGGAGGATCGATGCCGAGACCGAGAAAGGAGAGCCCGGCTTCCGCGAGGATCGCCGCACCCAGATTGAGGGTGGCGAGCACAATGAGGGGAGAGAGGGAGTTCGGGAGGACGTGCATCACCATGATGCGCAGATCACTTCCGCCGATCACCTCCCCGGCCTTCACATAGTCCTCCTCCCGGACGGCCATCACCTGCCCGCACATCAAGCGCGCATACGTAGGAATGATGGCAATCCCGAGGGAGATGATGACGTTCGTCAGTCCTCCGCCGAGCGCGGCCCCGATGGCGAGGGCGAGTATGAGCATCGGGATCGCCATGAGCGCATCCGTAAAGCGCATGATCAGGGTGTTCACCAGCCCGCCAAAATAGCCGGCGAGGAGACCGAGGGTCATCCCGATCAGGCCGCCGATCGCCGTGGCGATGAGGCCCACGGCGAGAGAAGTGCGGCTCCCGTAGATTACACGACTCAGCGTGTCTCGCCCCAGCGCATCCGTCCCCAGGAGATGCGCCGCCGACGGTTGTTGGAGCGCGTTACGCAAATTCTGTTGATAGGGATCGTACGGAGAGATGAAATTCGCGGTGAGGGCGACGAAGAGGAGGAGCAGGATGATCGCTGCTCCCAGAATCACCACCCGCCGGCCGATAAAGACGCGCCAGAAGCGGCGCCAGCTGCTCACACGTGGCGGTACGTCTCCAAAGGCATCCAGAGATGCGGCGAGGGTCGTCATCGGCTAGCCTCCTTAATCATAGCGGATGCGCGGGTCTACGTAGCCGTACGAGAGATCGACGGCCAGGTTCGAGAGGGCGACGACAGCGGCGACGACTAAGACACAGCCCTGGACGATGACCAAATCCTTGTTAAAGACGCCCGTCACCATAAGACGGCCCATGCCCGGAATATTAAAGACGGTTTCGACGAGAACCGCCCCGCCCACCAGGTCGCGAAGTTGCATGCCGAGGAGGGTGATTACCGGGATGAGAGCATTCTTGAGCGCATGCCCCAAGATGACTGCTCGCTCGCGCAAGCCTTTGGAGCGCGCGGTGCGTATATAGTCTTGACGGATGACTTCCAGCATGCTCGAACGCGTCTGGCGGGCGAGTGAGGCGAGCGGAACAACCGCCAGACACAGGGCGGGCATAATGATCTGCTTGGTACTCAGAACTAGATCCACGGTTGGCGAAGTATAACCCTGGACGGGCAGCCACCCCAGTCGGAGAGCAAAGAAATAGATGCCGAGGATGCCGAGCCAAAAGATCGGGA
>JAMDCU010000020.1 GCA_023489485.1 Chloroflexota bacterium
CCACCGGTCCTCGTGGACATGGGCAGGATTCAGGGCCTCAGCGGCATCCAGGTCTGGACGGATGCCACGACGATCGGCGCGTTGACAACGCACGCGACAATTGCGGCCTCTCAGGAATTGCGCTCACACTGCGCGGCGCTGCCCGAGGCAGCTGCGCTTATCGGCGACCGGCAGGTGCGCAATCGGGGCACGATCGGCGGGAGCCTATCGCACGCCGATCCAAGTGCAGACTATCCGGCCGTCATGCTCGCCCTCGGCGCCGAGATGAAGGCGGCGGGACCGCAAGGCGAGCGCTCGATCAAAGCAGACGACTTTTTCACGGGGTTGATGACCACGGCGCTCCAGCCGGACGAGGTGTTGACAGAGATCCGCATTCCCGCGACCGCGCCGCGCACCGGCTGCGCATATTTAAAGTTTCCGAATCCCGCCTCACGTTACGCCATTGTCGGCGTGTGCGCCCTCATCTCGCTCGACCAGAACGGCGCCGTGAAACAGGCACGCATCGGTATCACCGGAGCATGTGACAGCGCGCGCCGCGCCAAGGCAACCGAAACGGCCCTCGAGGGCAAAATCCCCGACGACGCGACAATTGCTGCTGCTGCCGGAAAGGCAGCGCAAGGCCTGGAGTGCATGAGCGACATTCAAGCCAGTTCAGAGTATCGTGCACACCTCGTGACGGTTTACACGGCCCGCGCCATCAGGACGGCTGCCCAACGGGCGGCCTAACTGGGTGGTCGCGGCCCATCCTCATATGACTGTGGTCTGGGGAGTCGCATCGGTTTCGCGGCCGCGACTCCCCAGAAATTCTTTTTTCGCCGCTCCCCCTTTCGGGGGGACGGCGAAAAATGGAGAATCATACGTTGCGATCTGTTGATGACGTTGAAGCAGCGCTCAAACAACATGATTACATCGCCGATCGTGGGTTGGCGACGACAGTTTACCTTGCACTCAAGCTGAACAAGCCGGTCTTTCTTGAAGGGGAGGCAGGGGTCGGAAAAACTGAAATCGCCAAAGTCCTCGCCGTGATTCTAGATACGCGCCTCATTCGGCTCCAGTGCTACGAAGGACTGGATGTGAACACGGCGGTGTATGAATGGAATTACACGCGCCAGATGCTCCAGATCCGCATGCTCGAAGCACGCGGAGATGGCCGAGCGGATGCACAACACGAAATCTTTGCTCCAGAGTTTCTGATCAGGCGCCCACTCCTCCAGGCCATCGAAGACAAGTTGCCCCAGGCCCCTGTCCTGCTGATCGACGAAATCGATCGCAGCGACGAAGAATTCGAAGCCTATTTACTCGAGCTCTTATCCGATTGGCAGATCACGATTCCTGAACTCGGCACGGTTAAAGCATCGCGCCCTCCGGTCACGATTATCACCTCCAACCGGACACGCGAGGTGCACGACGCGCTCAAGCGCCGCTGCCTGTACTACTGGATCGACTACCCGAGTTTTGAGAAAGAGTATCGCATCGTATTACTCAAAGTGCCCGGCATGGAAGAACGCTTGGCACGGCAAGTAGTTAATTTCGTGCAAGAGCTGCGGCGCTTTGATCTCTACAAGCTTCCCGGCGTCGCCGAGACCCTCGATTGGTCCGCGGCCCTGGTGGCGCTCGACCAAAAGGAACTGAGCGAGAGCGCCATCGGCGATACGCTCGGCGCTTTGCTGAAATACCAGGACGATGTGACTCTGGTCCACGGAAACGTCGCGCGCGAACTACTCCAGCGCGTTCGGCAGCCGTGACCGGTGCAGCTGCGCGAACCCTTGCACATCTCATGTCCGAGAACTCGTTTCTACTCAAAAACCTCGTCCTCTTCAGCCGATTACTTCGCTCGGCCGGCATCGACGTCGGGCCCGGTCAGGTCATCGACCTAGCCGCGGCGCTGGAGCACGTCGACGTAGGCCGGCGCGAAGATTTCTACTACGCGGCCCGCGCCTTGTGCGTTCACCGCCGGGCCCAAGTCGCTCTCTTCGATCAAGCTTTTAACCTCTTTTGGCAACCACGCACGAGCGAGCCCATAGAGGCGCCTTCCGTACCCAATCCCGCCTTACAGCCCAAGCCGCTCCGAATGCCGAATGTGACCTATCGTGAGCTCGCACCCGACGACGCGGCCGTGCAGTACGCGCAGCCGTCTGAGCGAGTCATGGTCGACCTACAGCAGACCTACAGTGCGGCGGAGGTCTTGCGCAAGAAGGACTTTGCCTCCTTCACCTGGGAGGAGGTCCAAGAGGCCAAACGGTTGATGGCGACGATGCCGTGGCGCATCGGGGAACGACGCACCCGGCGCATGGTGCCCGCGGCGAACGGCGGCCGACTGGACATGCGGCGCGTTTTCCGCCGCAATCTCAGATACGGCGGGGAGTTCCTCGACCTCGCCTGGAAGCGACGAAAATCCAAACCCCGTACGGTGATCGTCCTCTGCGATATCAGCGGCTCTATGGAACAGTATTCGCGAATGCTCTTACATTTTCTCCACACTCTGTCGAACGAGTTGGAGCAGGTCGAGGCCTTTGTCTTTGGCACACGGCTTACACGCATCACACGACAGATCCGGCGCAAAGATATCGACGAAGCGGTCGGTCAAGTCATACATGTGGTGGACGATTGGGGCGGCGGAACCCGAATCGGCGATGCAATCAGAGCGTTCAATTATCGCTGGGCCCGGCGCGTGAGGGCGCTTGACGCCGTGGTCCTCATCATTAGCGACGGGTGGGACCGCGGTGATACTGACACCCTCGGTCACGAGATGGCGCGTTTGCAGCGCAGTTGCTTCCGGCTCATTTGGTTGAATCCGCTCCTGGCCTCTCCCGATTATGAACCGCTGACCCAGGGTTTGCAGGCCGCCCTGCCCTACGTCGACGATTTCCTGCCGGTTCGCAATCTGGAGAATTTGGAAGCATTGGGGAAGGCGCTCGCGGAAATGTAAGTTAAAAGCAAAGTCGGATGTTGACCGTTGCTGGCGAAAATGCGGCGTTTGGCAGAGTTCCGTATCCATGTTGGCGCAGATTTCTACAGATTCGGCCTCCTGTTTCCTTGAGAATCCGACCAAACGAACACTCCCTTTTGACTGAAATACGACCCCCGTAACGTAATTTGTTATAGCCGCCACGGCGGCCGCTTGAGCCCGATGGAGGGTCTAGGTGACTCGACGCAAACGGGTAATCAAGGGCAGCTTGTCTCTTTCAGACAGGCGCCTTTTCGTTTGCCCAGGACGCCCGGGACCTACGACCTCTCTTTGACGCGGAGATTATTCGAGGGACCGAGAGATTCGGGGACCTAAAGGAACTCGGGGGAGCCAGGGAAAAACCAACGGAGGAAAGATGAGCGTTGTCATTCGAAAGGATATGCAGGCCAAACACAGGGCAGCACGCGATTACGCCGAGCGCCCCATGATCATCTATTGGGAAATGACTCAGGCGTGCGGCCTCGCCTGCCGGCACTGCCGCGCCGAGGCAATGCCCAAGCCGCATCCGAATGAGCTGAACTCTGCGGAGAGCAAGAACCTCTTGCAGCAGATCGCCGCGTTTGGCGACCCGCTCCCCCACGTCATACTCACCGGCGGCGACCCGCTCCAACGCGCCGACCTATACGACATGATCGATCAAGCGACTGCCTTGGGGCTGGATGTTTCGATTACGCCGAGCGCCACCCAGAACTTGACGAAGGATATTGTCGGCAAGCTTAAAGCCCACGGCATCCAGAGCCTGGGTCTATCGCTTGACGGGTCATGCGCCGAGAGACATGATGCCGTCCGCGGCATCCCTGGCTGTTTCGATTGGACCATCCGGGCCGCGCGGTACGCAGCAGAATTCGACCTGCCCATTCAGGTCAATACCCTCGTATCGGAAGAAACGGCAGATGACCTACCCGCAACCTATGAGATGCTGAGGACGCTCAAGGTCATGCGCTGGAGTCTCTTTTTTCTCATCGCGGTCGGTCGCGGCAAGGTGTTGCAAGAAGTCTCATCCGCGCGCGGCGACGGAATCATGAACTGGGTCTATGACCTGGCGAAGGTTTCCTCTTTTGCTATCAAGACGACGGAGGCACCGTCGTATCGCCGGATCGCGCTCGGCCGGATGCAGGACGAAGGCATGAGCCCGGAGCAAATCGAGCGAACCTCGGTCTATCACGGTTTTGGTATCAGGGATGGGCACGGGATCGCGTTTGTGTCAAACACGGGCGACATTTATCCCGCCGGCTTTTTGCCGCTCGCCGTCGGCAACGTGCGCAAGGATCACCTACCGGACATTTACCGCAACGCACCCGTGTTTCGCAGCCTCCACAATCCGAACGAATTCAAGGGCAAATGCGGACGCTGCGAGCATCGAATTATTTGTGGAGGATCGCGCGCCCGCGCGTTTGCCTACACCGGCGACGCACTCGAAAGCGACCCCTTCTGCTCATACCAGCCCCGCGCCTAACGGCAGAGAACAGAGTCTCACCCTGCCTGGCTGGCCGGCGGCGCCAACCTGCATAGTGGCAGGTTGGCGGCATCAATCTGCCTAACGCCAGATCGACGAAATCTATTTCCAATGGAGGAAACAGTGAAGCGTCAAGCCTGGTCAGTGCTCTTGCCCCTTCTGACGTTACTTGCTATCGCAGGTTGCGCGCCCACCACGACGAACCCGATTGTAACTGCGCCAACACTTGCCGCTACGACCTCAGCCCCACAGCAAGCCACAGCCCAAAAGCCGGCCTCTCCTTCCCAGACGGCGCCCCAAGCGGCGAGCGGCGGAACGCTTGTGAGGGCAATGACCTCAGAACCGGGGCAAATTGATCCACAGGGTGCCCCCAATTCGGGCCTGAGTCTCGTCATCCCCTATCTGTTCGATACCCTCGTGGTCCGCGACGCGGATAACAAGCTCGTTCCTCTCCTCGCCGACAGTTGGCAAGTCTCAGACGACGGCAAGGCGATCACTATGAAGCTAAAGGCCGGAGTGACGTTCCAGGACGGCACGCCGCTGGATGCCCAAGCGGTGCAGGCTACGTTTCAGCGCTTTAAGCAAAGCGGAACCAAGTCGCCGATCTATGCCGATATCAAGCAGATCGCCGGAATCGACGTGGTGGACAACTCGACCGTCCGCTTTACGTTCAAAGAGCCCACCGCGACCTTTTGGAGCACGATCTCACTGCCCTATGCGGGCATCGTCAGCCCTGCGTCCATCAAGCAGGTTGCCGAGAGCGGCAAGGGAAACCTGATCGGCAGCGGCCCGTTCATGCTGGGAGAGTGGAAGGCAGGCCAGTCCATCACCCTCAAGCGCAATCCCGCTTACCACTGGGGGGCGCCCATTACCCAGAACCAGGGCGCCCCATACTTGGAGAGCATGGTCTACAAGGTGATTCCTGATGCCACCACCCAACTGGCGGCGCTTGAAGCGGGCGACGTGGATGCGATCTTTATAAACCAGCCTGACCACCGGCAGAAACTGCAGGCGAATTCGTCCATCCGGCTCCAAGACGCGGTGTTGAACAGCATGATCTACCTGGGATACAACTGCAAAAAGGCCCCCTTTGACGACGTCAAGGTGCGGCAAGCTCTTTCTCACGCGATCGACAAGGACGAGATTCTCAACCTGGCCCTCGGCGGCATTGGTATGATCGCCCACGCCCCCCTGCCCCCCTCCCTACCCGGTTACGATAACTCGCTCAAGACCTACGAATTGGGTTTCGACAAAAGCAAGGCACAGGCACTGCTCAAAGAAGCTGGTTTTTCTCAATCCTCGGACGGCACCTGGGCAAAGAATGGCCAGACGCTCCAAGGCGTCCTGTTGACTTCGAACCGCGCCCCAAACGACGCGATTGCGGCCCTGATCCAGAGCGAACTCAAAGCGATCGGAGTGAGCGTCGAGATCCAGCAGCTGGACAGCAAGGCGGTGATGGATGCGACGAACAAAGGGAAATTCGATTTATTGCTCTGGCGCTATGATTGGAACGACCCGGATGCACTGAATATCTACCTCGGCTCGAATCAGATCGGCTCCACGAATCGCGTTTTCTACAGCAATCCAGACGTGGACAAGCTGCTCGCTCAGGGCGATCATGAGTTGAACGAAACCAAACGTATCCAGCTCTACCTCGAAGCGCAAAAGATCATCTTACAGGACGCCCCCTGGCAGCCGCTATATGTTCCTCTGGACGTGCTGGCCATCAACAAACGCGTAGAGGGGGCCAAGATCGGCTACATGGGACGATTGCTCGTCAACGACGTGCGGGTAGCGAACCAGTAAACAATGGCCAGGCATTTGGCTCGCCGGGTAGCCGGGACCATTTTGAGCCTCCTCGTCGTCAGTCTCATCACGTATATCGCATTGATGGCGGTGCCGGGAGACGCGGCGACCGCCATGGCTGGAGAGAGCGCCTCGACGGAACAACTGCAGGCGCTGCGCACAGAGCTGGGGCTGGATCAGCCCCTGCCTGTGCGCTACGGCACGTTCCTCGCAAACCTGCTGTTGCGCGGCGACCTCGGGCGCTCTTTCGTGAGTAACAAACCGGTAAGCGACCTCCTGCTCGAACGCCTGCCCTACACCTTCATTCTTGCTCTCGCCGCGATCACTCTCGCAACCGCCCTCGGCATGCTCGTGGGCGTCGGCGCGGCGCTCAGAGCAGGCACCTTGAGCGACACGCTCCTGATGGGGAGCGCCGCGCTCGGCCTCGCGGTTCCAACCTTTTGGAGCGCGCTGCTGTTCATGATGCTCTTTTCGCTACAGCTCCATTGGCTGCCGGTGGTGGGCGCCGACAGCTGGCGCCATCTTATCCTACCCGCGCTGACACTGGCTCTGCCGACGGCAGCGGTCATCGCGCGCCTCGTCCGGAGCAGCTTGCTCGACACCTTTGGCGCGGACTATGTGCGGACCGCCTATGCCAAAGGACTCTCCGCCCGTCGGGTATTGACCCGCCACGTCCTCCGCAACAGCTTGATCCCCGTGGTTACAGTCCTTGGCCTCCACCTGGGTTATCTCCTGGGTGGAGCTTTTGTCGTCGAGACCATCTTCGGGTGGCCCGGCCTGGGACGCCTGGCGGTTCAGGCCATTTTTGATCGCGACTATCCGGTGATACTGGGCGCGACCCTCACGATGGCGCTCATCTATTTGACGATCAATCTGGTGGTGGACGTGGCGCAAGGATGGCTTGATCCGCAGGTGGCGCATGAGGCGGTATGAGGCAATAGGCTGACGCGCCAAGTGAACGACAAATGAACAAATGAAAAATGACCGAATCGGCATTGGAGTAGCCACTCCAAACCTGTGGATCGGCGGTGTGATCGTGGCCATGTTGATCATCGCCGCCCTGATCGGTCCGCGTGTAACTCCTTTTGCCTATGACAAGGTACTCGCGGGACAAAAGCTGGAAGCCCCGAGCGTGCTTCACCCGTTCGGTACGGATTCCCTGGGACGCGACATGTTCAGCCGCGTCGTTTACGGGGCACGGATCGCCCTCGGGATCGCAGCCTTCGGCGCCGGCATTGCAGCTTGCCTCGGAATTCTGCCGGGCCTCGTCGCCGGCTATCGGGGCGGATGGGTAGACCAGGCGCTGTCGCGATTGATGGATGTGTGGCTCGCGTTCCCGGGCACGCTCCTGGCCCTCGTCATCGTCTCGCGCCTCGGCCCTTCGCTGCAGAACACGACCCTCGCCTTGGGCATCGTGGCCGCGCCCAGTTTTTATCGACTCACCCGCGCCGCGACCCTTTCTGCACGCCGCGCGTTGTATGTGCAGGCTGCGTTGTCGGTTGGCGCTGGAGAAGACCGCATCCTCCTGCGTCACATCTTGCCGAACCTAGCTTCTCCCCTAATCGTCATGGCGACGATGCGGTCGGGCACGCTCCTGCTGGCCGCGGGCGGCTTGAGCTTTATCGGCCTGGGCGCGCAGCCGCCCCTCCCCGAATGGGGGTCGCTCCTCGCCGCCGGACGCAATTATCTTGACACAGCGCCCTGGCTCGCGATTTACCCAGGGCTCTGCATCACGCTCGCGGTCGCGGGCCTGAACTTGCTCGGGGATGGATTGAGGGATTGGATGGATCCGAGAGGATAGCCGATTTGCGGGCAAAATGATTTCGGGGCATAATGATTTCGAGGCACAATGATTCCGAGTACGACGCGCCGTCGATATTAACGAGGTGAACCGAGGAGATGGCAGATATCAACATTGCGGTGGTCCCCGTGGCGGGCCTGGGTACGCGGCTCTTACCCGCGACCAAGTCGCAGCCGAAGGAAATGCTGCCGGTGGGGCGCAAGCCGGTCGTTCAGTACGTCGTAGAGGAACTGACCCGCGTGGGCATGCAGCGCCTGTTGTTCATTACCGGTCCCGGCAAGAGCTCGATTGAGAATCACTTTGACCTGAACGGCGAATTGATTCAAATGCTGCGGGAGACGGGTAAAGAGGACCTCCTGGCCGAGTTCGAATATGAACGGGCGCCGATCCAATACTTTTACACCCGCCAGCGCCAACTCTTGGGGTTGGGACATGCGGTGCTGTGTGCGCAGGAATTTGTCGGAGACCAGCCCTTTGTCGTCGCGCTCGGCGATTCGATCATCGGCCTTTATGCCAAGAGCAAGGTGGTTCGACGGATGATCGAGTGTTTTCAGGAAAACGCGGCGGCCGCGGTGATTGCCTTTGAGGAGGTGCCTCTCGCGGAGGTCAACAATTATGGCGTTGCCAAACCGAGGAGCACCGGCGACGTCTTCCAGGTCGACGATGTCGTCGAAAAACCCAGCCCGAGCGAAGCGCCGAGCCGGCTGGCCATCGCCGCGAGGTATGTATTTGCGCCGACGATTTTTGAGGCCCTAAAGCACACCCGATCGGGCAAGGGGGGCGAGATCCAATTGACCGATGCGATCCGCCTGCTGATCCAGGGGGGTGCCAGGGTTTACGGGATGAAATTGCCGAACGGGGAGCGCAGGTTCGATATCGGCAACTTTGACACCTACTTCCGGGCCTTTTGCGAATTCGCCCTGGCCGACGAGAAATACGGCCCCTCTCTCCGCACCTACGTGGAGCAACTGTTGAATGCTCACCATCCGTAAACGGGCCTACGCCCGTGCCGGGCTCCTCGGGAATCCCTCCGACGGATACCACGGCAAGACCATATCGGTGATCGCCCGCAACTACTGGGCTGAAGTCGTGCTGTACGAATGGGACTCGGTCGACATCGTCCTCGCCGAGGATGACCGGGCCCGCTTTAGCTCTATTTACGATCTTGCCAAGGACGTCAAGCTGCACGGCTATTACGGCGGCATCCGCCTCGTCAAGGCGACGATCAAGCGCTTTTGCGAATACTGCCAGTCACGCGGATGGAAGCTCCACGACCGCAATTTTTCCGTGCGCTACGAGACGAATATCCCGCGGCAAGTGGGGATGGCGGGTTCGAGCGCCATCATCGTCGCGACCCTGCGCTGCTTGATGGAGTTCTACGGCATCGATATCCCCCGGGAGGCGCAGCCGACTTTTGTCCTTTCCGTCGAAAAAGAAGAGTTGGGCATCGCGGCGGGCCTCCAGGACCGCGTGATCCAGATCTACGAAGGCATGGTGTACATGGATTTCGACCGCGCGTGCGAGCGAGTGGTCGAGGGGCTCTTGTGCTATGCGTACGAGCCAATGGATCCGGCGCTGCTGCCGCCGCTGTACATTGCCTACCACGACGCCTTGAGCGAGCCCACCGAAGTCTTTCACAATGACATCCGGGCACGCTTTGACCGCGGAGAGGAAAAGGTAGTCGAAGCGATGAAGCATTTTGCCGAGATTGCCCGCTTGGGACGTGGGGCGCTGATTCAGAGAGACTATGAGCGGCTCGCGTCACTCGTCGACGAGAATTTCGATACGCGGCGCTCGATTTACACTCTTCCAGAGTGGCAAATCGGGATGGTCGAGACCGCCCGGCGGTGTGGGGCGAGCGCAAAATTCGCGGGATCGGGCGGCGCGATTGTCGGCACCTACCAGGATGAAGAAATGTTCCAGGCGCTCCAGGCCAGCCTGGGGTCGATTGGCTCGCGCGTATACAAGCCACAGGTCATGCCTTGATAAACCTGAAAACGATCAGCGAGGACCGTCTACGCCAAGATAGGAATGGATGGTCAAACCGGCCCAAAAAGCAGCGCACCTCTCATGCATTCCAGCACAGAGGTGCGCTCGTTCTTTCAGGCGAGTCGCCAGACCTTACCCTACCGAGGCTCTTCCCAGACCGCAGGCGGTGAAGAACTCGGAGCGCAGGGATGGGTCGTTCGCAAAGTGTCCACGCCAGACAGTCGTGCGCGTGATCGGAGAGACCTCCCGAACCCCCCTCAAACGCGTGCAAGTATGTTCTCCCTCCAGGTACACGGCGACTCCGTGCGGCTTGAGCATCGCTTCCAAAGTGTTGGCGACCTGTTCCCCGATCCGCTCCTGTAC
>JAMDCU010000051.1 GCA_023489485.1 Chloroflexota bacterium
CGATTCCCGAACCGAAGGAAGGCGAAGCACGTGTCAAAGTCCAGGCGGTTGGGGTCAACTTTACCGATATCTATACCCGCAAAGGTCTGTACAAGAGCACGCTCCCGACAACGCTCGGTAGCGAGGCCGCCGGAGTCGTAGATGCGGTGGGCCCCGGTGTAACCGATGTCAAACCAGGAGACCGCGTCGCATCCGCCGCAATCTCGGGCTCTTACGCTGAATATGCTGTGACACAGGCTTGGAAGCTCGTGCAGATACCAGAGGGAATCACCACTGAACAAGCTGCCGCGATGATGCTCCAAGGTATGACGGCGCATTATCTCGCCCGCAGCGCCTATCCGCTCAAACAGGGCGATGTCGCCTTGGTACATGCAGCCGCTGGAGGCGTCGGATTGCTCCTTGTGCAAATTGCCAAGATGCTGGGGGCCCGCGTAATTGGCACGGTCTCGACCGACGAGAAGGCTCGCCTGGCCAAAGAGGCCGGCGCCGATAACGTGATTCTATACACCAGAGACGATTTTGAAACTGAGACCAAGAAGCTGACAGGCGGCACGGGGGTTAATGTCAACTACGACTCTGTCGGCAAGACCACCTTCGACAAGGGATTGAACGTGCTCCGCTTACGCGGGTACATGGTCCTGTATGGGCAATCGAGCGGCCCGGTCGGCTCCATCGATCCGCAAATCCTTAACAACAAAGGTTCCCTTTTTCTCACCCGTCCAAAGCTAGGGGACTATGCCGCCCATCGCGCTGAACTGCTGGAGCGGGCAAATGACCTTTTCGACTGGTTCAAGGCCGGCAAGCTCAAGGTTCGAATCGACAAGACCTTTCCTCTGGCGCAGGCGGCCGAAGCGCAGCGGTATCTTGAAAGCCGGCAGTCCAAGGGCAAGCTGCTTCTGACGATCGGGGGCGCATAGGATTGCCACCGAATCTGAGCGCCCCGCAGCTCGGCGATTGGGTTTTACTCCTGGGACCTGATGACAAACGGTTTCTTTTCCGCTTGGTTCCAGGCGCTCTGATGCATACTCATCGCGGCTTTGTCGCACACGCAGCGATTGCAGGCAAACCCTTTGGGTCTGCCATCGAGACCCAACTCGGTCATCCCTTTCTGATCCTCCAGCCGTCGACATACGACCTCATTATGCACGTCAAGCGGGCTTCGCAGATTGTCTACCCAAAGGAAATTGGCTACGTTCTGCTCCGCCTGAACGTCATTCCCGGCGCACGCATTGTGGAAGCTGGAACCGGCAGCGGCGCACTTGCACTCGCCTTTTCACGTTTTGTACGCCCCGACGGGCGTGTCATTACCTATGAAGAGCGAGAGGATATGCTGGAACTGGCTCGCAAAAACCTCGAACGGGCAGGCGCGCTCGATGTCGTCGAGCTCAAACAGCGCGACATACGAGCAGGCTTTGATGAGCGAGGGGTCGACGCTCTTTTCCTCGACGTGCGTGAGCCATGGCTCTACCTCGCCCAGGCACACGCTGCGCTCAAGGGAGGGGGGTTCTTCGGCTCGCTCGTCCCGACGGCGAACCAGCTCAGCGACCTGCTCGCCGAAATCGAGTCATTGGGCGGCTGGGCCGATATCGAGGTTGTCGAGATACTGATGCGCCACTACAAGGCTGTTGCGGAACGCCTGCGACCGGAGGATCGAATGGTGGCTCATACCGGCTATCTTCTTTTTGCGCGGTGCGTCTCTCACGAACAGGCCGCGCCTTTTGAGCCCGCAAGCAAAGAGCGAGAGCCGGAGAGGCAAGGAAAAGATGAAAGCGAAGAAAACTCCGAAACCGGATGACTCCAAGGATCCGTCCGAACCTGTCGTCGTCTACACCACGCTGGGACGCGAGGCGGCTGCCGTGATTAAAGGCAGGCTGGAAAGCGAGGGCATACCGGCGATGCTTAGATATGAGAGCATCGGACCCGTGTATGGCATCGCGATGGATGGATTGGGCCAGGTGGAGATTCTCGTGCCAAGGAAATTTGAGGAAAAGGCGCGCGCTATCTTGGAGGAAGGTGAATCATAGAAGACAAGACTATACCATCAAGCGGCAAGCACGAGCTCGTTCTCGTCTATACGTCGTCAGGGCCGCTCGCCGCCGAGGTCGTCAAGGCCAAGCTTGAGACTGCTGGCATCCCTGTTCTCCTCCAGTCCGAGGCCCAGAGCGTTTTCTCGGTGACCATCGACGGTATGGGCGCCGTCAAGGTGCTCGTACCCAAGGAGCACGAAGAGGCAGCGCGGCAGCTCTTGAAGACAGAGGGAAGAGAGCCGAAAGCAGATAGCCCGGGAGGAGAGGGACTGGGCTAGGTTGGCCCATCGTGGGCGCTGTTCATTCCTGGTGCAACCAAAGACGCCCACAAGGGGCAAGGCTGGCTAGGCTACAAAGCTCATGTACTTGCCCACCCAGCAATCCGACCGCCCTTATTGGCTCATTGATTTCTGCCTCTGCCTATTGCTTTCTGCGCTTTTCCTTCTGCATCACCACCGCGTAACCCTCTTCGATTTTCCTGGCGGACAGCACACGCTCCACCCGCCAACCTTGGGTGTTCGCCTCACGAAGCAGGTCCGTGGGCGATAGCAGCAGCAGGTGAAACCAAGGGCTTGTTTGCCCCTCAAAGACAAGCCGTAATCGCAGCTGTCCCTCCGCTCGTCCGCGTGCGAGGTTCCCCTGCATGTACTTTAGTTCGCGTGGGTCGGCTGCGTTCGGGCTGCGCGTCGTCGCAAGCAGCAGTCCATCCTTCGACGTGATCCGGTGCAGTTCGCGCAGCATCCTCCGAAAACGCGACCGCGTTCCACAAATTCCCAAATTGTTCCCAAACAACAGCACAGTATCGAATGCCGAGTCGTCAAAGGGCGTCCTCCCGCAAGCGCCCACGACGCGCACATGCCGCACCCCACGCGTCCGCGCCAACTCCGCAATACTTGCCGAGGCGTCGCAGGCGGTAACGTCCAGTCCGTGACGCTGCAAGTATAAACTGTGCCTGCCCGCTCCACACCCCAGATCAAGCACGCGTCCACGGACAGATGTGAGAGCCGCGCGCTCATATTGCGGGAACTCTCGATAGGGTGTGAAATACCAGGAGATATCTTCGGGCCAGCGAAATCCATCCTCTCGTTCGGTATAGAGCGAGGCCCGGCCGGTCCGGTAGAATTTCCAGAGCGCCTCGGAAAACAGATCGAGTGGTTTCATGGCGGAATTTGTTTCGGGAACTATAGGCAGACCGGCCCTGGACAATTCTCCAGCCGGGTCTATAATCCATGCGCGTGAGGTGTACGATGGACATGGACTCTAGCGACGAGTGGATCGTCCTGGCGACGACCCCACCGGCAAGCCCCGAGGATGTGGACAGACTCGCCGGGGCGCTGGCGAACGCGGAAATTGAAATTCAGGTCGAGGAGAATGCGGTTCGACTGTGCAAGAATGACGTGGCGGTCTGGTTACGGGTGCGCCAGCGTGACTTTTCTCGTGCTACCAATCTGGCGCACAACATTGTGACCGCCTAGTAGCGCGGGGCGTCTAACTCAACGCCCCGCCCCTAGGACTGCCCCCTATCTCTTGAATCGCTCATCCTCCGCGAGCATCTTCTGCAGACCCTCGTCGAGAGATACTCGCGGCTTCCATTTCAGCATATCGCCGGCGAGATGGATATCCGCCACCAAGCGGGGCACTCCACTCTCTTCCGCATCGTTTGCGAGCCGATGCGCCTCGCGTTTGGTCACACGCTCAATCTGGTAGACTAGATCGTCGATGCTGACTTCCTGCCCACTCCCGATATTGATCTTGGTGCGATTCACCCGTTCCGCTGTGGCCGCCGCGGTCAATGCGCTCACCACATCTGAAATGTAGACAAAATCGCGAGTCTGGCGCCCGTTGCCAAAGATGACGACGGATCCGCCCGCGAGGACTTGCCTCAGGGCTCGCGGGATCACGGGTGCATGCGACGGGGGTAAGGGCTGGTGAGGACCGTACGCATTAAAGATGCGGAGGACCACTGTTTCGATCTTCCACAGCTCTCCAATTGAATGCAAATAGTATTCTGAAGCGAGCTTGCTGACGGCATAAGGCGTGTCGGGATGCATGATACTGTTTTCCCGAACGGGCTGCTGCTCTTGCCGACCATAAGCCGCGCCACTCGACGCCAAGATAACCCGCTTGACCCCGGCATCTCGCACCGCCGTCATCAGAGACACGGTCCCGCCAACGTTGACGGCGTTATAGTCCACCGGGTATAAAACCGACTCAGGCACGCTTACGCGGGCGGCGAGGTGATAAACGCAATCAACTCCTCTAAGCAACGTCCACAACTTGGGCACATCGCGGACGTCCCCGCGTGTGAAGAGAACACGCGAATCGAGACGACCTGGGTCGCCCGCACTCATGTCGTCGATGACCCGCACTTCATGGCCCAGAGTCACCAGGTAATTGGCGAGCGCTGTGCCGATAAAGCCGGCCCCGCCCGTAATCAGAAAGCGCATGCCCTATACCTCAATAAATCCGTTTCGCGAGAACGATTCCAAACCCGAAAAGCAAGAACGAACCCATGATCGAGGTCACTCCCACACCCGCCAGCAGTCCCGTCCCTAATTCAATCGGAAAAGCCGGTGCTGGGGTCGGAACGGGACGGGCGTAGCGGGGAGTGGGGATTGCGGTTGGCGTCGTCACCTGCAGAGGAGTCGGCGTGACCGGTGCGACCATCGCTACCACTTGCGTCGGCGCAGGTACCCGTGTCGGCGTGCTCGTTGCCGTCCGCGCCACCCCAACGGCCGGTGCTTTTGTCGCAGCCCGCGGCAGAGCCGGACGATGCGTGGCCGTCGGCGGAACCAGTGTCGCGGTCGGAGCGAGAGGCGTCGCAGTGGCCATATCATAGCGCGGCTCCATGCACACGGCGTCGAGCCACACACGATTTTCCCCGTTCGACCCGTCCCGCGCCATCGCGCGAAGAAAGACGGTTACGTGGTCTGCCCGCGCGGGAAAGATAAGAACCATTTCCGGCCGATTGAGCGCGGCACTCCCATCGAATAGGTCGGGTCCCCAAATAACATTGGGTGATTTGGGATCGCTTCCGCCGTAGGGATCCACACCGACCTTGCGCCCGATGGAGTCCACCCGGACGTTCGGCCCACTGTACGACTTGGCCGCGAGACTGTAACCAAGCCGGAGCCAGTAATAGACACCCGGCTGAAGATTGCTCACCGTTTGCTGGATGCCCGCGTCGAAGGTGTTGGATGAATAGATCTGCTGGGAACCATTGGGATCGATCTGTTCATTATCTACCCAACGGAAATTGGGTGGGGTGCCGCTAAAGATAAAGGGCGCCCATCCATCTGCCGCGGTCCCATAGGCCGTGTCGTGAACCGGCCCCATCGATCCATTATATATCAAATTCTTGGGGTCTCGCGCGCAGCTGCCCGCATTCAGGGTTCGGGGATTTGTCATGTCGGGACCCACCGGGGTCGCATCCAAAGGGGGGTGTGCCGCCACAGGCGATTGGATCGCCGCGAACGGGACGAGGCAGAACGCCAAAAACAAGACCAAGGCAAGCTTGTGAACCGGTCTAATCTTCATTGGGAGAGAACCAGAGAGAACAACGAGACTCGATCCACGGCCGATCCGGAGCGGGCCGATTCAGAATCGGGGACAGTGCACATCTGCTCTTTCATCCGAGGCAGGCAAGGAAGGCTGACATAAGGCTGCAATGCCGAGCGATGCACAAAATTTAATATAGCTGAGGACAGTCGAAAAGTCAAAAGCGTAACAATGTTGCTTTGGCCGCGCATCTGTTCTATAATAGAGCGTCACTTCAGACGACCCAGGTCGTTCGATCCTATGCAGTGCGGCAAACCTTGCTTTCTGAGGAACTATGCCTGAATTTAGACTCGTATCTCCGTTCCAGCCGACCGGCGACCAACCGGAAGCGATTCAAAAGCTGGTCGAGGGGATACAAAAAGGAATGAAATTCCAAACCCTACTCGGGGCGACCGGCACGGGCAAGACTTTTGTGATGGCCGAGATCATCGAAAAGGCGCAGCGGCCTACCCTGGTGATCGCTCACAACAAGACGCTCGCGGCACAGTTGTACTCCGAGTTTCGCGAGTTCTTTCCCCAAAATGCTGTCGAGTACTTTGTCTCTTACTATGACTATTACCAGCCCGAGGCTTATGTTCCTCAGCATGATCTTTACATCGAAAAGGACTCGAGCATCAACGAGGAGATTGATCGCCTACGGCTGGCGGCGACGAGCGCCCTCTTTTCCCGCCGGGATGTAATCATTGTCGCTTCCGTTTCGTGCATCTACGGGTTGGGCTCCCCGGAGGATTACGGGCGGGTCGTCCTGTCCCTCAAGCGCGGTGAAACCCGAAATCGAGACAAGGTGCTGCGACACCTTGTCGAAATCCATTATGACCGGAACGACTTTGACCTCGCGCGCGGCAAGTTCCGCGTCCGCGGAGATACCCTGGAGGTGAGCCCCGCTTATGGCGAGACGGCCTACCGCATCGAGTTCTTTGGAGACGAAGTCGAGCGGATTGTCGAGATCGACACGACCTCCGGAGAAATCCTGACCGAGCACGCGTCCCTGGATATCTATCCTGCCAAGCACTTTATCACTCCTCAGGATAAGCTGGCAGAGGCCATCGAGGATATCGAGGCCGAGCTAGGGCAGCAGGTGGAGTACTTTAAATCAAAGGAAAAGTTGCTTGAAGCGCAGCGGATAGAACAGCGGACCAAATACGATCTGGAAATGCTCAAAGAAGTAGGGTATTGCAGCGGCATCGAGAACTATTCGCGCCCGCTCGCCCGCCGTCCGCCCGGATCGTCCCCGTGGACGCTACTCGATTATTTCCCCGACGATTTCCTGATGTTCGTCGACGAATCGCACATGACGGTGCCGCAGATTCATGGGATGTACAATGGCGACCGCGCGCGCAAGGAGACACTTGTGGATTATGGCTTCCGCCTGCCGAGTGCACTCGACAACCGGCCGCTCCGCTATGAGGAATTTGAGAAAAAGCTGCGCCAGGTCATTTTTTTGAGCGCGACGCCCGCTCCTTATGAACTGCAAATCAGCCAACAAGTCGTGGAGCAAATCATCCGCCCCACCGGTCTGGTAGATCCCGAGGTCATCGTCCGCCCCATCAAGGGGCAGGTGGACGATTTGATTGCCGAAATCAAGAAGCGAGTTGAACGAGGCGAGCGCACGCTCGTGACCACCCTGACCAAACGGATGGCCGAGGACCTCGCCGACTATTTGCATGAAATAGGAATCAAGGTGCACTATCTCCACTCGGAGGTCCAGACCATCGAGCGCATCGAGATCCTGCGTGACCTGCGCCTGGGCGTGTACGATGTCGTCGTCGGCATCAACCTGCTGCGCGAGGGGCTGGACCTTCCCGAAGTGTCGCTTGTAGCAATCCTCGACGCCGATAAAGAGGGATTCCTTCGGAGCAGCCAGGCTCTAATCCAGACTATCGGCCGCGCCGCCCGGCACGTGAACGGCCGGGTGATCATGTATGCGGACACGATGACCGATTCGATGCGGCGCGCCATCGACGAGACGAACCGCCGGCGCAAGATCCAGACCGATTACAACGAAATGCACGGAATCGAGCCGCAAGGCATCGTGAAAGAGATTCGCGACCTGACAGACCGGGTGCGGGTCGCGGCGGAACAACGCGGCGAGTACAAGGCGGGCGTGGCGTTCCAGATTCCGCGGATCGAGGGGAATCGATTGATCGACGAAATGGAAAAGCAGATGAAAGAAGCAGCGCAGAACTGGGAGTTTGAAAAAGCCGCACTCTTGCGCGATCAGATCCTGGAACTGCGCAACATGCTAGACGCGCAAGACCCCCGGCCCGAGTGGGAGCGCATCCGCGACCCCGAAGGCGCTAACCATCTTCGCGAGGCCAAACCCCCAAAGCCCGATGTAGGGGATGGAGACAAGTCGCGTGTTCGGCCGACCCGAAGAGGTGCAGGTGGACGCCGTAAGGCGCGCTGATGAATAATGAGTTCCCGATTGCGAGGTTTGAGGTTCTTTGCTCTGTCGACGCTAACCCTGAAGCTTGATTTGCTCTGAGAGTAGAACCGCATTCGGACCTCCGAATGAATCACGGGTGGGGCGGCTCTTACATAACTGGGATGTGACCGGTATCGCTCGCGCGGAAACTTGACGTCTCGGCAAAATTGCGTATAATGTCCCTGTTGATGACTGCGGGGTGGAGCAGTGGCAGCTCGTCGGGCTCATAACCCGAAGGTCCCTAGTTCGAGTCTAGGCCCCGCTACCAAGAACGAATCATGGCTCTTCAGGCTACTCCACAAGGAGGAACCCGAAGAGCCATGGTCTTTGAGAGCCCCATTTTCTGGAGGTTCTCACATGAATCATAGGTCCCCCGGTTCGTCGGCTCAAGAACCGAAACTTGACGCCACACCCGGCCTCCTCGCGTCAAAAGCGATCTTCGGGTTTCTCCGGGACAAAAGCGCCTAGGAGCTCTGCCCCAACACGTACGTCAACTATCAGGACCATCTCAAGGTCTGGGTCGAGCAGGTCGGGATAAGAGACCCGTTCGCCCCCTGACCGCAGGCACCAAGACATGACCCCCGAGTTAGCAACAGCCCCGTTATATACCTTGACAAGTATATGCCTTCTAGGCTATACTAGGAGCATGGAATCTGTCTTTGAAATTATTGCGGAACCGAACCGCCGCGCGATTTTGAGCCTCCTGGTCTCGTCACAACAGTCGGTTGGAGAGATCGAGCGTCAACTGGGTATGCCGCAGCCGACCGTGTCCAAGCATCTGCGCGTGCTGCGCGAGGCCGGTTTCGTAGAATCCACCGTGGACGCGCAGCGCCGACTCTACCGGCTAAAACCTGAACCTCTCCAGGAGGTGGATGCGTGGCTGACTCCCTTCCGTCGGTTCTGGTCCGCTCACGTAGACGCTCTTGAACGCCACCTCGACCACATGGATCCACTTACGCCAACAAAAAGGAGGATGAGGAGAAGAAGATGACCGAACGCGAGCAGTATACCCCGGGTCCGGCCAGCGGGGCGCAGTTACGAAAGGACGGGGAGAAGTGGGCGCTCATTCTCGTCAGAGAACTGCGCCACACCCCGGAAAAGGTCTGGCAGGCGCTTACCGACCCGGCGCATCTGCACGAGTGGGCTCCCTTTGATGCGGACGGGACCTTGGGTAAGGTTGGAGCTGCGGTCAAGCTCACCACGGTGGGAGCACCTACGCCGCAGGTTTCCGAAACAACCGTCACGCGAGCCGATGCCCCCAAGGTGCTTGAGTACAACTGGGGGGACATGAATATCCGGTGGGAACTCGAAGCCGTCAGCGGCGGCACGCGCCTCACCCTGTGGCAGACGATCGATCGCCGCTACAGCGCGATGGGTGCCGCCGGGTGGCACATCTGTTTTGATGTTCTAGACCGCCTTCTCAGCGGAACTCCGATCGGCCGCATTGTCGCTGGTGACGCGTTCCAGTTCGGCTGGCCGCGGTTGGTCGCGGAGTACACCCAGCAGTTCGGGATTGAAACGCCCAACTGGTCCCCTCGGGCAGCCCCCAAGTCGTGAATCGAGCTGGCTACAAAACGATGCACTAGAGGTTCAGGAAATAAGAAACCAAGACCAAATCCAAGGAGGGTTCGATGAATCAAGGCATCAAGACGGTCATTTACCCCGTCAAAGACATCGGCAAGGCCAAGGCGATGTTCAGCAAGATATTGGGCGTTGCGCCCTATGTGGATAGCCCGTACTATGTCGGCTTTCGGATCGGCGACCAGGAATTCGGTTTGGATCCAAATACTCACAAGCATGGCATGACGGCATACTATACCGTCGATGACATCAAGGCGAGCCTGCAGGTGCTCGTGGACGCCGGTGCACAGGTGCAGGAAGAGATCAGAGACGTCGGCATGGGCAAGTTAATTGCCTCGGCCAAGGACGCCGACGGGAACATCATCGGGCTGACTCAAGAGCCGCGAGCGCACTAGCGAGAAATCCGCATTTCGCCCGCGTGGACTGTGCAGCCGCGCAAGTAGTTTGCTAGAAACATTTGCCCGGCCACAGAAGCGCATTCCCCAGCCCAAGGCAGTATGAGGAGGTTTCTATGAGCCCCAAGCGGGACAAAGCCAAGTCCGCCGAGAGGACCAACGCGCCCGGCAAGACGTCCAAGGGATTCACAGAAGAAGAACGCGCCGCGATGAAGGAGCGCGTCAAAGAACTAAAGGCGGCCGCGGACAAGACGGACGGGGAAAGCGCCGTGCTCGCAAAGATCGCCGAGTTGTCGGAACCGGATCGCACCATGGCCAAGCGGCTGCATGCGATCATCAAAGCCAGCGCGCCTGCCCTCTCGCCGAG
>JAMDCU010000163.1 GCA_023489485.1 Chloroflexota bacterium
AGACAAACGCGGTATGGTAGAGCGTGTACATGGCCAGGAGCATCGACACGGCGTAGGCGAGCCAAAGCCTGTTCCGCAGCGGCACATTCACGCCGGCTTGCCATAAGCGCACGAACCAGTAGAGCGCGAGCGCCGTCAGAAACACGGCCAGCGCGTACATCCGAATTTCCTGCGAGTAATAAATGTGAAAAGGCGCGATGGCTCCTACCGCCGCGGCGGCCATACCCACGCGGCGACTAAAAGCGCGCTTGCCGATGGCATAGAGCAGCGCGACCGTGGCGAGACCCGGAAAGACCGAAAAGAAGCGGAGCGCCAATTCGGAGGTGCCGGCCAGGGGCAGATAAAAGTGGAGGAGATAGTAATACAGAGGAGGATGCGGATCGTTCTCGGCGCCCTCTGTGGTGATCGCGACCAGCGATCTCTGCGCCGAATAGACGCTGTAACCCTCGTCGCCCCACATCCGCAGTTCGCCGATGCGCACCATCCGCAAGCCGAACGCGAGGAGCAGGAGGAGCAAGAGAGTGGCTGTGGCGCGGGAGCCGCCAGATCGCTTGAGCGTCATGAGAGCTCTCTAGAAGAGCGCACTTCCAGAGAGGATGGCTCCGTCATTGTCATTGCGAGCGAAGCGAAGCAATCCCCATCTTGGAAATTGGAGATGGCTTCGGGTTCGCCGACCGAAAGTGCTGTCGGACGAACCCTCGCAATGACAGGCCGCAGCGATTCTGACAGCGACCTGCCCTGAAGGGGAATAGTGCTGTATATCCATTTTGTCCGCCATTCTCACTCCCGCACCAAGGCCGCTTCGATCTCCGCGTCAGTCACCCGGCGCAGCACCTCACCGCGCCGCTGGAGCCAGCGCGGCAGCCCGAGCAGGCCGGCGATCTGGCCGCGCAGAGTTGCCCGCGCGGCTTCCCCGCGCCAGCTTTTCAAGGCCTTACCCGTGATCTCGAGTTGCGCGCGGATGACCTGGCGCCAGTATTTCTTCCAGAGTGCCGCCGGATAGTCCCTGGCGAGTACAAAGATGAGATTGCGCCTGCCATAATAGCTCGCAATCCGCCCCCCTCCAGTCGCGCTCACCTGGTGGTAGACAATCGCCCGGGGCGCATAGGCGCACGCGTAGCCTGCCAGACGCGCGCGCCATCCGAGGTCCACATCTTCGCAGTAACTTCCGAGCGCCTCGTCGAGGAGGCCAATCTCGTCGAGCATGGTCCTGCGGTATGCAGCCGCGGCCGCACATGGCGCGAATACACCGGAGGAATCGTCGTACTGGCCGCAATCTTCCTCCCAGACTCCGCGGTTGCCCGGAAGACCATTGATACGACAATAATCGCCTGCGCTGTGCAAATGATTCCGCCGGTCAAAGAGCCTCAGCTTGGTGGCGGCCATGCCTGCCTTCGGGTCGGCCGCGAGCGCGGCGCTCAGTTCCTCGAGCCAGCGCGGGTCTGCTTCCGTATCATTGTTGAGGAGGACGACAATCTCGCCCCGCGCGGCCCGGATGCCTTCGTTGGTGGCGGGTGCAAAGCCGCGATGGGTGGGGAGCGCAATCACACGGATTTCGGGGTAATCGCGCGCGAGCAGTTCCCGCGAGCCGTCCGTTGAGCCGTCGTCTACGACAATCGTCTCAAACCCGTGCAGAGTTTGCCGGCGGAGTGCATCCAGGCAAGTGGGGAGCAACCGAATACCGTTCCAGTTGGGGATGATAACGGAAATCACAGGGAATTTAAGATTTGAGATTTAGGATTTCACCCCGCTGATCCTTCGACTGCGGCCGCAAGATCGGCGGCCTTCGCTCAGGACGCGGGGTCTCCGCTACGCTCCGAGATTTCAGATTTCGGATTGGGCCCAATCTGTGGGGTTGGATCTACGTCCTATTCCAATGCTCAAAGAATTCGGCGAGGGCATCTTGCCAGGGTCGAAGGCGAATGCCGAGGGTGGTCCCCGCGGCGAAATTGGCCAGGGCGCCAAAGCTGGGAGGGATCGAGTCCCGCTTATAGTCCGCGAGGACCGTCGGCGTCACAGGCACGTCTTCCATTCCGGCGGATTGGAGCACTCGCCGCGCCCACTCGTACCGTGAAGTGTACCCCTCGCCAATCAGATGATAGATGCCAAAATGTTCTGTCTCGATCAGCTCTGTGACCGCCCGCGCCAGATCGGGCACGTAGGTCGGGTTGCCGATTTCGTCCGTGACGACTGCGACGCTTCCGTTGCGCTTCGCTCCGGCGATGATCTTGCCGGGGAAATGATTGCCTCCGAGTGAATACAGCCACGCGATACGAACGATGTAGAAACGGTCGAGGAACATCCGGACATAACGCTCGCCGGCCAGCTTGGACGCCGCGTAGGGATTGATCGGATGCGGCTCATCCAGTTCCAGGTACGGCGAATTCTTGGTTCCGTCAAAGACTTCATTCGTACTGATGTAGAGCATGGCCGCGTGGGCGCGCTGGCAGGCGAGCGCCACGTTCTGCGTGCCGAGGGCATTGATCCGGAAAGCTTCCAGCGGTTCGCGCGCGCAGCGATCCACATCCGTCAGAGCTGCGGTGTGGATGACGAGGTCCGGCTTGAGGTGAACCAAGTCCTCGATGCCTTGCCGCCCCGTCATATCAAACTCTGGGAGATCGAGAATCGAAATGGAATGCCGGGGCCCGAGCGTTTGCGCCAACTCCCGACCGAGTTGGCCTCGACCGCCCACAATCGCGATGTTCATTCGATCTTCCCCTTGAATTCTGTGAGCACTTGCTCCCACGCATCCGGGTGCCCGCGGATCTGCGCGACCCGATGTGCCCATGCTTCCATCTCGTCTAGATTATCCAATCGGCCGTAGGCCGCCCCAACGAGGTAGGCCAAATCCGCGTTCCAGGGTGAGAGCTCCAGTGCCTGCCGTGCCGCCGCGATCGCCGCGGGGTAATCGGCGGTCTGGAACTGGCAGGCGGCAAGGACTTGCCAGGCGAGTCCAAATTTGGGCAGTTGCTCGATGACGGCCTTCAGCGGGTCCACGGCGCCGGCATAGTCGCCATGATTGCGCTCGAGGAGCGCATCCATGAATTGACCGTATACCCCGGCGACGGCAATAGAAGGATCCAACTTGGCCGCGAGTTGGAACTGCTTGCGCATCTCGTTCAGGCGAAACTCTTCAATAGAGAGAATCTCGTCCTC
Source organism: Chloroflexota bacterium (assembly GCA_023489485.1). Lineage (GTDB taxonomy): Bacteria > Chloroflexota > Anaerolineae > UBA4142 > UBA4142 > JAMDCU01. The sequence continues at coordinate 3,157 of JAMDCU010000163.1, forward strand.
CGACCGGTAAAGCATCGCGAGACCGGCGAAATAGTGAACGAGGGCGCTCCCCAGTGACAAGCGCTGCGCCTGGGCGAACGCCTCTTCCGCCTGATCGTACAGCTTGATGGTAAAGAGGGCCAGCCCGAGTTGATAGTACGCATCCCCATCCAAGGGGTTCTCTTCAATCCGTCGACGCATCTCGGGGATGAGGTTCTGGGCTTGCGCCAGCGCCGGGGTGATGACCTCGGCGGCCTGCCCGGCATAGACGGCGGCGCCACAGTACTCGCAATTCAAATCGCCGTGATGGATGGGCGCGCCGCAGGACGGGCAAACGAGTGTGCGCAGTGAGGTGAGTTCCAACGGCAGGGCTCTCCTTAGAGAATGGCGTGATTATATCAGTTTTTACACAAAGGGGGTAATTTTCTCCCTCAATTGCCTTGACGCCCATACATGCGGGGTGTATAATCCCCGCGCAGACTCGGGTTGCCAAACTCAGCGCCGCCTAACTTGGCGCCGCTGCTTTCGGCTCGGACTTGCTATTCCAAGGTGAGGAGAAGAAAAACCAGATGATGGAAGAAAAGAACACGGCTCTACCCGAGACCGCGCCCCCGCCGACCTGGTCGGCGCGCGTGCGCGGTATCCTACACGGACCGGTTCTCATTGGCCTGGTCGCCGCGTTGATCGCCATCGCTCTCTCGGTCTTTGGGATGGTTCGCAATCCGGACGCGACTCCTCTCAACGTGCGCTCGCTGTTGCTAGTGATTGTCCTCGCCGGCGGAAGTTGGGGGCTGATTGCCTGGGCCATTGCCACCGCGGCCGTCGAGGCGGGAAAAGATGATGTCAACTAGGTAAGGGGTTTGACTTTATGAAAGCAGTCGTCATGGCCGGCGGTGAGGGTTCGCGGCTTCGTCCCCTGACCATCAATCGCCCCAAGCCCATGGTGCCGATCTGTAATCGGCCGGTCATGGGCCACATCATCGAGCTTTTGAAACAGCACCACATCGACGACGTGGTGGCGACGCTGCAATATCGTGCCGGCGATATCCAGAACTATTTTGGCGATGGGTCGAACGTCGGCGTCGAGATGCACTATTCGGTGGAGCCGCGGCCGCTCGGCACCGCCGGTTCTGTCAAGTTTGCGGCCAACTTTCTGAACGACGACCCCTTTCTGGTGATCAGCGGCGACGCGCTGACCGACTTTAACCTCACCGAAATCGTCGAATTCCACAAACGCGTCGGCGCCGCTGTCACCATCACCCTCTATCGCGTGCCGACACCGCTCGAATATGGTGTCATCATTATCGACGCGCAGGGGCGCGTCGAGCGCTTTTTGGAAAAACCCTCCTGGGGCGAAGTCATTTCCGATACGGTCAATACCGGCATTTACGTGATCTCTCCTGAAGTCCTCGATCTCGTCGAGCCCGGTACCCCGGTCGATTTCAGCAAGGACCTGTTCCCGGAATTGATGAAGCGCGGCGCGCCGCTGTACGGCTTTGTCGCAAACGGTTATTGGACGGACGTCGGCAATATTAGCGAATACATGCGGGCGACCAGCGATCTCCTCTCCGGCAAAGTGAACCTCGGCGAAGTTGGACGGCACATCGGGGGCGGCATCTATGTTGAGGATGATGTCGAGATTGCCCCCGACGCCCAGTTGTATGGCCCAATCTATCTTGGCCTCGGCAGCCGCGTCAAGGGCGGCGTCGTGATGCACGGCCCGACCGCCATTCGCCCCTACAACATCGTGGACAACCTCGCCCACATCGACCGGAGCATCGTCTGGCGCAATTCGTACATCGGCGAAGGCGCCGAATTGCGCGGTGCTATCGTCGGGCGCCGCTGCACCTTAAAGTCACGCGTCGTCGTCTTTGAAGGCGCCGTCCTCGGCGACGAATGCATGGTCGATGCGGGCGCCGTCATTCATCCCAACGTCAAGATCTGGCCGAATAAAGAAATCGAAGCCGGAGCCACCGTCAAGTCGAGTCTCGTCTGGGGTTCCCAGGCCCGGCGGGCCTTGTTCGGGCGCTTTGGGGTCACCGGCCTCGTCAACGTCGATCTCACCCCCGAGTTCGCCGCCCGGCTTTCCGCCGCCTTTGGCGCGACGCTGCCCAAGGGGTCGAGTGTCATCATCAACCGCGACCCCCACCGCGCCGCCCGAATGATCAAGCGCGCTATGGTGAGCGGTTTGCCTTCGGCCGGGGTCACGGTCCAGGACGTGAACTCGGTGCCGATTCCGGTGGCCCGCTATTTCACGGGGGTGAGCGGCGCCTCCGGCGGCGTCCACGTTCGACTCTCTCCCTTTGACCAGCGGGTAGTCGACATTCGCTTTTTTGACAAAGACGGCATGAACTTGGGCAAGGCCAAAGAGCGGAGCGTCGAGAACGTGTTCTTCCGTGAGGATTTTCGGCGCGTCTCCTTCGACGAGCTTGGCCGCATCGAGGAAGTCGGCGGCGTGCCCGAGCGCTACTATATCCAGGGCTTTTTAAAGGCTCTCAATGTCCAGGCGATCCGCGAGGCTCACTTTAATCTGGCCGTGGACTATGCGAGCGCGCCGACCTCCCTCATCCTGCCGCTCATTCTGAACGAGCTGGGGTGCACGGTCGTCGCGCTGAACGAACGCATCGACGAGAACAAAATGTCCATGACCGGCGCGGAACTCCTGCACGGCATGGACCAACTCACCTCCATCACGGGAGCCGTCAAGGCGGACCTCGGCTTGCGCTTTGACGTGGGAGGCGAACGGGTCTGGATCGTGGACAACCTCGCAGAGAAATTGACCGGAGCGCAGGTAGCCGCGGCTTTTATGGAATTGGCCTTGCGCGCATCTGGCGATGGGAGTCAACCGCGCGTGGTGGCGGTAATGGTCAACCAGCCGCGCCTCTTTGATGAGATTGCCGCGCGTCATGGCGCACAAATTCGCCGCACTCCGATTGATCCTCAAGCGCTCATGAATGCCACCGGGGACCCAAACGTCCTTTTGGCCATGAGCGGAGCCGGCGAGTTTATCATGCCTTCTTTCCATCGGCTCATCGACGCCATGTTTGCCGCAGCCAAGCTGCTCGAGTTCCTCGCGACCCAAAGAACCAAGCTGAGCGATGTTGTGGCCACTCTTCCACCCTACCATGTCGCTCAAAAACGGGTCGCCTGTCCCTGGGACCAAAAAGGCACCGTGATGCGTCTCTTGAACGAGCAATACAAAGACAAGATCATCGAGCAAGTGGATGGGGTCAAGCTGCAGGTCGACGATGGCAGTTGGATCCTGGTAGTGCCCGAGCCGGATGAAGCAGTCTTTACCCTTTTCGCCGAGGCGCCCACGGATCAAGCCGCCTCGGCTCTGGCCGACCGCTATGTTCGAGTGATCGAAGGCATGCGGAGCTGATTTGCACCCGACCATCGACTTGAACTGGTTTGAGCTCTCTACTTACAGCGCTCTGGTCGGCCTCGGCATTCTCGCCGGCCTCGCCGCGACCTACCTGTTGTGGCGCGGTGGCCAGCACAAGAAAGCAAAGAACGCGCGCAGCTTTTTTGCATTTTTGGACGCCGCATGGGTCGTCCTGCTCGCCGGTCTCGTCGGCGCACGTGCATATCACGTTCTCACCCATTGGGCCTATTACGCCACGCGCCCTGAGCAGATCGTCCAATGGGAAAATCTGCCGGGTGTCCCCTTTGACGGCGGGCTGGCCATGCGGGGCGCCTTGATCGCCGGGGTTGTAGCGCTCGCACTGTATGCCCGACTGCGCCGGCTTGGCTTTTGGCGACTCGCCGACGCCGCCGCTTGTGGGCTCGCGCTCGGGCAGGCGATTGGGTGGCTTGGCGCTCTCACGTACGGCGCCAACTATGGAGCCGTGAACCAAAGCCGCTTCGCCATAGAGTTGCCTGACCTCTACGGACTCGTGCAGCCGCGTTTCCCTCTCCAGCATTTGGAAATTGCGCTCTTTGTCGTTGTATTGTTTTGTCTCTTCCTTTTGGCCCTGAGAAACCCGCGCCGCGGCACACTCTTCCTGACCTATCTTCTGATTACCTCTGCGGCGAACTTCGCTCTGGGTTTCGGACGCGGGGATCAGTCCGCGTACATCGGCGCCCTCCGCGTGGACCAGGTTGTGGATCTGGCCCTCGGCGTGAGCGCCCTCGTCGCCTGGCTCGTACGAAGCAAGCTGCCGGCGCATATGCCCGCCGCTTCACCCTTGATATCTCGGACAGTGCATGGAGAATTCTAGAGAATATTCGAGCGAGCTGATTGCCGAGCCGCCTGTATGGGTGGCCGATCCGGTCGCCCTCGAGCGCTTGCAGACAGTGCTTGCCCAGGAGCCGGTGATTGCCGTCGATACGGAATCGGACAGTCTGTTTTCCTACTTTGAAAAAGTCTGCCTCTTGCAGTTCTCGACCCCAAGCCAGGACTATTTGGTAGACCCCCTCGCCGTCGACATTTCTCCTCTCGGTCCCCTTTTCGCCGACCCGGGCCCCGAGAAGCTGTTCCACGCCGCCGAGTACGACATTCTTTGCTTGAAGCGGGACTACCACTTTCGCTTTCGTCATATCTTCGATACGATGATTGCGGCGCGCGTGCTCGGCTGGAAAAATGTGGGCCTGGGCAACATTCTTCAAGAGCGCTTTGGCATCACGCTGAACAAGAAAATGCAGCGCGCCGACTGGGGCCACCGCCCGCTCAGTCCGGAGCATCTGGCATACGCGCGGGAAGACACGCACTATTTGATCGCGCTGCGCGACCTGCAGCTCGCCGAGCTGGAACGGCTCGGCCGTTTGGAAGAGGCGCGGGAGGAATTCGAGCGTCTTACACGCGTCGAACCGACTCCGCACCGCTTTGACCCTGACGCCTATTGGAACATTCCCGGCGCGCGTGACCTCGATCCGACGCGCCTCGGCATTTTGCGCGAGCTCTATCGTCTCCGGGACGCGCAGGCGCGCAAAGAGGACCGTCCTCCGTTCAAGGTCCTCCCCGACTCGACTCTGATGCATCTCTCTGAAGCGCGGCCCGATTCCTTGCGCGAGCTCCAGCGCATCCACGGCCTCTCCCCGTTTATCCTCCAGCGCTATGGCGAAGCGGTTCTCCGCGCGGTTGCGCGTGGTCGGGCTTCGCCCCAAGAGCACCCGCCGCGCCCGCATGCGCGCGGTGGAGTTCCGCTCGACCCGGCCGCGCGCACGCGCTTGGCCCACCTCAAGGAATGGCGAAAAAAGCGCGCCGCCGAGCGGCAGGTCGAGCCGGACGTCATCGTGTCGAACGACGTCCTCTTTGCCATCGCCCGGACGAACCCACACACGCTCGACGCCCTCGTCGCCTCCAGCCATCTCTCGCCGTGGAAGACGCAGGAGTACGCCGCGGACCTCCTCGCCGCCCTCCACGACCGGCATAAATGACCCGCGCCGCTACTCCCTTTTGACCTGCCTTTGACCCCATTAGGACTGATCGGCGCGAGAATATATCCAGTCTTGCCAAGTGGGAGGAACATTGTCTACGTCACGACAATTGTGGGCGCAGACCTGTTGCGCCCTCTTTTTCTTATTGGTCTCCGTCGCTTGCGGGACTGCGCCATCCCAACCCGACATTCGCTTCAAGGATGTGGACCCCGGGTCGGCGGTTTCCTATTCGCCGAATGACACCAAACCGCTCCGCGTCGCCGTTGCCGCCGTCATCTCGCCGAAGGGCACCGTCGAAAGCTACAGCGACCTGCTCGCTTATCTCGGGCGCAAACTCAACCGCCGGGTCGAACTCGTGCAGCGTCAAACCTACGCCGAAGTAAATGACTTGGTTAAGAACGGCGAAGTGGATGTCGCTTTTGTCTGCACGAGCGCCTACGTCGTCGGGCAACGCGATTTTGGCATGGAGTTACTGGTCGCGCCCCAAGTGAACGGCGAAACGGTCTACTACTCGCTCTTGATCGTTCCCTCTGACAGCCCGGCTCGTTCGATGGCGGATTTACGCGGCAAAGTGTTCGCTTTCACCGATCCCATCTCCCTGACAGGACGGGTCTATCCCACCTCGCTGGTCAGATCCCTGGACGGTTCTCCGGACGCCTACTTTGCGCGCGTCTTTTTCACCTACAGCCATGATAACGCGATCAAGGCGGTCGCGGACAAAGTCGCGGATGGCGCGAATGTGGACAGCCTCGTCTACGATTACCTGATGGCGCGGGATCCGACGATAGCCGCACGTACCCGCGTGATTCACCGCTCGCCCGCCTTTGGCATTCCTCCGGTCGTCGTTAACCCAAACTTCAGTCCGCAGCTGAAGGAAACCTTGCGCGAGCTGTTCCTCCAAATGAACGCGGATCCAGAAGGTCAGGTGATCCTGCGCAGTCTCATGATTGATCGGTTCGTGGTGGCGTCCGATCGGATCTACGATTCCGCGCGGGCTCTAGAACTCCAAGTGAACACGGCTCCTTAGGGATGCCGTCGGATGAGCGTGTCGTCAGCAAGCCCGCCCTCGTCCGACAGGACGGTGTGGCGCCGATAACGCAAGAAATGATCTGATATGCGACTCCCTGACAATTCGACGCGGCGGTTGCGTGATTGGGTTCTGCGGCCGGGCGTTCGCACCAAAATCATGGGCATCGTCCTGGGACTCGTGCTGCTCCTGGGTTTCGGCATCACCTGGGAGGTGCGCGCGAGCATGACGGCGGCGCTGACGACGCGTCTCGAGGAGCGTGGAGTTTCCATTGCCCGTGATCTCGCCGCTCGTTCCACCGACTATATCCTGATCAACAACACCTACGCGCTTCACGAACTCCTGAAGGACACGATTCACAACAACAGCGACCTGCGGTATGCCTTCCTTCTCGACGAAAACGGTCGTGTGCTCGTCCACTCGTTTGACGGCGGTTTCCCGCGCGGGTTGGCGGGGAAAAACTCGGTGGCCTCCTCCGAACGTGCCCACAGCGTCACCTTGACGAGCGACGAAGGACCGATTCATGACATCGCCGTCCCGATCTTTGAGGGACGTTCGGGCACCGCCCGCGTTGGACTGACGGAGACGAGCGTTCAGGCGGCAGTCAATGAATTGACCCGGACGATGCTCCTGACGACGCTTGCCGTCTCGCTGTTAGGCGTCGGCGCCGCCTACGTGCTTACCTTGATTCTGACCCGACCGATTGTCACTCTCGTGGAGGTCACCCAAGCCGTGGGGCAGGGCGACCTCACCCGCAAAGCACCACCTTGGGGCGACGACGAAATTGGTCAACTCTCCGCTG
>JAMDCU010000021.1 GCA_023489485.1 Chloroflexota bacterium
GGAGAGGGCTGGGAGGGATATCGGTCCATGTCAGCTGGGATGGGGACGAAGGCGGGATCACACAGACGACGGAGCCGAATGGCTATTACGTCTTTATCCTCTCACCCGGCGAGTATCGCGTGCAGGTCGCTCAGGGCAAGAGCCAATCCGTCGCCTTTCGTACCAACCTGCGCGAATGGTACGGTCATTACACCTACGATGTAGATTTCACTCAAGGGAATTGCATCAGCGGGCCCGGGAACTATACCAATAATCCGAATGCCCCTCACGGCATGCCCGTTTCAGGACGGATCACCGCGACCTTTCACAGTTGGTCCTACTACCTCCGCTTCGGACGCGTCCATGATGGCTTGGACCTCGCCGTTCCTCAGGGCAGATCGGTAATAGCGACGATGAGTGGACGCGTGGTCCAGGCGGGCAATTATGGAGCATGGGGGAACATGGTCATGCTGCAGAATGGTCCATGGGAAATCATTGTCGCGCATCTGTCGCGCGTCGACGTGACGATGGGACAAACGTTGACGGCGAATTCCATTCTTGGGTTGAGCGGCAATACCGGTAACTCCACGGGACCCCATGTGCACTATGAGGTGCGGTACAACGGCATGCCCGTCGATCCATTGGGACTGGAGAAATAGAATATGCCAAGCGCGGCTATTTATCGCTGTACTAAATGCCAAAGGGAATATCGGCCCCTCGAAGCCGGCGCCCTCCGTTTCCGGTGCTGTGGCACCCCTCTTGTAAGGGTGGACTCGCCGAGTGCCCGCAGGTTCGCAGGCCGCGAAATCCTTCCGGGCGATGCACCGTTACAGAGACAAGCTTCGTCCTGTAGCCAGGCAATGGAGGTTATTCCACCGCGTGAGAACGCCATGGATGCGCTTGCGGTGGAGACCATGCTGGGGAGCTTTGCGATTGGCTCTCTCTTTTCCCTCGAGATCATGGGGGACGCGACGAGCCGCCGCTTTCTCCTGCGGGGAACTCCTGATGCGCTAGCCCACATCTGCCGGCAGATTCAAGCGACTTATGACCAAGTTTCCTTCCGGACGCTCAGCCCTGAAGAAGACCCGGCCCGTCCCAGCCGCTTGCCGAGTTCCACCGCCCAATTGACTCTGCTCCGTCCGGCCTATCTGCCTCTCCGCACCTATGAGGATGGAGCTTTCGAAGAAGCGGACCCGGTTCGCGGACTCCTCGCGGCGTTCGACGGACTAGAAGGAGAAGAGCGTGCGCTTGCCCAGATCTTGCTTTCGCCTGCTCCACCGCGGTGGTCCGTTCGCTTCGAGGGTTCCGCGCGACAGGTCGAGAAAACCTTTAGCGGCGAGACGGTGACATTTAGTACGGCTTTACGGCAGTTTCTCTCGCTCGTCGCCGTCATGTCGGCCATCGCCTTTGGACTCTGGGCGCTCTTCTCTTTTGTTCAGCAAAACTGGCTCGCGTTCATTGTGGCGTCCCTTCTAGTCTCAGCAGCCTTTGCTGCCATCCTGTATCTCTACGGACACTTACAAGAGCTGACCAATATCGACCCTGAGCTCGTAAGGAAAAAGATCTCTACGCCAGCCTTTGACGTGGCTCTCCGCCTCTTGGTGGTTGGGAAAACCCAAGCACGGACAGAAGGAAAGTTGCGTGAGCTGGCCGCTGCTTATCGTCGCGCCAACCTGCAGAGTGGAAATTCTCTCGTGTGTCACCGTTCCCAGTTCGATCCTCAGGTGCTCTCGCTGGATCGCCCCTCCTGGTGGAGGGAATTCACAGGCCACGTCATGCGCCTGAACGTGAGCGAGCTAGCCTCCTTGTGGCACCTGCCAGTCGGACGAGGTACTCCTCTCGTCGAACGCAACCTGACGCGGCGCATTTTGCCGCTTCCCAACCAGGTGGGTGAAGGCGTCCTCGTCGGCCATGCGGTGCACCAGGGAAGGACAATTCCTGTCCACCTGCCGACCGATGCTCTGCGGCACCATACTTTCATGGTCGCGAAGACACAAAAGGGCAAGTCGACCTTGATGGCGCATCTCGCCGCTGCGGCGATGGAAATGGAAACGGCGCTCGTTGTGATTGATCCCCACGGTGACCTTGCCCGTTCCGTCTTGCGCCTGGTCCCACGCGAGCGCGTGGGCGATGTTCTCTATGTCGATTTCAGTGATACCCAACAGTTCGTGGGATTGAATGTGCTCGACATGTCTCAAGGCCGCAACGCGGACGCGATCGTGTCGAACATCGTCCATGTGGGCGAACTCATCTGGAGCGATTACTGGGGGCCGAGGATGGAGGACGCTCTCCGCATGGGGCTTCGGACGCTCCTCATGATCAATGAGAAGCTGGTTCAAGACGGCAAGCCCCAGTTTACGCTGATCGATATTCCAACGCTCTTTGAGGTCCATCCCCTGCGGAAGAAACTGCTGGATGACTATGTGACGGATGGCGAGATCAAGCAATGGTGGACGGGCTATTTCGACAAACTCTATGCCAGCCTGCGCATGGATGTGGTCAATCCCGTCTTGACCAAGATCCATCGCTTTTCGACCCACTCGGTCGTGCGGAATATTATCGGACAGTCAAGTTCCACTGTGAACTTTCGAGAACTGCTCGATCAGCGCCGAATTCTCCTGGTGAACACAGCGACGGGCGTAATCGGCCCCGATGCCGGCGGGCTCCTGGGGGCGGTGCTTGTGGACCACATTAATTTTGCTGTACGCGAGCAGATGGCGGTTGCCGATCCGAAAGCGAGGGCACGGGCGGTGGTCGTCGTGGATGAGTTTCAATCCATTCCCGGGGTGGATTACCAAGGCCTTCTGGCGGAGCTGCAAAAGATGGGTGCGAGTTTCATCCTGGCCACACAGGCTCTCGGTCAGTTGGATGCCATCAGCAAGCCTCTTCGCCCTGCGATCATGTCGAATGTGGACACGCTGTTCGTGTTTCAGACCAGTGCCGAGGACGCCGATATTTTGCGTCACGAACTAGACGATGAGGTAGTAGGCACGGACATTATCAATTTGGCAGACCATTCTTGTTATTTGAAGACGCAGCTCGGTCGGGAGCGACTTCCCGTCATGCACATTGAAACGCTTCCGCCTAGTCCTGGCACTCCATTGATCGCTCAGCAAATTCTCACGCAGATGACACGGTATACGCGGTCGGGTCAGATCGTGGAGGCGGAACGGATCAAGTTCCAAGAGGAGTGGTTCGGGCTGGCAGGACGCCTTCAGGCCGAGCTCGATTCACTACAGGAGGGCGATGCTTCGGCGAAGCCAAAGGAGAACAAGCCCGCGCAACAATCGCGCAATAAGAACAACTCCGAATCAAAAGAGCGGAAGAAAAAGAGAAATTCTCCAAATGCGGACGACCAATCGGCTGAGAAAACAGAGGAGGTAGAGCCGTCTGACTCGACTCAGGGGGCTGATGGGGATCAGGCCGCAGCGATCAATGAGCAGGGGTCTGAACACCCAGAAAAGACAGAGGAACATTCGAAGGATTCCGACGTGGAAGGCGAACCCCCAGATTCAGAAGAGCATCCTCAGGTGAGGACGACGCTCATTGAACCGTCCGAAAACAATGACGAGAATAAACATGCTGCCGGGTCTGAGGCCGATGAGAAACGAATCAACCCATGAGTGAGAGTCAGGGGACGAGCAAGAAGGAAAACGACAGTGAAATAGACGAGGTCGAGTTAGGCAGAGGTGAGCTAACCGATGGCGACGAACGTGTCTTCCAGGCTCTGCACGATCATCCTTTTCTCTCCCGACGTCAGCTCGAGCTCTATCACGGGCGTGCGTATCGCATGATCCACCTCCATTTGAAAAGCCTGGCCAACCGCGGGTGGATTGAGCGACACAATGCGCGGCAGCCGTGGATGCGCACGCGCGCTCTCTTCTCACTCACGGAGAAGGGTGTGGCCCGGGCAGCGGCGAATGCCAGGGCAAAGGAGCAGGATTATGGCCGACAGATGGGACTCGATCTACCCCGGCTCGAACAACTCCTCGTCATGATGGAATGCGTCTTTCAGGTGCGCACCTTTCTCCTCTGGCTCCAGCAGAAAAAGGCGAACTGGGATTGGGCTATGCCGTACTGGGACGTTGAAGTGGACAAGCTTTTCGACACCGGAGACGAGAGCTTCAAGGTTCCCTTCCATGGAGCGGGAGTAATGGTGCGTCCCAATGGGCGGTGGAACATGGTCGCAGTGGAACTGGACTTGCGACGCGTCCCCGTGGAGAAAGACCGAGAGCGCCTAGTACGGTTCGTGCTGGCTCAGACTGACCGCCGTTTCTCAAGACCCGAGAACCGAGAGGAGTTTCCGGTCTGGGTGCTCATCGCTCAGGAGGAGTTTCGCTTACAGGACTATTACGCGGTATTGAGGGCGACCGCTACGGCAGAGCAGCTGCCCATGCCGCGCGCTTATCTCACGACCTTTGCACAGATGCGCGCTCTCCGCGACGACCCGGCGCTCCCCATCTGGCACTCCACTGTGTCCGGGCAACGGAAAGCGCTTCTGGCCGACGCCGTGGGGAGTTCCTCGCCTCTACCGATACAACCGCCCTGGAGCAAGCTGCGGGTCGAGCCACAAAAGGGCAAGCAAGACATCATTACGTGGAAATGGCTGGCGGATCTATCGCAAGGTGCCGACCAGAAGCTCGATCTCCGGGAAGTGAAACACTGCGCTGGGGCGATTGCACTCGTGCTCAAGCCGCTCGAAAAACGAGTGCTGGAAGAAATTGCTGCCCATCCACTCCTCACAACCGATGAGATGGCGCTTCTTCTGCGTCTTGCACCTTGGCGCGTCGCCGAGGCCGCTCAGCGCCTAGTTGAATTGGATTTTGCCGCGGAACATGTGCTACCGACAACAGTTCGAGACAACGCACCAGAAGCAAACAAGCCCAGACGAGCATCCGAGAGGAAACGGTATCTGCTCGCAGAAGGCGGACTGCATTATCTTGCCATGATTGCCGGCTTTCAGAGCAGGGTTGAGAGATATGCGCGAGCGCGCGGCTGGGCCCAGGGTTTTGATTCTCTCCTCGAACATTGGCAACACACCCATGAAGAGAACGCTTTCTTCCTGGAGATGGCTCGCATTGCAGAAGAAAGGAAACACGAACTGGTCTGGCTTTCAGAATTGGAGAGCCGTCTGTATTACGACTATGGAAATGACTCTTTGGTGAAAGTCAAGCGTCCCCGACCGCGGGCGGAGGTGGACGACTCGCGTCCCCGCTCAGACACGGAAGCGAAACGCAAGAATTGGCGACGGAGTTTTCTGCCGGATGGACGCGGCACCTACATTGCCAACGGGCAGCGGTACGAGTTTGCGCTAGAGATCGACCGCAGCCGGATGCCGATGGCAAAGTTTCAGCGTAAATTGAGCGAATACTTTGCCGCCGTAGCGTCCAATATCCTCCGCGGCCGGGGGATTGAGCTCCTGCGGCTCTTAATCGTGACCAACAGCTGGGAGCGGGCAGAAACCTTGGAAGAGAGCGCGACGAAGATACAGGAGAAGCTCAAGAGCGCCAAGTTCCTACCTGTCCTAATCACAACCTTTGATCGGCTCAGGGCAAGCGGTATCGATCACCCCATCTGGCTGCGCGCGGGCCAGACTTCCGAGAAGGGATCTGCTCTGACAGCAGCAAAGGACTATTCCTTTGATTGCTTTGTCCCCAAGCCCAAGGCACCGCGAGAGCCCGGTCGCGTCACTTACAAGAGTTAGCACAGAAAGGTGAAAGAATGCAGACACTACTGATTTGGACAGGTGCCCTCATCGGCCCCTTCTACGTCATTCTACTATTGAGCATTCTGGTCGCGCGGCGTGTCTTTCCCGATGCCCAGACTCTCTATGAAGTGATCGAGCCGATTCTGGTCTTCGTTGCCGGCGCCTGTGCGCTGGCGGTCGCCGGTCTCCTGGCACAAGTGGGGTGAATGAGTTGATCGCAACTGCCAAGAGCGCTGAAGTGAAATCTATTCCATAACGAGGAGCAACAGTGGCAGACACGTCATTGGTCGCAACGGCAATCCCAATCCATCAGATCCATCCCGATCCCAACCAGCCGCGTCGGTGGCTTCCATCTGATATTTCGGAGGCACTGACCGCCGGAGCTACTCCGGTCGACATTCTTTCGCAACTGCGTGAGAGAAAGCGAGACAAGTGGGTTCAGGAACGCCTGGTGGAACTGGATGCTCTTGCCGACTCGATTGCGGCTGATGGTCTGATGCAGCCGATCCGTGTAATCCTGGACAGCGAGGGCGCCTACCGTATCGAGGCTGGCGAACGCCGCTGGTGGGCGCACCAGATCCTTCTCGGTCGCGGGGACGCCCACTTTGAGACGATTGCCGCGTTCATTGTGGATTCGGGAGCAGCCGCACCAGGAATGCTCCGCCGACGCGTTGCCGAGAATGTGCATCGTTCAGGCTTCACCGCGATAGAGCTTGCTCGGGCCATGGGCGCGAGAATTGAAGAAATCGCTCTGGCCGAGCCGACTTTAGCGAGAAGAGAGATTGAAAAGCGAGTCGGCAAAGAGAATGGGCTGTCAGATCGGCGAGTACGCCAACACCTCGCTCTCCTTAAATTGCCTGGGGAGGTGCAAGAGCTGGCGCAGCAAGCTCGGATGAGCGAGGGCAGCCTGCGCGGGTTAGTCAGTATCAAAGACCCGACTCGCCAGATGGCGGCAGCGCAGAAACTTGTTCATCCGACGAAGACGAACCCCGCCAGCAGGAAGGATCGTGCTGGTAACCGCAAGCCACGTGGGAAGGCTACGCGCCATACATTGCCTAACCCACGGCCATCGGCTACTGTCCCTTGGCCATTGGTGCTGATTAGGCTAGCACGAAGACTCGAGCAGCGGAATAACAAAGAGATCGGACGAGAGCTGGGAAAGACGGTAAAGAACGAGAAGGAATGCGAGGCACTCGCTCACCTCGGAGAGGCGCTTAAGGACGTGCAACCATCAGACAAGATACAGAGCGGGGCAGAAGATCCGACCGGTAATGATCTGATTGGTTCAAAGAAGAAAAATCGAGGATGACAGAGCGCCTGGTCCTGCCCGCAGGCTTGGAGTTCCCACGCACCCTACTGGATGTGAGCCTCGAGTTCGACGCGCATATCAAAGCCGGCAAGCTGGCGAATTACAGACCTATCCCTACCGGCTTTGACGATCTCGATGGCTATTTGGGAGGAGGACTTGTTCCTGAGAGTCTGATGTTGGTCGGCGGCCCTCCGGGAACGGGTAAAACGATCTTTGTCTTGCAGGCGGCTCGCAACATCGCCGCGGCTGCGCGGGACAATCGCACCGCTGCCTGTGTAGTTTGCTTTGAGCATGGCGAGGTCTATCTTTACCATCGCCTATTGTGCATGGAAAGCACGATCTCTAGCAACATTGGGCTGACAATGGACGACATTCGCCGTGCCGTCCTCATCAGAGGAATCGGCGAGCCGGGGCTCGAATCCCTTTTGAACACCCTCTGCGCGGCGAAGGAAGCCTGGGCACGAATTGTGCGTTATTGGGAACGGCTGTTTATCGTGAAAGGTCATCCAATCAAAACAACACTCAATGTCTTGGATATTTACCTCACATATCTCTGCAATCAGTTTCCGACCGTTGTTCTCTTCGTCGATTACCTGCAGAAGGTGCCTGTCTTTTCTCCAGGCATTGAGCTGACTCCAGAGAGACAGATCCGCACAGTGACGGAAGGACTGAAGAATCTCGCACTGGCTCATGGAGTGCCAATAGCGGCTGTTGCGGCGGCAGATTCTCAAGGTCTGAAAGGGGATCGCGTGCGATTCGAGGATTTGTGGGGTGGGTCCAGCGTCAATTATGAACCGGATGTCGCACTCATGCTCAATCCTTGTGAAGAGAGTGGACAGAGGAACTCAACAGAAGTGGTTTTTTCGATTGAAAAGAATCGGCTGGGTCCGACAGGAGTAGACTTCAGGGTTCCTCTTCTAGGTCAGCATTTTGCATTTCAGTTCGCACGTGGAGACAAACGTCTAGATGCGAATAGCCGGGAATCGAGCTTTCCATGCGTTCCCCGTCGGTGAGAAGCCAGAAATAAGAACAAGGAGATTCAGGGTAGACCAGCGGGAGGAGGCTGAATGTCACCCGCAGTTTGGGGCCCGGCCATCGGAGTCAAATATCCGGTAACTCATGGTATCGCAAATTGCATCATGACCTCTGCTGTGTCGATGGTATGATCGCAACGAGTCTTGGAGAGCTAAGCCTGTCGCACGGTTGCAGCGGAGACATCACCGTCTTTCGGAGGTCAGGACAAGCAGCTCCTCGAGGGACAATTACTACAGTGCGTTCGTTAGAAGAGGCAAGCACCTGCTTGCTTGATGCGTCAGCGCCATCTTCGGTGCCGATCATCAGGCACGAGGTGCGTTTTGTTTTTCGATCTACCTCGAAAAACAAATAGCCCGCCTTCCCGCCGAATTATGACGGACTTTGGCAGCCCTATCTGTCTCTCGCGCGTTCAGAACGGAAAGGGGGTTCTTTGCTTGCTAGGGTCATTATCATGGTTCGATCCATCAGCATCGGTCTGGAGTCCGAAGTGACGCTCGAAGCCGATCTGATCACCCAGCAGCAAGTGCTCCAAGTTCATGCGGTCGACAGCACTTACGTGACAGCCCTGGGAGAGTCGGCGGCCTTCGGACGGGTGCTGTGGGCGGAAGCGGTGCGCCGGCGGTTCCCCGAGGCCGGCGAGCCCATCACTCTCAGCGATGGGGCGGCGTGGATCTGGAATCTCCCAGATGAGCATTTCAGTGGCAGTCGCCAAGTGGTGGATTGGTATCATGCCAAACAATGTCTGGCCACTGCCGGGGTGCAATGGGGCTAGGCTTCCCTAATTGCTCGAGGTGGCATCACATTTACGCCAGCTATAGGTTTTGGCATCCTCAAGTATGCCTGATAACTCGTCGACGACTTCAAAAGATAGCTTCGACCTTCAATTACAAAGCCGTCCAAATTATGCTTTACGGCATATGAAGAAAGATCATCTATCCTGTTTATAAATCCTTTTCCCTTGAAGTTTAGCGAGGTATTGCACAAGACACCGTAACCAGTACGCGCCTTGAATGCGATGAGCAAATTGTACAAGCTTTGGTTGGTTGTAGACGACACGGTCTGAATGCGGGCAGTCTTATTCACGTGAGTAACAGCCGCCAGCGCGTCCGTTCTTACTCTATATGTATAGAGCATATATGGACTTGCGTGGTTGCAGCCAAACCACCGTGTAGCATCTTCTTCCAGGCAAACAGGAGCAATCGGACGGAATTGCTCGCGCTGCTTGATCTCATTCAACCGCGTTCTGGTGTTTTCTCGGAATGGTGCCGCAAGAATTGAACGGTTGCCTAATGCCCGGGGACCGATTTCATATTTGCCGCTCACCCATCCTAGAACAAGGTCATTGGCCAACATGTCGGCTATCAATTCATAGTTCGTCTCGTAGAGATCGTATTGCGCCAAATCGAAAGAGCCGGCCGTGATGAAGCCAAGACCAGAGTAAACGTTCCAATCGATCTTCGGATTCCCAGTAAAATGGAACTGGGCGTCGATAGCCGTTCCGATAGCCGACCCCGAATCATTTGCCACAGGCGGTACGAAGATTTCAGTAAAAAGGCCTGTCTCCTTCCACTTGGTGTTCCAGTCGCAATTCAAACCACATCCACCCGCGATGATTAGCGGCATTCTTTTCTTCATGTTCGCTTTCGCGAACTGATAAAAGACATCAAAGATCTTGTCGCTAAAAATACCTGCGAAGTTGCGAAATTCTGGATCATTGAGCCCCACATTGTAGTATGGCGAATGCTCAAGGTCTTCGTACAAACTTAGTCGGACATGTGGCGAGTCCAATAGAAAGGCGATCAGTTTTTTCTCTTCTGCCGAAGGTGTGCTGCGATTCGAGAATGAAGCCAAGGCCATGAGCTTGCCTGCGTCCGAGAAGCGAGAAAAGGGCGCATTCTTCGGAAAGGTTGGGTCAGCCAAGCCGTAGATCGAGGCGTAGCGATTCCCCGGCTCATTCAGGACGTCGGCAAGCAGCGTTATGTTCAGCTCAGAATCAATCTCGTAGAAAGCGCCGATCGCACCTTCCCATACCAATGCATAGCATGGAGTACCTTTCGGTAGACTTGACATGCCGAAAGCGCAGAGTAAGTGCGATCGCTCATGAGAAGACGAGAAATAGTGGACCGGCCTTCCTAGCAGCCGCCGTTTGTCCACGAGGATGTCGCTCTTCAGCACACCACGGTACCCGACATGGGCAGGCGACCCCAGTACCTGCGCTTCGTGTGGCCACCAACCGCCTGTACAAAGAACGTCGGGCAATTCCTCAACTTCGCCAAGAACGTTGAACACGTCATGACTGGAAATAGGCGAGTATCGGTAGTTCGAGTTCTTCTCTGACTCAATAGAAAACAGTAGATGGGTATCCTTCAGATAGGCGATCGCACCGTCATGGTCGAGTTTGTAGGAGAGAATGTTCATAAAGACAGCGACCTCTGGTGTCGATTCGCTTCCAGCGTAATCGACCTTATAAAACTGGTCGACGGGAGTCGGCGGCTAGCCAGCCTACCGGCAAGTTCTTTGGAACGAGATGGCCAAACGTTTACATGAAGGGCCATTGGAAGGTGGGGAATCGGCGTGGGTTCCCAGTCAGCGCGCACATGAACTAGACGATTGTCAACCAACCAGCGAATCCCGCACGGCTCCCATTCTATCGCGAACCGATGGTCAGATTCTGATGCGTCAAAGCCAAGGTCGATATAGCTGGCTGCACCTCTATATCCGTAGTCAAACTTCGCGCCCTGGTCACCAGGATTGTAGAAGACATTGACCAGGACACGATCTGTTCGATTTCCCGCAATCTCAATATCAATTTCCTGCCGCGGTGAATCGCGATGGAGGAAAAATCCAGTGACCACACCGGGTACGTTCGATGCCTTAATGATTGCCTCGAATCTTCCGAATAGGTATCGGTCATGACTAGTTAACGATGCAGCACTATATTCTCGAACACCTAAGGATTCCCTTCTGATATTGAGCGCAGCACCAAGCCCAGAACGGAACTCGATATTTGAGGGACGAAACAACGCCAAGTTGTCCGTGAAGGTATCGTTTCGCAGAAGCCAACTTTTTGTGTCGAGAAATTCCATACAGTCGCTGACCCTAACGGGACTTGTAGCGATCGATGTTCTCCCTTCTATCGGGGCGGAATGAATGCCTTGCCACCACGGACGCGGCTCAACAACCCAAGGCGACTTATCACGTTTAGGAATCTTGCAGCTCGGCCTTGCGTCCGCTTCAATGGTTCCGCAGAGGAGCTGTCTTTGTCCAAGGTCAGCCAACTCAGGGAAGGAACAAGCGGGAGGCGCACATCTGAGGTGTTCGCAAACGACCTGCCATTTATTGGATGCCTCTAGATGAAGAACAGCAATATCTGCACCAGTAAGATCATCGAGAACTTTCAAATCGCTGTCATCTGCAATTTCAGTCTTCCTAGTGGTGATAATGAACTTGGCCTGAGGGTAACGTTTCCTGAGAGCCAAGACTTCTCCCGCCAAAGACCCAATGTTCACATATGCGTCAAAAACACGATCACCTCCTCCGGCAAGTAGCATCTCGTGTTCATGATCTGGAAGCGCTTGAAGATCACTACAGCATCTGTATCCGAGCATGGACAGGGCCATTGCAAGTGATGAAAGACCAGAGCCTCCCGGACCAAATGCAAACACAGGCCGCTCACTTGGACGAACGTGAAAGAGGGATGCGCTCTCAGAAGTGATAGCGCCAATTTTCGTGAGCGCTGGAAGTATTGAATACGAGTTAGTGGAGCTAACATCGCGTCGCTGGCTGATGATAGACCGTCTTATTGCGAGTACATCCAGAAATTCGAACTGGTGATTTATCCATAGATCTACGGGCCCTCGACAAGGAAGGAGTCGAAGGAGCTTTTCAGCGCCTTCGCGCGAAATAACGTACCCAGAGAGATGCCAGAGCCCACGTGCTGGGCGGAATACATTCCTTGACAGGAAAGTCTTCGGGGTACCGTACTTCACCTCTTCGTAGGACAAATAGAGAATGTCGAAATTGCTATTCCTGTTGCCTTCGGGCTTGATTTCGTCCCACGCTTGGTCCAGTTTTTGGGCAAACCCGGATTGAAACCACACATCGTCCTCAAGAACGAGTACGTATTCGTGATTACTCGCCGCGACCCTTCGCCAGATGTCGATGTGTGAGCGAGCGACTGCAATCTCAGGTCGACTCATTTGGATCGGAGAAGTGAGCTCCAGCCGGGTGGGGAGAGCTAGCGGTTGGGGCTCTACGAAGAGCTGATCTCCGAGTGTATAAATTGGATCGATGTCGGCATCCTTTAGCGGTTCGCGCGTGAATTGATTAGCATCGACGGCCGCATGCCGCTCCGTACGATTCCAAAGTTCAACTCCAGACCAATCCAACACGTGTCTTAGCTCCTGCTCCATCTCGACCCAACGAGCTGGTTGGCGATTCAGGTTGATGACGTAAATGTGGCCTATGCTCGGCCGCTCCTTGATATTCGAAGGCCCAAATGCTTGAGACCTTTTCTGCGGTAGCAACCTCCGACACTTCACCGTGATGCGAAACAAGAACTTCGAAGGTGCATTCCAAGTAGAGGCGCGATTCATTCATCTCCCTCGACGTGTTCCTGGCAAATTATTCTTGATAGGCTCGGCAGTTCGAAAGCCTCCAGTTCCTTGGGTCGTTCCTATAGCTGAGCTCCCATTTGGTTTTGGCAATATTCTCCCAATCGCACAGCACAAGAAGGGTCTGTTCGATCTCACCGCTCTCAGTTGCAGCGTCAAATATTGATTTGGTAAGATTCCCGGGGCCAGTCGTCGATTGGATTTCTGGCAAGCCGTTCGTCATATCTTTCTCAAGGGAGAGGGTAGCGTGAGCGAGTGCACGCTCTATTAAAGGGTGCCCGCAGCCAGCAATTAGCGGATTGTTGTTAAAGTAGAAGATCCAGCTATCGGCGTTTGCTCCTGGCCTAGTAAAAAGCGATGGGTGTACCATCATATTCGTCGCCACGTCATAGCATAGAGGCTGGAGTTTTAACCGACCATCACTGAAGAGATGTTGGATTTGAGAGCCGTCGTAGACATCGTCAGCGTCTATGTAGCAGCCACCCTCCACGAGAATATAACAGAGTCGAAAATAGTCCGACTGCATTGCCGGGTGATAGCATTTGTCGTAGGCCAGTTTGTGCCGTGCACCGAGTTTTCGCCTAATAAAATCTCTTGCTTGGCCTTCGTCGAAAAGTAATCTTTCAAAGCCCTGCTCCTCTGTTTCTTTCCATGTTTCGATGCACTTGCTCACGTCTCCAGGCAGTCGATCCAGATCGTCCCAGAACTGTACGATCTTCTTTGGGAGCCTACTGGTGAATACGGAGGATGCGACAGCGGGGTCGCTGGAACGTTGCACTAGCCCCCGAACAAAGCTTGAGCGCGCGCGATGATTTTCTTGTGTGGGATTACCTGCATTCATGAGAATTGAACGTTAGTTGTTTGGTATATTGCGCTCTTTTAACCAGTGAGAGATATTGCCCGATCATGGCATCTGCTGGCGAACCCCGCAATACGCAAAGCTTGCTGCACGAACGCGATTTGCCCGAGTTTTGGTCTCCGGCTATTCGTCTCCCTCGTCTTCGTCGAGGTCCTCGGGAGGAACCTCGGATGCCGTCGCAATAACTGCTTTACCCATTGCCTTTTCGATAATATTAATCAACTCGACCTTGCGCCTGTCATAAAACCCAGAGAAATCATCGGCGCGCAGCAACGATGGATCAATCAGGTGACTAGAGAGAACTTCATCCTGCTCAACTCGGCTGGCCTGAACCTGTGGATGGGTCCTCAGCTGTTCCAGGTATTGTGAGGGTGCTTTACCGCCTATCATTCTGTTCGCCTTATAGGAAATCGCAGTCTTGTTGACGATGGAGTTGCCGACTCGATTGGAGATGCCATTTCTTCTGAACCAAGCGGTAGGGAAAATGTGGTGGATATCGATTGCACAGTCGTCGTAATCCAAGTCCACGATGCGGGCCTTCCAAAAGATATCCTTTGCCCCCTCGCGCTGGAGCAAAACGTACAGTCCCCGATATGCAGCGCTTGTGCGCGTTCGCAAAGTATCGAGTCGGGAAGGTTGAAAACCAGCGGCTACCACTGTGGCGGGTTCCTGGCCGTCTGGTTGCTGGACCCAAGTTAGCAAGTCCTGCATATCCAGTCCAATTCGGGTTTCGACAGCTCCACCGTACAATTCACCAAACACACCACACCAAAACCAGCGAGCGATCTTGTCATAGATCATCGGCTCTAGCCACCGCTCGCCCAACCACGTCATCACGGATGCCAGCGGCACCAGTTGACTCCGGTACGGAAGGTACTTGGGGTTACGAAATCCTTCCATCCTAAGAAAGCGAACAGCTTCCACGAACCCATCGACAAGTTTGTCTGCCCACTCTTGGTAGGCGCTCAACGGCAACGACAGCACTTGCTCGCGCTTGGCGCTTACGGCTGTCACTTCTTTGCCGGATCTGCCCGCGGCGAGGTCCTGAAGCCGAACCTTGTATGAATTGAGAAGAGATATGCCTTGCAGGAAATCCGTGGGCTCGATCTCCTTAAGGAGAGGTCTGCTTGCTAGTTTCCTGCTGCGTCCTTCGACATTCCTTTCCGCCGAACCATACCAATCGTCGCGCAAATTGAACCCGTCGGCTGCATAGGATGCCGTTACGAGCTCGAACACCGAAAGAGGAACTCCTCCTGTGTTGACCTTCTCAAAAACGAGGCAGACCGCTTCTTTGGTGTTTTCCTTTTTCAACTCAATGAGCGGAACCAGATACTCGCGAAACTTGTTCAGTATCGAGCTTCTGAATCTCATGTAGAGTGGGAACTTGTTCTGATCGTACGCCATCAACCCTTCTTCCCAGACATCCGAGTTCAAAATCTGGTTGCATGGGAAGTAGAACTGGGAGAATTCCATCTCTCGGGTGCTTAGATCAAGCACGACTTCGCGCCCAAAGTTTCTTCTAAGGGTCTTGCTGCCATCAACCCCGATAATTGCCTCTTCGAGGTTGCTGTTCCCCAGTAGCGCCTTTTCGATACTAAAGTAGTAGAAGCGTTCCACTTCGCGCTTTTGGCTGTCTCTGGTCTTGACCGGCTTGTTGAGCCGGAGAACTTGGATCAATGATGTCAACCGCTGTTGGCCGTCCAGAATGAGCCGCTCCACCTTGGTTGTACCCGCGATTAGCTCTACGCCCTCAACTGGCCGTATCTGAAATCGAGATGCCCCACCGGCCTCAAGCAGCATGATGCTGCCGATCGGAAAATCCCGAGCAATGCTCAACAACAAGGACCGGATATGCTCGTCATCCCAGATCCATCCGCGTTGAAAGTCAGGCAGTTGAATCTTTCCTTCAACTATCTGATCAAGGATGCTCTTGAGTGGCAATTTCGTGGAATCAAAAAGTGACATAAAGGCTCCCGCAGAATAGCTCCAGACTAGACGTGACCTGAGGTTTGAAAAAAAGGATCCATAAGATCTCGCTCGCTAGTTTCGAACCACTCAGACACGATCCTTACATCTTCCAGGTTATTGAAAAAACAGGTTTGCTCGTATCAGAAGCCGTATCGGCCAGTGACGTATGCGGCCCAACCGCCCCAATGTCCGGATGTGTCTGCCTCTCTCACCCAGCGGACCCACGCTTGGTGTGTGAAAGTCCGGAACTTTGCCGCTCCTCTAAATAGCGATTCCCAATCGGACTTGATATCGGACAGTCCCGTCGAGCCCGATATGGATTTCATCAATTCTTCGTTCCGGGCATCATATGCCACAGCAGAGACAACAAGACTCAGGTTTCCCAGACGAGCAATGCCTTCTGCCAACGCCTGTTGCCGGAAGAGTTGGTAACCGCCGAACGCGGCTGCACATGCCTTTAAGTTGCCAAAACTGGCCTCGTCAATCACTGGACCCAAATGATGCCAATACTTCCTACCCCAACGCAACAGATGACACTGTTCTTCGGGTGCGGCCAGCACAGCGGCTGCATAGAGGCACCGCTCGGGATCGTCGTTGCGGACTGGGTTACGTGTTGAGCTGCTGCGACCTGCACAAGGGTAGAAACTATGCTCGGTGAATTTGCACTCGACAAGCACGATCCCTTGCCCAGAATCCGTTTCTACCTCAAAGGCTACATCCGGGGAAGTTTGGCCAGCACCTTGGCTACCATCCATCTCGCCGAGTAAGGCGGGAGGTGTCAATCGGGAGTCCTCGGATTCAAACTCCAACTCGACTGACATGACAGCCTTGATTTCCCTGTAGACGTTTTCTCGCAAAAAGCCAGCCAATAATGCTCTTCCCGCAGCATCTCGGAACGGAAAGTAGAGGTTCGCGCACAACACCCACGAGCTCAGCAGATTATGAGTGCCGCTGTGATGCCTTTTGCGATGGCGGTGAAGATACGCGGAAAGGGGAGTGATTGATTGCCCCTCAATTCCTTCCCATAGATTCAATTTCCAGTCTTCGTACGGGAGGATATGAGCGTACTTCTTGCCAATTTGCTTTCCCCATTCTTGATTCGTAAGGTGGTGTTTCCTCCAGGCGATCTGTTGGAGCCTCATTCGCTCATAGAATGCTCGCATTGATTCCGCCTCTCACCCCCAGTGCTGCGATGATCGTAACCTTGCCACACGTTGAAAAGTCGGGTCTCGATTGAGTCAATGTATCTGGTCGTCCCAATAAGGCCGAAGAAGCGTCTGGATTGCCAACTTCGCATCGAGAAACCTGGTAACCAAAAGCTATTGGCGTGTAGGTCTTCGCCTGGCCGATGGCCTGCCGGCATTCCGTGCTTTTGGAAGCAGAGTTTTACTCGGTTGGCACATCGAGGGTGCACTCACGATAACGCACTCTTTCACGAGATTGATTTTCCTTATTGTTCCTTTTGCCCAGGCATGTTGTTCGACGGAGCAGCTCTGATCATAGATGAAGACCACGATTCCTGTGAATGCTGCCTGGGTACCCAACTGAGCGGAATCTTTGCTAATCTCGTCAACGAACCTTTGGAAATCACTTTTTCCCCGCGCATACTTCGCCTCAACGACCAAGCTCAGAGGGGGAATCCCAATATCATAACGTTGCCCACTGCGCCCTAACTTGGGTAGATACTCCTCATATCTCAAATCATCAAAGGAGCTTCGAAGAATTAGCCAAAGGAGCGCTTGGACGTCGTATTCATCCTTTATTGGCCATGAGGACTTCCAGCGCTCCATGGCAGGCTCGAAATTGTCCAGAAGGGAGAGGACGAGATCCAATCTCGGATATTGGCTTCGCGTGTGAAGATAATTGAAAAGCGCCTCAAGCACAATGGCGGCTTTCTCGTCGCGGGTCGGGAGTAGATCTTCGACTAGGCACCTGCGAAGAAATTCTGCTTGTACACTTCCTAACCAGTCTGAAGGGTTACCGACGCCTGAGATCTCAACGCCATGCCTGACCAGCCAGATGGATAGGGCAAGCTCCGATAGAGTGCAGTCGGAACTATTGATCGCAGGGAGACGCAATACATCATTCGGTGATGAACCCGAGCTCAACGCGTGAAGGCCACTCAAGTAACACAGGCGCAGAAAGAATGGCAACTCAAAGTGCTCCATTCCTTCATCGAGCCTTCCGCGGATCCATGTTCCGAGGTCCGGATCGTTAAGAGCACTGATACCCAAGGTGATGCCTAGCACAATGTTAGGCTGCGTTGCCCAAGAGTTGGGCGTTGTGAAGATGCTCTGCCTTTCCGCCAGTAGTTCCAGCCCTTTCTTGAACGCAATCACAGCACCGATCAACGGCGAAACTCGTTTCTCCATCAAATCGAAAAGCAAAAGGCCCAGCGTCGCCAATTGAGGGGATTGATGGAAATCGGTTTCATGTTCGTTCAGCCAGTCTATCAAAGGAACATGGACGTTCCAGTCGATTTGTAGCTGACCGCGTTTGGCATTGAGAAAATAGTAGGCTACGAGACCCGAGAGGTCACCGGGACGGTTCACCTCACGAACTCGATGTGCCATCTCATCGATTACGTCGTGCACCGCCCTCGTAAATGAGTCCTCTACAGAAACCATAGACTATCACCCAGGTCGGTCGTTTCCAGTGCATTTGCATTCCAATTCCGAACTTGTCGCAATCTTCCAAGGAAACTAGCAATCATTCCGCTATAGGCGATAGTAACGGGTAGAGGCGCCAGATTAAACGTCTGCCAAGACATGTAGCTGAAGTTGAATACCTGCTCCCCAAGATATCTGAGGTCCTTAAATGTGGAAGCCCCGTTCAGGTGAAGCCGGAGAGGTGTTGGCGTTCCCTGAGCAGCAAATTTCAGCTCCTTCGGCCCAGTTACCCCAACTAGCATTTCTCCCTCGTTTAGTATGACGGCGCTGCCGCGCTTCGGGACCTGTACTCCGCGGTAGGATCCCTTCGAAAGGATGCCCTTTGATTCAGGGTCATACATCGTCCAGTTGTGGTCATCTCCAATAACCAGGAAGGCAAAATCAACACTGAAATCTTTCAGCCTGTTGTTGACCAAAGCCTTGACCGCCTCGATTTCCGCATTTTTGAGTGGTTTGTAAGTATGAAAGATCAGGCGAACGCGATCTCCCCGTCTCCAACCTTTACGCCCGCCAACACTTTCTATTGTTGAGAGGAGGACAGACTCCAAAACACCTGGATATTCTTTAATCGTTGATTCCTGCGATGATCTCGAAACCAAGTAAACGCCATCATAATTGAACAATGTGGCGATGCCGACATATCGTTCTTGATCCCCAAGCCTGCTCCTTTTCACGATGGCGTTACCCAGCCCGACAATCACCTCATGGGTGATCCCTTCTCCTTTTGGGGCCGCCAGTGTCCAGGGCGTACCGCCCAGCTTGGCATAGCTCGCGAGAGCTAGATTATTGAGGATAAAGGGCCAGCTAGATGATTGAGAGTTAATTGTCTCAATTTCCAATGCCTGCGTTGCTACGCCTTGGCTCAATAAAATGGCTTTGGAGACAAGATATGGATCGTTAGCCCCAAGAAGTTTGTGTTTCTCGCTGGTCACGATAATTGCGAGATCAAATCGCCTGATTTGTTCCTTGCTGTCACGCAACGCCTGCAAACACGCTTGTTCATAGTCCGCGGATGTGGCAGACTTGGGGTCGAAATCTAGGAATTTGAATTCACATCCCCGCAAGTAGAATTTGCCCAAGAATCCCCTAGTATAGGGTGAACCTAAACCTCCGTCTCGCCATTTGCCGAGAAATTGCTCGACTTGTCCCAACCACTGTTTCGGAGTGAGTACTAGAATGTAAGGGGTAGTCTTTTTGAAGCTATCCCGATCAAATGGTCCGTGTCCAGCATCTAGGGCAGCCGCAATGGGCCCGGTAATTGGAGCTTTGCCGAACTTAACGACGAACTTCGGCTCTTCAAACGCTAGTGCCAATGGAGAACCGTTCGGGGTCGCTCGCTGCAACTGCACTGTGCAAACAGCAGACAGGTTCCGAGCGCACGCGATAGGCTGCCTAGCAAGAGTCTCCGCGATCTTCATAATCCTTGTCTGCTGCCCAACCGAACCTAGAAACTCGGCAACAAGTCTGCGGACTTCGCGAAGCACACTTGTGCTCTGGGGCCCGAAGGCTTTGGCGAGACTTCGGACAACATTCTCCTGGCTCGCCTCGATTGTGTAATCTGCTGCGTCGACAACATCGCTATCGCGTGCATCGATGAGGAAGACCTTGCCGTCCCTGATCTCGCGCACTGAGCCTACTATCTTGTTGCCAATGGCGGGGGTTGAGCCCGGACGCAAGGGGAGAACATAACAACCTGTAAGATCTACGCCGAGCCTTGTCAGCTCTGCTATTGACATGCCTATCTGCCAGTTGGTCGAGAGTTTCACACGGAGTCCGAAATTGGGAGCCTCGTCCGACCTGGTGCGCAGATAGGCGGCTTCGAAATGATACAGGCGATAGATGTGTAGCAGCTGAGGCTTATTACGAAGAGAAGGAAAAGCCTTCATCGCGTCGCTCGCAATGTCTGTCCCGCCGCCAGTTGCTTTGAGCCAGACCTCTCCAAAGTTGGATATGGTGCCAGCCGGGTATATAGACTTCAGAAGTCGCCGGACGCCTTCTTCCAGCAGTTTGCCAAAGAGGGACCAATCCTTCTCAGTGACAAATGTCGCAGGCTCTCCGGAGAGAGTCTCATTCTCATGGATCGGAATCGCCTGGAGATTCTTGCCGGCGCGCCGACATATCCATTTACCTACCGTCCTGTCTTGGAGAGCGCGCAGATCAGCCTCCGTCGAATAGGGCAGCAGTTCGCCTCTAACCTCGTTGCAGTCGAAACTGACCGGTAAGAGGTTAAGAATAATGTCGCTCCCAATAGGTTGACTCAGAGACATCTTTAGCCTCAGCAAAAACGAGTCAGTCATACCGACTTGGATGTGTTCCCACTTTGACTGACGTCGCAGATTTTTCCGTGCAGGGATCTGCCGTTCAAACATTGTGTCCGGATGTCGGTATCTGTGGCCACCCGATCCAATCTCAGAGGGCCTCGTCTGCACTTGATCCAGAAACCAAAGCGGGTACCCTTGCCAGCAGTAGGGGGCAGAATCATTGAACATCGCCTAGACTCACACCGTGAGTATCCCTTCTACTATTGTACTTTGACGTCGTCGTCCAGCCCGAGTTCTCTTAATGCGTTGCGGGTCTCTTCGAGCCTCTGCTTAGAAACGCCTTCCTCGGAAGTCACCTGAAAATTGATCGCGATTTTCAGGCCTTTGGCGTTTGCGAATTTCGCAAGCACTTTGGTGTAAAAGTTCATCCACTTTTGAGGCGGAACTTCGCCGGCCCAGAACATGAGTTGCGTCGCCACGGGGGGATTTTGCCTTCCCGGCTCTTTGCCGGGAGTTTCTCCACCGGCCGGTGGTTGGGCATCTGGTGGCTCAGGCTCGCGCTTGGGCGGCGTGGCACCGCCACCGGGAGGTGGGGGTTTCGGTGCGAATCCAGCTTCCTTCGCCTTTTTGTACTCGTCCGCCGCGGCACGAGTGACGATATACACATCATCGGAGATCTCGACGTCGGTGGCATTCATGCCCGTGCTGTAAAGGAACGGAGCGTACTCCCCGCCCCCACCTTTTCCCACATAGGCAAGGACACCGCTGCTCACGCCGCGGGCGATGGTCTCCTTGATGCTGTCGCCATTTAAAAGACGCGGGAACTGCGGCGAGGCGAAGAAAGCATCGCGGACTGCCTTCGTGCTCCATTCCTTGAACGCGGGCGGCCAGTTGCGCACCAGGAATTGTGGGCTAGGGCTCTCTTCGACCTCGCCATCCTGGCGCAACCGGGTCAGAACAAGTGTGGTGATGTTGGGTGCCATACTGGAATTGACCTGTCCCAAGTCAACCACGCGCATAGCATTGTCCTTACCGAGTAGCGCAAGATATTTGTAAGTTCGCCACACGCACTCTTTCAGGTCACGCTTGGCCTTTCCGAGATTTTCCGCTAACTGCTTCTTCTGTCCCTCGTCCAGGCGCAAGTCTTCCTTTTCGTCGTCGATCGCCTCCCACGCGAGCAAGCTGCGCGCCGTCTCCCGGAGAACCGCCTCGTTGTCAGGAATTGCCCATATCAATGCACTCTTGAAGGTGCGTGAGGAGGTGCCGCAGTCGCGCGTCATGCCCTCGACGACGTCCATCGTGTCTTTCTCCGCCATCGAACGCTCGGGTGGGAGGACGACAAGCGTGAGGAGCGGGCGATTGGAAATCTCGCTGCTCTTGCTAGGGAACGTAATTCGTTCCATCCCGGTGCCGGCGCGAAATGCCTTTTCGATCTCGCCCCGCATCGTCTCTTGGATTTTTTCAGGTGAGATACTGGCGCGCCGGTCGGCGAGGATCTTGTTGAGGTTCGGCGCTAAGCCAAAGCGATATCGGTTGCGCTCGATGGAGAGATAGTAACAGGAGGTCCCGAGCGTTTCCAATACGGTTTCGACATTGCCAATGTCCAGGTCCGGCTCCGCGACGGCGAGTCGTATTTCCGGCACAGTAGCCTCCCCTTTCGCCTGCCCGCCGTTCGATTCGAAAAAGATCGTGGTCGCCACCTTCCGGTGAAGTCTCGCTTTCTTGATCGAATCCACAGCCTCCGTATCGAGCCGGGTGGCGAAAGAATCCGCCTTGCCACAGATATCCGTCGTGATGGCGACTTCAAGTTTCTCCGTGCCCAATTGTTCGAACATCGCGGCTCGGAAGGTCGGATCATCTAGCGGCGCGGTGCCAAGTCCAATCAGTGGATCGCGGTGGACATTCTTGTAGCCGTCCTGGTAGGCTCTCGACACCCAGAGCGCAAGAAGCCTCAGGATGCCGCGAGTACGCTGGAAACGCGGCAGCGCCTGCCATTTGCGCTCAAAGACGGAGAGCGTGATCGGGTGGAAGGGGTAGGTGGATTCGAAGGCTTTTTGAGCGTTATCGACCGCGAACCAATTCGGGATCTGCTGGCGGTGCTCGACGACCCACTCGGCATATTCGTTCGAGGTCTCTTGGGCATCGCGGCTAATCAGGATCCGCCCATCTGCCGTGATTGCCTGTGCATCCCACTCAAACAGACGGCGGCGAATGATTTCCGAGGTTTCCGCTTCAGCGGACATTAGGATGGCCTTGCCTAGGCGGTCGAGCATCTTTTTGAACCGCTGCTCGTCGGCTTCATCTTCCGGCGTGTATTCCATTTCCGAGGCTGGGATGGAAACCACGAGGACAACATTATCCTGCCCACGCGCCGTTTCAGAGAGCGCCTGGATAAAGTTATAGAGCGAATTACCGTAGCCCTTTTTTCGGTAGGTGCTGACGTAATTGATGATCTCGTCCATCAGGATGAGGCAGGGTCGGTCCTTCGGGAGGAACTCGCGGATGACATCTCCCTTCGGCTCGATGAACTGCTTTTCGTGCTCGGCGAGAACGGCGAGCGCCTCCTCCCCGCCGAGTTGATAGGCGATCTCACCCCAGGGTGTCTTGCGGAGGGGAGTCCCGTCCTTCCCGCCCCGCCCGGTCAGCGAGTCGAACTCGGTCCCCACAAAGACCGCCGTTGCCGCCTTAGGTACAGCGGGAATGCCGGCTTTCTCCAAAATACGTTGCACACCAGGAAACCGGGTGGCCTCGTCCCCGCAACGGGCAAGATGGTAAAGCAGCGTGAGGGCATGGGTCTTGCCACCGCCAAACTGGGTGGTCATATTAAAGACGGCCGAGGTCTCGGTCTTGGTGCCGGAAAGGCGCCGGACGACTTCGCCGGCCAATCCGGTGAGACCCTGAGTGAGATAGGTGCGCTCAAAGAACCGCTTGGGATCCTGATAGTCCATCGGGGCACGCTTGTCCCGCACCTGATCCAAATGCACGGCGAATTCGGATGCGTCGAGCGGCTTGCCTTCTCTCAAATCTTCGCGGGGTGTGACGACCTTATACCACGGTTTCAGAGTCATGCGGATTGCTCCAATCAAATGAGTCTAAACGTGCCGGTATTGGTTTCGAGCTGCCACCATTTGAAAAAGCCATACGGAAAGATTGCGGATTCTTCCCGATTCCCGACGACAACCAGCGTCTCCCCTTCTTGGCGGGCGCGTTCTTCCAAACTCAGCCCGCTGATTACCTGGTCACGAAGGAATCGGACCAACGTCGGAGCCTGATTGGTGCTCGGACGATAGCAGAAAAGAACGCGCAGTTGTGTCCGGATACACAAAGTTTTCCAGAGAGCATAGGCAATGAGGTCGTCGTTCTGGCTATTCTCTAACTCCATGACGGCGACAGGAAAACGCCAGCCTTTCTCAGGCTTTTCAAAAGCAATCACATCGAGAGAAAGGTATTCTTCTCGAGATACTGGGAGCACCTCGAGCGAATGCCCTTTTGCCGAAGCATGCCAACCCATGGCGTCGCACGTGGCTGTAACCACAGACGTCAGGGCCTTGGTCCAAGCACCAAGTCTTTCCTGTAATGCCGCTTCTTTCAGCGGCATTGCATTCTCGCGCTGCTGCAGTACAGTGATGAACTCCTTACGCCACTGATTGACAATGGCACTTGCCATTAGAACCCTAGCCCTTTCTTTCTCGCCAGCACGCCATCCACCCACCGCTTCTCATCGCTTGATGATGGATACAGCGCCGAAAGTGCCTGTGCCAAACGCCAAAAGCGGGGATCGGCACCGGCTCCGTTTTCGACCAGGAACCGCTTGAGTGCCTCAATTCTTCCGGCCGCAAACAAGATCATGCTTTGGTGGACCCGGTCGAGGGCGGTTTCGCCCGGTCTGGGTGTACTCTTATCGCCCCAACCGCCATCCTCTTCTTCGACTTGCCCGACAGTCTCGAACATATCCAGTTGCTTGGCTTGCTTGCGCTTTGCGGCAGGTGCAGGTGACCTGCCCTCATCTTTGCCAAAAAGATGCCGCGTGCGTTCTGATGCTGGCAGCAGCCGTGCCTTGTCTCCTTGGACTTCGACGAGATTGGTCAATCGCTCCAAATGTGCACCCAGCCCTTGAGCGATTTTGCGCGCTGCATCATATTCAAGGAAGTACCCGCTTACCTTCGTCGTCTGTTCACTACCCGCCACGTCATCAGATTCCCGTTCTTCGTTCTCCTCTCCACCTTGGCGCTTTCTGCCTTCAATCTTTGTAGAGAGCGTCCACAGCCACATTGCTGTTAGCCGGGCATCTTCCTCGAATCCTGTTGCATCGGCACCTTCGAAAATCATGTTGAGTGCTTCTTTCGCCACGGCTGCCCAGACGTATTCGAGATACTCTTTCAGTGTGACTTGTTCGCCGCTTGCTTTCTCTACCCGTGAGTACTGCGAAAAAATCTCCAGCGCGGGGCCGAGGCAGGCGAAGATAGCGTCCGCACCCACAACGCCTTCTTTAGCTAGACGAGGCATCCAGGTGTGAATGCGCTTCGGCAGTTCTGACAAGACATCGCGCCAATCCCCAATCTCGTTTGTTGACAGTGGTCTACATACAACATGCACAGACGATAGCAAGGAGGCATTCTGGTAGGCGTTCATTCTTTCCGGTCTTTCGGTATCGATGGGCCATGAACTCACGATTGTCCATCCAGCAGACACCAATCCATTCAGCATCGATTCCCAGCCGCGCGTTGACTTATGCGCGAATACCAAAATCATCAACTGGCTCTTTTCTACGATGCGACGAATCTCAGAAAAAGCTTGGGTCAGTGCGTGCTCATAAAAATCCGCTCGTTTCTTGCTGGGGCTTCGCGAGTGCGCCCTATCTTCGACAATTTCTGCTGTCTTTTCCGTCAAATCAGATCCGAACATGGAATCATGTGATGCACGGAGACATGCTCTTAGCCATATGTAGAATACGTCAGACAGATGGGAGTACGGGACTGAATCGTAATAGGGCGGGTCTGTCACAACAATAGTGGCTCCATCGTCCGGAAGACCAATTTCGGTGGCACTGAAACATTCTGCAGTTCCCGCCTCGAGCTGCAACCGACAAGAACTGGTCAGTAGCGTGTAAATCTGTTTGAGTGAGAAGTCGAGCCCTCCAACTAACTTCGGCATCGTCGGATTCGCTTCTGCAAAATCCGAGCGCATCGCCAGCGAGGTCCCTTGGATAAAGGCCGAGACCATTCCATTTGACAGATACGTAGACAGGCTCATGTTGTAATGGATGATGTTCGAAGCAGCGAGCGCGAGCACGTCCAAAACGGCTTGCTGAAGCCCCGGATCCTGGGCTGTTTCTCTTAGTTGCTCTCTCGCGCGCCCAAGAGTCAACTCAACTACATCAAGCGCGAGTTTCTGACGCGCGAGAAACAACTTGTCAAAAGTATCAAGGCCGTATAATGGGACAGAAATGCGGCGAAGCTCTGTTAATGGCACCTTTGTCTTGAGATATTCGGAGAAGAGTGCCTTGTGCCCGACAATCTTGAGACTGTCCTCGGCCTTCTGTATTGCGGCGAGGTCCTTCTTATTGGGAGCGCGGAAGCGACGCGCCGATTCTCCTGGCAAAGAAAGCACAACACCCATCAAACGTGTGCCCAGACCCTTCTCGCTTGCTTGCAGACGCACTCTTTCGGCTGGTGTGGTGTATCCACAGCGAGGGCAAGTGACAGCAGCTTGGCGAGTTGTTCCGGAATTGACAGTTTTAGGAGCGGGATTTTCTACGATTTCGATATCGATTGCTTTTCTAGGCCGTGCGACAAGCCTGAACGCGTATGTAGGAGAACCCTTCTTTTTGATCCACAACTGATTTATCATGGGGACATCGACTCCACAACCCGGGCCCTCGCATGGAATCGTTCTTGCCCAGAGGTAGGCTATCGGGGTCGCGCCATCGGGGTCCTTCGGATAGAACTCGGCCAATTCCTTCTCTGCTTGCTCTTTGACCCACTCACCCCACTTGTATACTTCGTCCGCAAGTTGCTGACCGTACTTCGGGATGTGCTCTAGGACTACCTTGTTTAGCAGCACTGCAACGGGATTCAGGTCACTCGCAAAGGCATCTGCCCCAACGCGCAAGGCCTCAAGCGGGATTG
Organism: Chloroflexota bacterium; assembly: GCA_023489485.1. Classification (GTDB taxonomy): domain Bacteria; phylum Chloroflexota; class Anaerolineae; order UBA4142; family UBA4142; genus JAMDCU01. Next base: position 26,529 of record JAMDCU010000021.1, read on the forward strand.
CACCACCACCGGCAAACGGATCGACCACGAGTGGATGGGGCAGAGCCGTCATTCGAACTCTCAGGTGCGCGATATGCGCATCTATACTGTCTGTGGCGAAATTCAGCCGACAATCAGAAATGTCGAACTCGCTATCGGATAGTGCCGAGTGGGCAATCTGTGTCAACAGGCGCGCCGTCTCTAGGTATTCCCGGATACCTGAGTTGTCCCAATCGGCGAAATCCGCAATGAAATCGAGCAATGCGTTGCGCAACTCGCCAAGATCATTAGGATTGGCCGAATTGAGCCGATTTTCCGCCGTGGCCAATTTAAGCCAGCGCTGAAGTGATTCTCCTGAGCAATGCCCTGATAATGTCTCGCTTTTTCTGGCTTGGTACGCAAAAGCGTTTATGAGGTCGGCAGCAGCATCGCGGAACGCTTGCGGACAATGCTTGTCGGCGGGGTCAGGCCACAATGCGGCACAGATCACAGCACGGCACGCGGCCAGCGGTCGCCGCGCCCACCAGATGTGCAGCGTGCTGATATGCCCTTGGCGGATATTTTTCTCACGGCGCGCGTGCTCAGAGATACGTCTGATGGGCAAATCAACTTCGATGAGACGTTTGGGATAGTTGGTCATTTTCTGGTATCACACAACACAGAGCCATTTTCGCAGACCCAAAATATTTCTACGTTGACATGGGGCCGGATCCACTGAACCTTCTCTAGTAGCTTATGATAGCGCAGAAAATCTGGCATCGCCATGGCCAAGTCCGCATCGAGATTCTCACCCCTCCATACAAGAATGTCGAAGAACGCGTCTTTGAACCAATGTCCCGCCTGTAGGTTTCGAGGTGTGCTTGTCGTGCCCACAGGGTAGCCTTTGGCGGTCACCCAGAGTAACCGCGATCCCTTCTTGGCTTCGATGTCCTTGCCCCGTTCATGTGCGGCAGTATCAGCCGTACGGAGAATTGTGTAGCCACGGTCGCGCAGGTGTTGCTCGACCCTCGCCTGCACGTTGCCCTCCCAGAACCATGGCTTGTCATCTTCCGAGTGCACTTCTTTAGGTTCGGGTTTCACAAGGGCAGAGGGAGTTGCACCTTTGGCAAAGTTCCTAATCTTGCCACCTGCGCTTCGACGCTCGATTAGCCCCTCCTGCACCATCTGTCGGCAGTAGTTATTGGCTTCTTGCCTACGTCTCAACCCAAGGGCAGCAGTGAGTTCATCGTCGTCGGCACCCTCAGGATGGCGCTTCAAATACTCGAGTATTCTATCGCGGATGGTTGGCACGTTCCCTCTCCTGGGGGCTCTTTGCCTCTCTGGCGGCATCGTATTCCTCGTGCAGTTTCGAGATGGATGGGATCGCTTTTCTGGCGACCTGAATAAAGGCGTTGTCGGTCAGCAGCTCATAGGTGATGCCCTTGAACACCAGCTTGACCTCAATCTTTTTCAGATTCTCTTCAGCGGAACCGAACGCGTCGTTCAACTCGCTTTCGAGCATGCTATGAATCTCGTCCTCCTTGGGCGACGCCCCCATGAACTTGCGCCAGCGGGCCGGCGGACTCTTGACCACGGTTGGCAGAAGGGCTTCCGCCAGAGCATTCCGGTTCGCGTCAATTTCTTTCTGTAGCTGAGTGGCGACTTTTCTTTGGTAGCGCAGAATGTACTTGCGCAACGTTTTTACCGCCAACTCAAGATCTGCCTTGTTACTCCGCAGGGCCACAGATCCATAGTTCTTGAGCGTGATGAGGTATTTCCTTGCGATGAAATCCTTGAGCTTGAAAACCGGATTACCTGAAAGGGAGCTTTTCTCGTCTACCAACTGAAAAGTGCTCTTGAGCAGTCGCTGCACCCTCTCCTCTTTTGCCAACCCCATCAGATCGCTCGGAATTGGGACCTTCTTCCGGGAAATGAGTCCACCCGTCAATTCAAACTCCACGAATTCAAAATGAGCATTGAACACGCGGACCTTACGGGCGACATCGAACGCTACTGGCGGGTTAGACTTGAGATCAGCGTCCGTCTCCTGTAGTTCCTTCGCTTGACGGCGTCCATCCCTATCTGCCGGTCGCGAGTGCCATTTTCACCCTGGCCGAGATCCCGATTGACTGCTGGTGGGACCGAGTTCAGCAGGATCGCGCTGGGCCGAGATTGTTCCCTGGGTGTCGACTCGATGAGGAAGGGCGTGGGGGAGAATATGAGAATGCGCTCGTCCGCAACCACAAGGCCGATACGGATACCCACTTGGCGATTGATATTTGCCCCGAGCTCGCCGGCGACAGTCTGTAGCCTCTGTATCGCTTCAAACTCGCCGTATCCGAGGCGTACTACCTCAGGGTCGACATCGAGGATAACATCAACGCGCTCTGGGCCCAGAGATTTCCAACGTTCAACGAGAGCGTCGGCCACCTTGTGACGCAAGCCGGGACCGGCGAACACCAAACGAGTTTTCGCGGACTGGATAAAGTTGATGAGGTCTGCATCATCTACACAGCGAATCGTTTGCTCAGACATTACAGCGCCATCCCCTTAGGCTTTTTGACTTAGTATTTCCTCTGCTTTCACCTGGTAATGCTCAACCGTTACAATCGGCTTCCATCCAAGCCGCACAGGGTCTTGAATCAAGCGGATCTCTGGGGTGCCAGAACAATTGAATACCACGTACAGCCAATAATCCTGCTTTAGTCGCTCCGCGGTCTTGTATTCGTTGGCGCTCAGCGCAATGTCGCCCACTCCTGCACGCCCCTTGACCTCAACAAAGCGAACGCCAATCGCGGTCTGCGGGTCTTCGGGATGGGGCCGACGTGAGATGAGATCGAAACCGCGATTCTCTTTTTCTACACTCTCGGCGTGCCACCCGCGCGCCTCTTCGTACGCCTTGACCGCCGCGACGGCAATCCGTTCAATCTCCTCATCACGCACCATTGGCGCAATGCTCGGGGCCGTCCGCTCTGGATGCGGCAATACCCAAGCGCGCCCATGCTGGCGAATGTCGCTGACGAGGCAGTTGCGCTCTTGTTGCAGTTCTTCGCGGCGACGCTCTAGGCGTCCATTCAGTTCGTCGAGACGGTCCTCGACTGTCTTGATGTTTGCTGCCAAGAGCGGGCTCGGATCGCCCGACTGCTGGTCCTCTAGCAGTTCCGCCATCCGCAGATTCTGCCGGTGAATTAATTGGTTCAGGCTGATCTCCATGTGGTCGGAGATAACCTCGATTTCCTTCTCGCGCTGTAGACGGATCTCCTCCAGGAAGGGACCCAATGCTCGCTCGACGAGGACTTGCTCGACGTGCTCACGCTGTGGCAGTGCACTGCCCTCCGGTACGGCTGTTCCACTGGGTGCTAGCGCCAGATCAAGAAAGAGTGTGGGTTGGCGCACCGCCATCAGTCCTTCGACGTCCGTCTCGACGACGAATAGCCGCCGGTGCAGGATATTGCCACGCCCATCCCGAATCGCGGCCGAGAAAACGTCCAGACGTGCCGGCTGGTCTCGGTGGATATCGTAGAACACAGCACCACGCTGGAGGTCCTTTTGCACGCGTTCCGCTACATCTTCACGAACCGATTCAAACAGCGGATGGCCTGGCGTGACCCATTCGAGCGTCGGATCATCGGTCAACAGCTTTTTGTCGAAGACGATCTGCTTGTACTCGCGCCCTAACTTGCCGAACCGCGGTTCGATCCGCTCACCAATCGGCCAGAGCGTTCGGGGAATCTTGCCAATGCGGTAGACATGCTCCCCACGCTTGGTCTCCTTGGGGCTGACCCCGGCGAGAGGTGCCGCTTCCGTAAAGAACCCTTCAATTACCTCGGGCACAAGCCGTCGCTCTTTTGCCTCGGCGGACTTGCCGACGATGGCGGAGAGATTCAACTCGCGCTTGGCAAGACCTTCCAAGGTCGAAAACGTGATCTTGCGGAAGCGTTCCGTATCCACCTGCTCGATGATACGACTAGTAATGACGTCGACGCTCAGGTTGTGGGCATACATGTCTCGTAGCATCCGCTCAATGGTGTTGGCGGGGAATACTTCGCCCAGGACATTGAACACCTTGCCGGTCCGTTTGGGGTCGAGGTCTTCTTCTATCTTCTGGATGCGCTCGAACAGCTTTTGAAATACGCGCCCTTCTCGGGTGTTCGTCGTCACAAAGTTGAAAATGAGGCAGTCCTTCTCCTGTCCATAGCGGTGGATACGCCCCATCCGTTGTTCGAGCCGGACCGGGTTCCAGGGAATGTCATAGTTGATCATGAACCAGCAGAACTGGAGGTTGATACCTTCGCCGGCGGCTTCGGTCGCCACTAGCACCTGACACTCGTCGCGGAATTCGCGCTCGGCATAGATGCGAGAGCCGGGGGTATCTCGGTCGCCGATCTTCATTCCACCGTGAATCTGAGTGACCGACAGGTTCCAGGCGCGCAGCTTGTCGATAAGGTAATCGAGCGTATCTTTGTGCTCGGTGAAGATGAGAACCTTCATCTTCGGATCGGCAAAGACACCCTGCGCCGTGATCATTTCTTTCAACTTCGTCAGCTTCGTCTCGACCTCGCGCTCTTCCAAGGCACAGGCCAGATCGATGAGACGGTTCAACTGGAGGATTTCCTCGCGCAAGGCTGTGGGATCGACTGAGGCAACGACGCCTTCCAGCTCATCCAAGATTTCCTGCTGTTCTTCCTCTTCCAGTTCGTCGAAATCCTCCGGCACGCGTTTCGCGATTTGCTCTTGCCGGTAGCCGGCCGGATCGTCGAGAATCTTTTGGCGTTTGTCGCGCATCCGCTCCAAGCTGCGCCGGACGGCGTAGATACTCGAGGCGAAACGGCGTTGGAGCATCGCCATCGTAAAACCTAGAGCACGCCCACGGGCGGAATCATCCGCCGCCGCCTTGATCGATTGGTTCTCAACAAAGCGGGTCAGAGCATCGTAGAAATCCCACTCGTCGTCGCTGATCTGGAACTCAGTGGTCTGGACGTTTCGTTTGGTGAAGATGGCTTTGATCTGCCCGGTATCCGGATCGGGAAATGTGACCAACGCCTCTTTTACCCGACGCAAGTAGAAGGGCGCGGAGTTGCGCCGCATCGCCTCTTCCAAACTCTTGACGTCCCCGTAGACGTCCCGGTCGAGCAGTTCGAGGAAGAGACAAAAGTTCTTGGGGTCGCCTTTGTGTGGGGTTGCGGTCATCAGCAAATAGTGGTCAGTCATCTCAGAGAGTTGCTCGCCGAGTTGATACGCCAGCGTCTTTTTCTCCGAACTGTAAGCGCTCATCTTGTGCGCTTCGTCGACAATGATGAGGTCCCAATGACTGCGGAGGAGGCTTTCGCGTGCGTCTTCGATGATAGACACCCAAGAGACGGACGTAATCACTTGGTTCTTGTCTTGCCAGGGATTGGAACCATAGTTGGCACGGAGCACATCCCCGCGAATAATCTCAAAATGCTCGCGGAACTTGTCTTTCATTTCACGCTGCCATTGGAAAGACAGATTGGCCGGCGTGACTATGAGCGTACGCTGGATCAACCCCCGGATCTTGAGTTCCTTGATAAGCAATCCCGCCATGATCGTCTTGCCGGCACCGGGATCGTCCGCGAGCAGAAAGCGGATGCGGGGCAGCTTGAGAAAATAGTCGTAGACAGCCTCAAGCTGGTGGGGTAAGGGATCAACACGCGCGATGGAGAGGGTGAAGTAGGGGTCATATTCGTAGGCGAGTTGGAGACGCATAGCCTCAACCCCGAGGCGAAAGCGGCCGGCATCGCCATCAAACGGTTCCTTCTGAGGTGTTGCTTCCAGTGAGGCGATTTGCTCGCGTGAGAGGACGAGCTCGTGCACCTGACCGGTATTGAGCCCTTTGCCGATGAGCTTGATGGAATCGCCCATCTGTATGGTCACGATCACCTGGACTGGCTCGGGGAAAAGTGATCCCCGCAATACTGTGTTCGGTTTCAGCGCTGGAAAGCTGCTATCCAACGTTTACTTTCCTTTCTCGGCAGCCGGAATCGCACTCGCGAATCAGCAACAGGGCTCACTAGGCTTGCTTGGAGATTTCGTTTTGCTCATTTCCTTCAATATCTTTACGACTTTGAATTTGGTACCATCATCGATACGTTTCAAAACTGCCTGGACCTGTTGATGCTCCAAGCGGACTGGCCTCTTGCCTTTGATGCCCCGCACAAGTAATGTCCTTACTGGTCGAGGCGGCTTCCCCACGGGAATCTCTGCGCGCTCGCCCGCAACATTCAGTGGCAGAAAAGAAAAATCGCTCGCTCCTCTCTGCCATGCGCGTGAGAGATATGTGTATTGTCCTTCGTGCTGCTTATCTTTTCCGATTCCGAATCGCAGGTGATGCAGCCAGAGCTTGGAAGATTTGTTCCTCCGATATTTCTCCAACTCCGCCGGAAGATCCGGTCTTTTGCCCCGCCGCCACTCCGCAACGGTGCCGACTACAAAAACGGTATCAACGCGGAGGATACCGTCCTCCGCTGCGTCTCCACTGCAGAAGATGAGATATGAACCCGGTTGGATATATGATGGGTGTCGCTTCCGACGTCGGAGTTGGGTGGCATGGCAATACGTAAATGCCCAAGGGTAGGCAAGAACGAATGGGTCTTCATTGCCATTGGGTTTGTCTACCCAGACGCGGCCATGCCAGCGCCTTGTTGCTCCTTTAGGCGTAAGAGCGACCGCCTTAACATGGACCGCAGCTCTTTTCTTTTCCGGATGGAAGATTATGTAGTGAGCCAGTGCCATAGCATATCCCCGAACGGATAATGGAGAGCACACACGCGACGCATGCCCATGGGCGGTCCGTGAAACTCGGGCGCCTCCATTCAGTCGCGAAAAAAAGGCACCTGCCCAAGCGCAGACGCGCTTAAAGACAAGTGCCGAGGATCGCCGTCGATCAACCCGCTCGCGCGACCTTCGTCACCCGGGGCGACAGGCAATCACACCAAGAATCAGATTGAGAGTGCCGTAGTCCAAGCTAGAAGTCTAGTCCGTAGCCACGGGGCAAAGAGATCAAGCGATCTACGACAGTATACCACAAGATTATGGAAATCAACAAACGGAAATTAGATTCATATTGCAGTTGCGGCCGCTACCCTGCGCATACCATCGTGCGTGCCGCGCACCATTCGCAGAAATCGGACTTCACCTGCGGAAAGGCGGCGTCTGGTCGAGAGAGGTTAGCCGTGAAAGTTGCCAGTTCATTCTTTAGACGCGTTTCATCTGCCGAAGTACAAGAGACAGAAAGCATTGCTGCAGTCGGAGCATGGTAGATCCAGAGCGTTGCTTCAGGTTTGAGCAGGCCATCTTGCCTCGCACCAAGCGCGTAGAGACGCAGTTGATCGCCGCAGCGGTCCACCAGCCCTTCGGCGGCGGCATCTGTCTTGAAATCGATCAGCCGGTCGGGCTCGAACCGGTCAGCCACTCCAAAGACCCCGAGGATTCCATCGTCAAATTCCATGAATAGCGACACCCGGACTTCGACGGCGGCTGGCTCGAGAGGTACGCGGCCAATTTCACTCGCCAGATACAACTCCAACCATGTCTTCACAGTGTTCGCCTGACTGGCACTCAAACGCGCGGACAACTCGCTTTTGGCCATTCCTAACAACTCATCTGCGGTTGCCTGATGGCATCGCGCATGCGCTGCGACCGCGCGATGGAAAACGGAGCCGAGCAGTCGGCCCGTGCCATGACCCTCTACCCGCTCTTCCTCTCGCTCAATATCCTCTTTCAACCACCCATAGCGAGTGAGGTAGTAATAGCGATAGGCAGCAGGACACTGTTGGTACCACCGGAACGCCGTGGGCGAAACACGGAACTGGGGTTTGGCTAGAACAAAGGCGGGTGCCATCGGCCTCGGTGTTTGCTCAGGCCCAGTGGTAGCAGGAGATGGGAGAGAACTCTTCGCCTCTGGTGAGCGGTCGAGGGCCACGCCGGGCAGTGGGCTATCCGCCTGTCGGTTCCACAGTTCCTCGAAAAAGGTCTCGACTTTTCCGTACCGGTCGTCCTCGCGTTCCTTCTTGTTCGTCGCGGTAATAATCAGTCGCTTCTTGGCACGCGTGCAGGTCACGTACCACAGGCAGCGAGCTTCGTTCTGAGAGCGACGCTTGCGCTCCACAAACGCGGGATGGTCTACCTCTTCTTTCGGGATCACCAAACCTGAGGTCGGCTCGTGGAACGGCGACTGGCTCTGATTCGGGCGGACCTTTTGGCGCGAATCCGCCGCGATGACCACGGGGAATTCAAGCCCCTTGCTCGCATGCGCAGTGAGGACGCGCACGGCATCTTTTGCCGTATTCAGTTCGGGTGCCTTGGCGCGCGGGTTACCCTCGAGCGTCAACCGTAAGTAGGTGACGAGATCGCGCAAGTATTCGGTGGGATGATCAGACTCGTACACCTGGACAATTGCTTGCAACTTCGTCAAGGCGCGCAGTGCCATCGGGTCAGCCACACTTCCCAAGCCGCTCTGCTGCAGCGCCCAGTCGACAAAAGAGGCCATCGAGACCACCCACTGCTCTCTCTGCGCCTCTTGCCAGAAAGCCATGAACTGGCCGACACGCGCGCGAACGACAGTGTCCTGAGTTGCTGCTTCTACTCGGCGGACCACACCCCACAGTCGCTCGCCTTTTTCCTGCGCACGTGCCAAGGCCGCGACCTGGTCTTGGCTGAGGCCGACCGCTGGGCTGAGGAGCACGCGCACGAGCGACAGGTCATCGGCTGGGTTGAGACAGACGTTCAGGAGGTGAATGGCATCCAAGACTTCCGGGCGTGTGAAGAAGGCATCCTGCGCCGAGACCTCATATGGAATTCCAGCCCTACGCAGGGCGGCCGCATAGGCGTCCAGGTACGTTCTCGCCCGGATGAGAATCGCAATCTCGCCAAACTTGAAATCCTCCGCTGTGACCGCTTGCGCGATCCAACCGGCAACGGCTTCTGCTTCCTCTTCCCGCGTCGGACAGGCTTGAAGATCGACGATCACTCCGTCAAACTGCTCGTTCTTTGAATACGGCTTCAGCTGATCGTGTGCGTCAAATTCTGGCGCCACGGCAAAAGCATAACCCGCGATCGCTCGGTTCGCGACGTCAAGGATTGGCTTGAGCGACCGGCGGTTTTCGATAAGCGGCCGGTCGTTACGCTTTCCGCCGCGCATCGGGAAATCGGCGATGTTGTCGACGCGTGCTTCGCGCCAGACGTAAATCGCCTGTCGGGGGTCACCCACCACCGTGATATTTGCCATGCCTTCGGCCGCGAGGGCTCGCAACAGCCGGTCTTGGACGAAATTGGTGTCCTGGTATTCGTCGACGAGGATAACCTTGAATTGCGTCCGCAGCTCGTCGCGGAGCGCCTTGTCGTTTTCCAGGAGTGCGACCGTGCCGACGATGAGCCGGTCGAAATCAAGCTGGCCCCGATCCTTCAATTCTTGAAGATAGGCGGCATAAAGCCAGTGCACGAGGGGTGTGAGCGCGCGATGCGCCTCCGATTCCGTTTCTTTATCGACAACCTCACGCTTGAAATCCTCTAGCGCCACGCCCTGATTCAGCAGCTGATCCATGATATCTTGCGCCGTATCGAACGGTCCGCCATCTTCCCAGGTGTAGGCGCCGAGCTCCAGCGGATTCAATGTGCCGTACGCTTCGCGATAGCCTTGTTCCAGAAAGCGTTCCTGCGCCTCCTCCATGAATTCTTGGACATCAACTGGGGTGAGAACCGGCAGGTTCGGGTCGACTCGTGCCGCGAGGCTGTGCTCGCGGAGCAAGCGAGCGCCGAAGGAGTGAAAAGTGCTAATGGAGGCGGCACTGAGATCCAGGCGGTCGAATCCCAGGTCGGCTTGCGTGACGGCGCGGAAAATCCGGGCCCGCATTTCGGCCGCCGCCTTTTCGCTAAAGGTCAAAACGAGAATGTTCTCCGGCTTGAGCGAACGGTCCTTTTCGAGAAGATGGACAAAGCGACGCGAAATGACCTCCGTCTTGCCGGTCCCAGCTCCTGCGACGACCCGTGTCGGCGTGCCGAGAGGAGAATGAATCGCTTTATCTTGTCCGGGGTTGGGGAGAAAGCTGCTCATGTTTCTCCTCCTGTGGCCTTGCCTTGGTCGCAGACGGAGGCGAACGCACAATAGTTGCAGGCGCCGTAGGTGGGAGTCGCCTCGTACGGGGTGAAAGACATGCTATTCAATGTGCTGGCAACTGCCTGAGGGATTTGCTTTTCGAGTGTGGAGACGGGTAGCTCGCCGCGTCGGTAATCGAGTTTACCCTTCGTGATCTGAATGGTCCGGCAAGATTCGGCGGTGTAACTGCCATTGTCTTTCTGAGCTATCGAGCCAATGTTCATATAGTGGAGGGCGCGGGGCGCACCTTGGACGCGTCGGATGCCAGCCATGAGCGCCAGCGCGTACAGCGGCAGCTGATAATCGCTCGGCCGCTTATCCCCTTCGGGCAGGAATTTCTGCATCTGGGCATTGAGCGCATACTTGCCGGACGAGCCGGTCTTGTAGTCGATCACATCGTAGAAAGTGCCCGCCGCGGTCTTAATCTGATCGATGCGATCAATTCGACCGGCAATCGGTATCCCCTCAATCTCGATTCGGAAGGGGACTTCCAAGAGGATGGGGCGGCGGACCTCGGCATCGGGTAGACCGTCGCTCTCAAATTCGGCCCACGCCGCGAGCGCGTCTTGTGCCCAGAGGCGCACGGCTTGGCGCTGGAGATCCGGCCCGAACGCGACACTCCATTCGGCGCTCGGCGTGTAGCGGCCTCCCCCGGGCAGATCAGTCGGTTGACCGGTCCACCCCGCCTCGAGCGCCTTGTGTGTGCGCTCCTTCAGTCTCGCGGCGTCCCCGATCCAAGGCGCTGGCTTGCCATGCGAGAGATCCACTTCTCGGCAAGTGCCGTCTCCCAAGGCGGCGCACAAGACCTCGTGAATTAGCGAGCCGCGTCGCGGCGTATCCTCTTCCTCGGTTTCGATGTTCAAAACATGCGCCAGAAAGAATTGCAGGGGACAGGTCAAGTACATCCGGAGTTGCGTGGCGGAGAAGGTGTGGCGGTTCAGGACCTTTGTGGGTCCAGGCGTAGGCGCGAGCAAGCGACGAAGTCCGCCTGTCGATAGCGGCGGAAGCTCTGGCGCTTTGCTCCACAAGACCGGATGGGTAAGCTGAATTTGCCCATCTTTGTCGATCTCGCCCTCGTCGGCGAGCATTCGTTCGAAAAAGGGCGAAGGAAGTTGGGCCTCTCCCCCCGCAGTGTACTGGCTCACCGACACCTGCAGATGTTCGGTGCCACGGCTGAGCAGCAGGGCGAGCTTGCGCGCCTCCCGTTCGATCCACGCGGCATGATCCCGGAGAGCGGGCAGAACGACACGTCGCCCGTCCGTGAATAATGCCGGCAGTTCTTCCTCCGAGATGAGTTGGAACGGCGCGCTGGGGATAGGGCAAGCGTTTTCGGAGAGCCCCACAACAAAGGCGCTAGGGGCGTGGCTTCCGTTCGCGTGCAGGCTATCGAGGAATTGGATCTCCTCGGGCCGCGTTTCGGTCTGGGTAAGCTCATCCGCTAAACCGTCGAGGAGGTCGATCCACTCCTCAAACGGCGTATTGACAGAGCGTGCGGTCCCTTCCAGATCCGAGATCGCGACAAGCCAGTTGGAAAACGTGCGCGCCCATTCGTCGCGCTGAGCGCGTCCGAAAGCGGAATTGTCCCATGCCCACGCGATGCCGCCGAGATCGCGTACCAACTGGAAAAGCTGCGGTCTCAGAGGTGATTCCTGATTCAACTTACTGAGTGCCTCGCGCACGTGTCCCAGGCAGGCTATGGTCGCTTCCGGCACTACGAGAGATGGCAGTTCCGTGCCCTCGAGCTCGAGAATGCTCTTTTCGTGATCCTTCGCGGCGCGCTCCAAAGCCGCGCGGTCGATCGGATCGATACCCACGTATGGCAGGGCCAATAACTCGGAGTCGATTTCAGCGTCTGCGCCTTGTGAGAGCCATTGGAGGGCAAGGATGCCTGCATAAATGAGCGGGTTATGGCGAGCGGGAGGTGGCTGCGGCGAGACCAGTCCATAGCGCGCTAACACGCGTCGTGCAAAGGGGAGCAATCCAGCATCTGCAGCAACGATGGCAATCTCGCTCGGTTTCAGGGCGCGGTCCCGAGCCAGTTGATTGGCAACTGCCCGCGCCACTAGCTCCATTTCATCTTCTACGGCAGAGGCGCCGGCTACCAGCATAATGGGGGAAGATATCGGCTGCCTCGCGCCCGGCATCTTTATCACGCGACCGATGAGGGACGTGATGGCGGGATTCATGTCGGGTGCTGGTCGGTCGAGTGTTTCCACCTGCTCACAACTCCGCAAGAACTCCTGAACATGTCTCAATTCCGGTGAAGCTGGGTTTGCCTGGAGCCAGGCGGTACATGTGAAGCGAGTATCGGGACCGCACAACCGCTCGATCAAGGCCAATTGGTCGGGGCGGGCTTGATGCAGGTCGTCCACCATGAGAACAGGGAAGCGGTTATGTACGCCTCGTGCGATGCCCTCTTCCGCGAGGAGATCCAGGCAGCGCAAGCTCGATTCCTGAAACGTGAGCACCCGATTCCGGTTGCACAGTTCGATGTAGCGGACGTAGACGCGCGCGAGTTCGTGCTCGCCCGCCTCGTTCGGAGCTAGCGTGAATCCGCGTCTGTTTTGAGAGATCCAGTCCACCACTCGGGCCAGTTCGCTGATAGCTCCAGGCGCCTCGTGGAACTCCTGCCACAAAGCCCCTCCGATATCCGACCACGCCCGGGCAATGATGAGAGCCCGCGCCGCAGGGCTGATTTCCTCAAGTGGCGTATCCAGCCCTACCGCGTCCGCGTATTCGGTGAGCAGGGTGAGCTGAAAATGCTGTATCGTTGTGACGTAGGGGAGGAAATTCCCTACGTCCCGGAGCTTGTCGCGCAGGGAGCGCGCATTGGCCGAAAAGAAGGAAAGAAGGAGAATTCGCTGCGGAGCAAGGTGCTCATCTCGAACGCAGTGAATATAGTCCCTAACCAGGCGTGAGGACTTGCCCGTCAGGAGAGTACCGGCAAGAACACGACGAAAGGCAGGAGAAGAAGGAGTCGACATGGAGCAGTGCGCCTCTTTGAAATTCTGTGATCACTGCACTTGCCATTCGCGTTCGCGAGCTGACTGTCGAGGAACAAAAAACACCCCTGCCGGATGGCGTCTGCATCCGACAGCAGGTGTTGGTCACTCTTCGCAGCAATTGTTCAGATGAGCTTCGTCACAGGCTGAATCGTCCCGCATCATGTCTCAGGGTCCGACCCGCAAGAGATGTGTACAAGTTTGGTGCGCTGGACCATCAGGGAGAGCGAGGGCATGTCGGTGCCGATAACAGGAAGAATGCATGCCCAATGACAAAGCCGATCAGAGAAAGCAGAAGATCACGTTCCTTCCACATCTAGATACAATGCACAGTATAGCGCGAGATGGAGCGCGCGTCAAAACATCCTCCACGCGAGAGTGTGGATTTATGGCGGCTTTTGGGGACTTGAAGCCGGAGTGATCCGAAAGGCGGTTTGGGACGTCGCCGCCCGCCCAGGGATCAGCCTGCCGTAGTGTCGCGTCCCCTGGTTTCAGTCAGTT
>JAMDCU010000041.1 GCA_023489485.1 Chloroflexota bacterium
CGCGCTCGCCCGGCGATTGAATGATCGATTAGATGAAATTGGCAAGCGGGTGCGTGTGCTCCTTGAGGTAAACGTGTCGGGAGAGACGAGCAAATACGGCCTAGAGCCTGATTCCTTGACGCTCGCAGGCGTCGTCCGAGAGACTCTCCAGTTTCAACATCTGGAGGTGCGCGGGTTGATGACCGTTGCTCCTATCGTGGCCGACCCCGGACGAGCGCGCCCGTATTTTCGGATTCTGCGTGAACTGCGGGATGAAATGATGCGGCGTTTTCCAGAGCTGACTTGGCCAGACCTTTCGATGGGCATGACGGACGACTTTGAAGCAGCCATCGCGGAAGGTGCCACGCTAGTGCGCATTGGCCGAGGGTTATTTGGAGATAGAAGTACGACGGAGTAGGAGTAATGGGGTTTCTCATCAGCTTCTTCGATCTTTTGTTCACTGTTTTGTCTTTTGCGATTATTGCGCGGGCACTTATTTCCTGGTTGCCGATCGATCCGTATCACCCCGCGGTCCAACTACTGAACCAGGTAACGGAGCCGATCCTAGCCCCCTTGCGGCGCGTCATTCCTCCCATTGGGGGCATGATGGATATTACGCCCATCGTCGCTCTTATCATTATCCAGGTTCTCCAAGCGCTGGTGCACAATGTCTTGGTGAACATGTATTACGGTTAGGGGATGAGCTCCCAGGACCAACTGCTCCGGAGGATTCGCGCCCTGATTATCGATGCGGATGGAGTCCTCTGGTATGGTAAGAAAGGCCTGCCAGGTGTTGCCGCGTTCTTGGTTTTCCTCAAAGAACGCAACATCCGTTATGTGATCGCGACGAATAACTCGGCGCGGCCGGCCTCGGAAGTCACTGCGCGCCTGGCAGGTTTGGGCGCGGAGGTGAGCGAAGAGCAGGTTTTTACCTCGGCGAGAGCGACCGCGCTGTATCTGCCGCAGATAGCGCCGCCGGGTTCGGGTGTTCTCGTCGTCGGCGGCGAAGCGCTTGCATCTGAGTTGACACGAGCGGGATATCATCTGGTCGACCATAGCGCGGATGTCGTCGTCGCAGGGCTGGATTTCTCATTGACCTATGACAAATTGAGGCGCGCCACAATCGAAATCCGGCGTGGGGCCAAATTCGTCGGGACGAACAAAGACAAGACTTTTCCTTCGGATGAAGGAGAGGTGCCAGGCGCGGGTGCAATTCTAGCTGCGTTGGAGGCAGCAAGCGGCGTGGCGCCCATCACGGTCGGAAAGCCTGAGCGCGCCATGTTCGACCTCGCCGTCGAGAAGATGGGTGTGGCGCGCGAGGACACATTCATGTTAGGGGACCGGCTTGACACGGATATCGAAGGCGCCCATCGCGCGGGGTTGGGGGCTGTTCTGGTGCTCACCGGGGTCACGCCACGTGAATTGCTTGGAGAGTCGACTATTTATCCGGACCTCGTCTTTGACGACCTGGTCACGCTACGTCAAGCTTGGGAATCGGCGTCTCAGGGGTGAGTTCTCGACCTATTGACTTAAGTTTTCTTCTCTAGTATACTTTTCCGGGTAAGTTAGTGAGCACCGGGTCGCGGTTATTTGGGAGTTGCGAATATGCCTTTTGGTTTTTTCTTTTTCGATCCGCTCTATCTATTGTTTGCCCTGCCCGCGTTACTGCTGGCGATGTTTGCGCAATGGAAAGTTCAATCAGCCTATCGCAAGTTCAGCCAGGTGCGCAATGCGAAAAACTTGACCGGCGAGCAGGTCGCAGCCTATTTGCTGCGGGCGAACGGTTTGAACCTTGACGTCACCGGTACGCCCGGCAATTTGACCGATCACTATGATCCTAGGGACAAGACTCTATATCTCTCGGCGGGAGTCGCTCGGACCCCATCGGTGGCCGCGATGGGGATTGTCGCTCACGAAGTGGGCCACGCTGTTCAAGATGCACAAGGCTATGCGCCGATGCGGGTGCGGGCGTTTCTTGTAACACCCGCGACGGTCGGCCCATGGGTTGGTTATTTACTTTTCATCGCGGGCATCTTTATCAACTTGTCGGGTCTCGTTTGGCTCGGGATTGCGTTTTTTTCGGCAAGCCTTGTATTTGCCTTGGCCACGCTGCCGGTGGAGATTAATGCGAGCCAGCGTGCATTGGTCATGCTGCGCTCGAGCGCACTGGTTGGCCCAGGTGAGGTTGATGAGGCGAAATCGGTCTTGAGCGCGGCCGCGCTCACGTACGTCGCCGCAGCGGCGCAAGCACTTTCGACTCTACTTTACTATGTCTTCGTCGCTCTCAATATGTCTGGGCGGCGACGGAGCTAGATAGGGCAGAGTTGATCGACGTACTGAACCTTACCAAAGCAGGGTTGCGGGATTGGGTAGCTTCCCTGGGCGAACCTGAATACCGCGCGGGCCAATTGGACCACTGGATCTACCGCGAGTTCGTTTGGGATTTCAATGCCATGACCGATCTGCCCCGCGGCTTGCGCGTGCGGTTGGACAGCGAAGCTCGAATCGGTATTCCGAAAACCGTTGCCGAAAGTGCTTCTGTCGACGGACTGACTCGCAAAATTTTGCTCCGTCTGGAAGATGAGCACACCATCGAGACGGTCCTGATGCTTTACCAGGATGCTCCCAACAGCCCTGAGCTGGAGGAGCCGCACAATCCGGGGCCCGATTTCAAGCGACGGACGGTCTGTATCTCAACCCAGGTTGGGTGTCCAATCGGTTGCCCTTTTTGCGCGACCGGCCAGGCCGGTTATATTCGGAACCTGAGCCCGGGCGAGATTGTGGCGCAGGTCCTTGCAATTGCGCGTATGGCATCCCCGATTACGAACGTGGTCGTCATGGGAATGGGCGAACCACTCTTGAATTACGACGCGACGTGGCAGGCGATAGAATCATTGACCGACTCGGAGCGTTTGGGTCTGGGGGCACGGCGAATCACGGTTTCCACTTCGGGAGAGGTGCCGGGAATCCATAGACTGGCCCAGGAAAAGCTCCAGATCAATCTGGCTGTGTCTTTGCATGCTCCTGACGATGCTGTCCGAAACGTGCTTGTCCCGCTGAATCGCAAGTACCCCTTGAAGGAGTTGATGCCGGCAGTCCGCGAGTACAGTGCTCGCACCAGGCGACGCATCACCTTTGAATATGCGCTTATCGATAACGTAAACGACCGTCCGGAACAGGCTAGGGCGTTGGCGCTGCTGCTCAAGGGTCTCCTTTGCCATGTCAATTTGATACCTCTAAACCCAACCCCGGGGTCGCCCTATCAGAGAACGCCCTACGGACAAGTCAAGGCATTTGAAAGAATCCTGCAAGGGGCGGGCATTCCGACGACGCTGCGTGTCGAGAAAGGGATAGAGATCTCTGCGGGATGCGGGCAGCTGCGCCAGGTGGAGGAGCGTAAAGTGGGGGCACGCCAGCTCCACACGGTCTGAAGTATGTTGAAAATCGCCGCTTCAATTCTGTCTGCCGATTTCTCCCGCCTGGGGGAACAGGTGCGTGAGGCTGCTCAAGGAGGAGCAGACTATATTCACGTGGACGTGATGGACGGGCATTTTGTGCCGAACATGACGATAGGTCCCGTCGTCGTTCGCTCCATCCGGGGCCTTACGGATCGTCCCTTCGACGTCCATCTGATGATCGAGTCGCCAGAACGCTACTTGGCCGACTTTGCGGAAGCGGGGGCCGACATTCTCACGGTGCAGCAAGAAGCATGCATCCATTTGCACCGGGTCGTGGAAGAGATCAAGGGTCTCGGCAAGCGCGCGGGCGTAGCGATCAATCCCGCGACGCCGAATATTATGCTCAAAGAGATTCTGCCGTTCATCGATCTCGTTTTGGTTATGACGGTCAACCCGGGCTTTGGAGGACAATCGTTCATCGAAACGATGCCCGCGAAAATCGCGGAGATGCGGCAGATGATCGACGCGCTTGGGAGGGATGTCGAGCTCGAAGTGGACGGCGGAATTCATTCCGAGACAGCGTCTCGGGCGGTGAGGGCGGGGGCCCGGGTGCTTGTGTCGGGGTCCGCGATTTTTGCGGACCCGGATGGCGTGGAGAGAGCCATTCAGAAATTGCGTTCAAGCGCAAAATGAAAACCAGCGCCTCAATGAAGAGACGCTGGCTGTGTGTCCGAGATATAAAGGCCGGCTGCCGCTTGGGCTACCCTCTTATGATCGCTGCACCTTGGAGAAAGCGGCTTGCTCGATCCTGGCCCGGCAGCGACGCGACCAGAGAGCTCAGGCCGCCTGGGTTTCCGCTCGGTTGACCGTCCTTAGGCATTTAGTACAGACGTTCAGCCTCTGCTTGCGCCCTTGGTACACGATCGTTCGTTTTGTGATGTTCGGCAAGAAACGACGATTGACGGCGTGCTTTGAGTGGCTGACGCTGTGGCCGTACATTGGGCTCTTGCCGCAGATATCGCATCGTTGTGCCATTCCCGATCCCTCTCCTTTCAAGATAAAGGCCCCGACACGGGGCGACGATTATCATAGCACATTCACCCGAATAACGCAAATCGAAAGAGGCTGGGGAGAATGACTGAGGAAACCTACCTGGGGCGGATTGAGATCACGCCCACAGCGATTGCCAGCCTGGCAGGACAAGCCGTACTCGAATGCTACGGTGTGGTGGGCATGGCGAAAAAGAATCTCAGCGACGGGATCGCAAAGGTGCTGCCGGGGAGTACTTACCGCCGTGGGATTGACGTCAAGTTGGTAAACCGTGAGATCATCATCGATCTCTACGTCGTGATCGAGTATGGGACGCGCATCTCCGAAGTAGCGCACGGCATTACGAATCGAGTGAAATTCAGCGTGGAGCGCGCCCTGGGGATTCCGGTAGCTCAAGTAAACGTTCATGTTCAGGGTGTCCATGTCGACGACCAAGCGTGATGGAGTGGGGAACGGCAGCGCATTTTTGAGCTAGAGTTTGTGCGAACCTATTCCAAGCTTTGCGAGGGTATCTTTGCCAGAGAAACGTGCCAGTACCGCCTCTGAACCGCTGCCGCCCCTGAGGACGTTGGAAGGCCAAGAGCTGAGACAACTGTTCACCGCCGGCACTGCATGGCTGGAGCAACACGCCGCCTACATCAACAGCCTCAATGTCTTCCCCGTTCCCGATGGTGATTCGGGGACGAATATGTTATTGACCATGCAAGCTGCGCTTCGAGAAGTCAATACGTCCCCGGAGCATTCGGCCTCTGCCATTTGCAGCGCTTTGTCTCGTGGGGCCTTGCTCGGCGCGAGGGGAAACTCGGGTGTCATTCTCTCGCAAATCATCCGAGGGTTTGCTCGGGCGACTGAGCGGAAAGAGACCATCAACACGCACGATTTTGCGAATGCGATGGTCGAGGGGTCTCGGACGGCTTATAAGGGTGTGGTCAAGCCTGTAGAAGGGACCATTTTGACGGTTTGCCGCGAGGCAGCAGACGCGGCCGTTATGGCGACCGGCCAGAGCGACGACTTTCGTTCAGTGCTGTCCAAGACGGTGGACGCGGCGCGTGCTTCAGTGGTCAGAACGCCGTTGCTCCTTCCAGTTCTGAAAAAGGCGGGCGTGGTCGATGCAGGAGGGCAGGGGCTGCTAACAATTTTAGAGGGTGCACTCAAGTACTTGCGGGGCGAGCCGATGGATTCGCCGTCGATGGGCGAATCGACGGCGGCTCTGGAGCATCTCGCCCGCGAAGAGGGCTGGGGATTTGACATTCAGTTCCATGTGCGCGGGAGCGATCTTGACGTAGATGCGATCCGGGCCAAGATCGCGAGTATGGGCGAGTCGGCTTTGGTGGTGGGCGATCCGTCGCTCATCAAGGTGCACGTGCATGCGCCTACCCCTGGCCAGATCATCGATTACGGCTGCTCATTGGGCATCTTGACGAATGTCGTCATCGAGAACATGCAAGAGCAGTATATCGATTTTATGGCTGGACAGATGGCCGGGCGACCGCCCGTGAAAGCGGAGGAAATCGCGGGCATGACGACCGTTGCTGTTGTACAAGGAGCGGGACTCGGTCGTGTTTTCTCCAGTCTCGGCGCGGGGGCGATTGTGTCGGGCGGCCAGACAATGAACCCGAGTACGGAGGATATCCTGAGCGCGATCAAGGCGGTCAAGAGCGACCAGGTCATTGTTCTCCCAAACAACAAGAATATCATCCCAGCGGCGGAACAGGCTAAGGAACTGGCTAGCAAACAGGTGATTGTCATTCCAACCAAGACGATCCCTCAAGGAATTGCCGCCTTGTTGGCGTTCAATTTTCAAAACGACTTGCCTATGAACGCGCGAGCGATGACGCAAGCGGCTCTAAACATTCAGACCGTGGAGATAACAACGGCGACTCGCTCGGTGAACCTGGATGGGATCGAAGTGAAGGAAGGCCAGATCATTGGCCTGGTGGACGGCAAACTCAAAGGGGCCGGTCAGGATCGCAGCCAGGTTGCGTTGCAGATGTTGAAGGAGGCCCGCACGAACGACAGCGAGATCATTACCATTTATTACGGAGACTCGGTATCTGGCAAAGAGGCGGAAAACTTGGGCCAGGAGGTCCGGCAGCACTTTCCTTCTCAGGAGATTGAAATCGTGAACGGCGGTCAGCCAAACTATCCCTATGTCATCTCGGTGGAATGACGCGATGCCTCCTGTCAAGATTCTCACGGACAGCACGGCTGATCTTCCGCCGGACGTCGCACGGCGGCTAGACATCACCGTCTTGCCGATCACGATCCACGTTGGGAAAAAGTCGTTTCGCGACGGAATCGACATCACCGCGGAAGATTTCTTCCACCAACTCGAGACCGCGTCCATTCCGGCGACGATCTCTGCTCCGACCCAACGCGATTTCGAAAAAGCATTTGCGGAGCTGACGAAAAAGTCGAACGACATTGTTGCGATCCACGCGTCGAGCAAGCTCAGCCAGACATTCCGGGTTGCAACACGAGCCGCGGCGCCTCTCTTGGGGCGCAGCCGAATCGTCGTGATCGATTCGCAATTGGTGAGCGTCGGGCTGGGAATGCTGGTGACCAAAGCGGCGCAGGCCGCGGCAGACGGAGCCACTCTGGATGAGGTGGTGAAGCTGGTGCGGGGGTTGATCCCACGCATCTACATCGCCTTCTTCGTCGAGACGCTAGAGTATTTGGAAAAAGGGGGACGCGTCGGCAAGGCTCAGTCTGTGCTGGGGTCGATGCTGAGCATCAAGCCGCTCTTGATCTTGGAGGATGGCGAAATTGTCGCTCTCGAAAAAGTGCGCACCCGGGCCAAGGCGATCGAAAAGCTGGTCGAGTTCATCACGGAGTTCACGCACATTGAGAAGATGGTTGTGCTCCACAGTAACACCCCGGAGGATGTGTCGGCGCTCATCGAGCAGGTGAACGCGATTTTGCCGAATTTGGATATTAGCATAGATCATTACGGCCCCGTGATGGCTACCTATCTCGGACCAAGCGCGATTGGTGTGGTCGTATACGAAGGACCGTGAGCCGGAAACTGGGACGGCGCATCTCAAGGTCCCACGCACGGTCTTGTCGAGTTACCTACACAGATCCGCGAGGCTAGGCATTGGCCATTTGCCGCGCGTTGTTCGTTGGAGCGATCAGGAGTTCCGTGATAGAACCGATGCACGAGGGGCCGCGCAGGAAAGACTCTCGCTTGACGAGGTCAACGTCCTCGTCACCGACGTGATTCCGGGTGCACGCATTGTCGCGATGCTCGACACGCTTGAATCTGCACAACAGGGGGATGCCTGGCCTGGCGCGAGGCCCTTATCAGGACATTGATTTTGCCCGAGACTCCGGGCCGATTCAGGAGTTGCCGGTCGTCCGCGCAGCGTGAGAGGAAAAGCTAACTCCACTCTGGGAATTGCTGGCTGCCGACTTTCCACGAGAGCGCATGGTCGTATCGGAAATAGAGCGAGTTCTGGGCTCGCATGTAGGGCCGGGCGCGGTCGGCCTTGCCTGGCTCAACCAGGTATAATAGGGAAAGTGTAGAGGGGTTTTTCATTGCTTTGGGGCGACTTGGAACGAATGCTCGTGAACGAGCAGAAAAAATATGATGATCGTCTGGTCATAGGCGGGTTGGAGAAATACTTTCGCAACTGGGCGGCTGACCAGATCGCTGAACGGGGGGAGCAGGCGGCGCCGCGCGTCAATGAGATTGCCCAATTGCTGACTGGATATGCAACCGCAGACAAGCGCGCGCGCCGTCAAATGATCGAGCAGGCGGTCGCCATCTTGAAGCAGGGTCCGCCCAGCCGAGTGGCACCCCCACCGGGATGCGCGCCAGCCGATGCAGAACCGCTGGAAGATCTTGAGGAGGATGAGGAAGGTCCACCACCCAAGATCCAGCTGCAGGGAGAAGCGAACTACCAGGTGGACGCGAGCGTCATGCGTCTTCAGAATGTCGGTCCTGCATTCGCCAAAAAGCTGCAGAGGCTGGGGATTTATACCGTCAAAGACCTGCTCTATCATTTCCCGCGGCGCTATGACGATTTCAGTCACCTCAAGACGGTCAGCCAATTGATGTACAATGATGAGGTGACGCTGCTGCTCACGGTGTGCGAGGCCAAAACCCGCGAGACCCATCGCGGCATGAAGGTCACGAGCGTTCTCTTGTCGGACCCGTCGGGCGTCATCCAGGCGACCTTTTTCAACCAGCCTTACCTTCAGCAGCAGTTCAAACCAGGGCGGCGAATTGTCGTCAGCGGACGCGTCGATCAAGACCTGGGGAGGCTGGCTTTCAAACACCCCGAGTGGGAGCCGTTCAACAAAGAGCTGCTGCACACGGCCCGTATTGTTCCGGTCTATCCCCTCACGGAAGGTCTCTCGAATCGCTGGCTTCGGCGTCTGATCTATAGCGTCGTCGAGTTTTGGGCACCCCGACTCAACGACCCGCTGCCCGTTGCGCTCCGCGAGCGCGAACAGCTCCCCGATCTGACCACGGCTCTGCGTGAGGTGCACTTTCCATCTTCGGTGGAAAAGATGCAGGCAGGGCGGCGGCGTCTGGCTTTCGAAGAATTTCTGAAGGTTCAACTGGGTGTGCTGCAGCAGAGGCGCAAGTGGAGGGAAAAGCCTGGGCGCGCCCTCCAGGTAGACTCTGCTCTTCTGTCAGGTTTTATCAAGACATTGCCTTTTGCGCTCACACCTGCGCAAGAGCGCACACTCAAAGAAATCCTTGGCGACATCCAGCAGCATGAGCCGATGAGCCGCCTCCTCCAGGGAGATGTCGGATCCGGGAAGACGGTCGTGGCGGCCGCCGCCATGCTAGTGGCGGTCGCAAACGGCGCACAGGCAGCCCTGCTCGCGCCGACCGAGATCCTTGCCGAACAGCACTATCACACACTGCTCACCTTGTACCGCGAGACCTGCCCCGCGCCGCGCATTCGCTTACTGACGGGAAGCCTAAAGAACCGCGACAAGGAAGATATTCGCGGAGAACTCGCGCGGGGGGATGTGGACATCGCCGTGGGGACCCATGCGCTCATCCAGTCGAATGTCGAATTCAAGGACTTGGCGCTTGGGATCATCGATGAGCAGCACCGGTTCGGCGTGGAGCAACGCGGCACGATCCGCTCGAAAGGATATAATCCTCATATTCTCGTCATGAGCGCGACGCCCATCCCACGCACGCTTGCCCTAACGATCTATGGCGATCTCGACATCTCTGTCATCGACGAAATGCCGCCCGGACGGATGGAGATAAAGACTTGGTGGATGGAGCCCAAGGAGCGAGAGAGGGGGTACCGTTTCATACGCGGTCGAGTTGAAAAAGGGGAACAGGCTTTTGTCATCTGCCCTCTGATTGAAGAGTCGGAAGTCATCGACGCCAAGGCGGCCGTTGAGGAGTATGAAAGGCTGTCAAAGGCCATATTCCCGGATTTGCGCATTGGGCTGATTCACGGTAAACTGCGCCAAGGCGAAAAAGACGAGACGATGAACGCTTTTCGCGATCATCGGATAGACATCCTTGTGGCGACCTCCGTCGTGGAAGTGGGCATTGACGTTCCGAACGCCACGGTGATGTTGGTTGAGGGCGCCGATCGATTCGGGTTGGCCCAATTGCACCAATTTCGCGGTCGCATCGGCCGCGGCTCTCTTCCTTCCTACTGCCTGCTTCTGGCCGATAAATCAGGGGCTTCGAGCGACGTGCGCCTCACGGTCATTCAGACATGTCAGGACGGGTTTCAGCTGGCGGAGGAGGATCTCAAGCTGAGAGGGCCCGGCGAGTTTTTTGGGACGCGCCAGTCCGGAGTGCCCGAGCTCAAGATTGCCAAGCTGAGCGATGTCAAGTTTCTGGAGGAGGCTCGACGGGTGGCGCAAGAGTTGTTCCAGATCGATCCGGACCTGGCAAAACCCGAGCACAAGCTGCTTGCGCAAGAGGTGGGCGAGTTCTGGAAAGGTAAAGGAGAGCTGAGTTGACGGTTGCCATCTATCCTGGTTCGTTCGACCCCATCCATTACGGGCACATTGATATCGCCAAGCGCGCCGCGCAGTTGTTTGATAAACTGATTTGGGCCGTCTATGCGCGTCCGCTAAAGGACATCATGTTTAGCACGGAGGAACGGCTTGCCTTCATGCGCGAGGCCGCCAAGGATACGCCGAATATCCTCGTGATGCCGTATGGTGGGTTGACCGTGGAGTTCGCACGGCAGCAGGGCGCCAAAGTCATCGTGCGAGGATTACGCGTCACTTACGATTTCGAGATCGAGTACCAGACCGCGCTGGCGAACCGACAATTGGCCGAAGATATTGAGACTGTTTGCCTGATGACATCGCTCAAGTATGCTTTTCTCAGCTCTTCGACCCTCAAAGAAGTGGCTTTCGCCGGCGGCCAGGTAGCAGAGATTGTTCCACCGTACGTCGAAGTCGCCCTGCGCAAACGACTTGCTCAATTGCAAGATGATCCGGGCGACAAGGTTAAGGTGATATCGCTCCTCGAGTAGAAAGCGCCTAGGCACTCGCCGAGCCAAAGCGCTCCAATTCCACTTGAAAGGGGATGATTGCCATCGACATTCTCTATCTGGTCGATCGTCTGGAAGCACTGCTCAGCAAGGGTTGGCGCGTCCCCATGACTTCCAAGACCATGATCAGTGAGGACGAGTTCCTCGACATCGTTGACCAAATGCGAATCGCGATCCCAGAGGAGATCAAGGCGGCCAAAAAGCTCCAGCAAGAACGTGAGCGAATGCTGGCCCAGGCACAGGAAGAGGCAAATCGTCTGCTCGCGATGGCGAAGGAAGACGCCTCGCACCTGGTGGATGAGAACGCCATCGTCAGGTCTGCCCAAGAGAGAGCAATCCAGATCGAATCCAAAGCTCGGTCCGAGGCACTGACCTCTCAAGAAGAGGCCGATGCATATGCTGCTCAAGTGCTAGCCCAGCTCGAGGCGCGATTGGCACAGGTGGGACAACAACTTCAGGGACTCCAGGACCAAGTCTCGAATGGGCTCGAGCTACTCACTCAGCGGCACAGCGAACCCGAAGAGGAACCCGCACCGGTACAAGAGGATCTTTCTTGACAGCCCAGCATGACTCGCTTATAATTGATATATTGTGCGTTTGAAAGCGAGTGATTGTCATGCGATACAATGTTTCCCAATTGCTGAAAGAGCAATCGGGCGGGATGCGAGAGTACTCTCTTCATGAGGAAATCGGCCAGATCGATCCTGATATTGTGGCGTTAACAACTCTGGATGGGGACGTCCGGTTCATTCGGACGGCAGACGGAATTCTTGTTCTTGGCAAGCTACACACCTCAGTCGAACTCATGTGCTCGCGCTGCTTGGAGCGCTTTTCTTTGCCAGTCCAAGTTGCTTTGGAGGAAGAGTTCCTTCCATCCATAGATATCTTAACGGGGGCGAGCCTGCCGGTTCTGCCGGATCAGGAGCAGGCGACTATGATTGACGCCCATCACATTTTGGATTTGACCGAGGTGGTGCGCCAGAATATCTTGCTTGCCATCCCGCCTTCGCCCGTTTGCCGTTCCAAATGTGCAGGGCTATGTCCCCATTGCGGAAAGAATTGGAACGAGGGCCCCTGTGAATGCAAAGAAGACAACATTGACCCTCGTATGCAAGTGCTGAAACAACTGCTGGATCAATGAAAGGAACCCTTTTTAAAGAATGCCACCTCTACCAAAGCGAAAGCTGTCTAAAGGGCGACGAGATCGCCGGCGCAGTCATTTGGCCTTAGGAGCTGCCAACCTGGTCCCGTGCCCGAACTGTCACAAGTTGCGCGCACCGCATCATGTATGCCCTTACTGCGGACATTACCAAGGCGAAGAGATCTTTACCGTTGAGCAAAAGCCTGCCTCGCACAAGACCTAGGGGTGGGGCAGAGGGCAAAGTAGGGATTGACGATGCATGGTCATAAAGGCCTGGCCGAGTCTCGCGTGAGCGCGGCGCGCCAGGCCTTTGTTTGCGACCAGACCAAGTGAACGACGATACCGTCTGCTCGGGGGCTGCGTGAACAGGGCGTTTATCTTTCCGGGGCAAGCTTCTCAGTATGTGGGAATGGGGCGAGACCTCGTATCTGAGTTCCCAGAGGCGCGCGAGACGTTTGATCAAGCCGATGGCGTGCTTGGTTTTCCGCTTTCCAAGCTTTGTTTCGAGGGTCCTGAAGCAATCCTGACTGACACGATCAACACTCAACCGGCGCTGCTCACACACAGCATCGCGTCATTGCGAGTCTTCCAATCTCACTCCCCGGAGCAAAGGCCCGCTTTTGTCGCCGGGCATTCAATGGGCGAATTCGCAGCACTGGTTGCGGCCGGCGCCGTCGAATTTCCCGATGCGCTGATCCTGATCCGCGAACGGGGACGCGTCATGAAATCAGCCGGCCAGAGGATGCCCGGGATGATGGCCGCGGTGTTGGGAATGGACGACCAAGCCCTCGAGGAAATCTGTTTGTCCGCTGGTGTCCAGATTGCGAACTATAATGCTCCGGGTCAAATCGTGATCTCGGGTCCGAAGGAAGGAATGGAGCAAGCCATTGCTCTGACCAAGAGCCGCGGCGCCAAGCGAACGGTTCCTCTCGCGGTCAGCATCGCCGCCCATTCCATATGCATGGAATCAGGCGTTGCCGAGTTCGCCGGCGCCGTTGCCCGTACACCGGTCCGCACCCCCACCGTGCCGGTCGTTTCTAACGTGACTGCCCGTCCTCTACATACGGTCGAGGAAATTCGTCAAGAGCTGGTCGCTCAGCTAACCTCCTCGGTGCAGTGGGTCCGCTCGATCGAGTATATGATCGAGCAAGGTGTTGCGCAATTCGTCGAACTAGGCCCTAAAGATGTGCTCGCCGGTTTGGTCCGGCGCATCAACAAGCAAGTCCGAGCGATCAGCGTCGGCGATGTCGCGAGCGTCAAAGCGTTTGCAGGCCCTTTGAGCGGAGGAGCCTAGCCCATGACCAGCTTTTCGGGAAAGGTTGCACTCGTGACGGGCGGATCCCGGGGAATCGGACAGGCCATTTGCCTCAGGCTTTCATCTCTGGGCGCGCGCGTGGTCGTCAACTACCAAAAGAGTGCCCAAGCGGCGGAAGAGACGGTCGCGACCATCAAGCGGGGCGGCGGCGAGGCTGTTGCCGTACAGGGGGATGTGTCCCAGCTTCTAGATGCGCAGCACATCGTCAAAGCGACCACGGAACTGTTTGGCCGGCTCGACGTGTTGGTGAACAATGCGGGGACCACGCGCGACAACTTGCTCGCCTTGATGAAAGAAGAGGATTTTGACCTCGTCATCCGGAATGATCTGAAGAGCGTGTTCAATATGAGTAAAGCGGCTTTGCGGCCCATGATGCGGCAAAAGTACGGCCGCATCGTGAACATTACTTCGATTGCCGGGATGGTTGGGAATCCAGGCCAGACCAATTACTCGGCCGCCAAGGCAGGAATCATCGGCTTTACGAAATCGATGGCGAAAGAATACGGAGCTAAGAATATAACGGTGAACGCCGTTGCTCCCGGTTTTGTCCCGACCGATCTCACGAATTCGCTTCCACAGGAGATCAAGGATGGCCTGGTGAGGCTTACTGCGCTTGGCCGAATGGGGACGCCTGAGGACGTGGCGGGTGCCGTCGCGTTTCTCGCTTCCGATGAGGCGAGCTATATCACGGGCCAGGTGCTGGCCGTGGACGGAGGCCTAACGTGACGGGAGAACTGGAATCACCTATGGACGAGAGTTTGGGAAGGGTCACTGTGGCCCCCGAAGTGCTGCTCGCCATTGTGCGAATGACCGCGTTGTCTAGGCCAGGGGTCGCGCGGCTGTCCGCGTCTCACCCGAGCAGTTTCCAGCGATTGTTTAACGGCAAGGTGGGTGAAGGGATACGAATTGAAATCGAGGATGGGGCCGTGGTGATTGATTTGCACATTGTCGCCGAGCCCGATGCTCAGATGCTCGAGTTGGGGCAGACGCTTCAACGCGAGGTCAGCCGTGCGATTCATGACGTCGTCGGCATGCCCGTCAAAGAAATCAATATCCACATCGAGGATGTAATCGACCGCGTGCCTAGCCTTACGGAACCGTCCATTGATTAATCACAGCGTCGTGAAGGACAAGAAGTGAAAACGAGACGCCAAGCGCGTGCAATCGCATTGCAGGCGCTTTTTGAGATTGACAGCGTCGGTCATGGGAAGGATCAGGTCGTCCGGCGGCGCATTGAGGAAGAGAGTCTGGCCGAAGAAGGCGCCACTTTTGCTACCGGACTCGTAGAAGGCGTGCTGAGCTACCGTCCGGAGCTGGACAAGATTATTAGCCGACATGCCCCCGAGTGGCCTGTCGATCAATTGGCCGTCGTCGACCGCAACATTCTGCGGATCGCGTTGTACGAGCTCTTGCACGTAGACGAGGTGCCAATCAAGGTAGCAGTCAACGAGGCGGTGGAGCTGGCCAAGACTTTTGGGAGCGATACGGCCCCCCGCTTCGTCAACGGAGTCCTGGGCGCGTTCCTGACGGAGCATCCCGCCGGCGAGCTTCGCCGGGGGTCTTGATCGTTTCAGCAACGGTGGGCCCTCCGGGGACTCGACCATAGGAGCTCTGCGAACGATCTGCCATGAACGAACTGCAACGTGCGGCACGGGGGCATTTCGAGCGAGGCAACGCGCTCGACGAGAACGGAGATCGAAGCCGAGCCATCGCGGAATGGCTGGAGGCGGTGCACCTCGATCCGGACCTTGCCGCGGCACATTATAATCTCGGCATCGCTTTTGCGGAGCGGGGGGAAAGCCAAATCGCCGAGGAGCAATTGCGACTGGCCATTGGCCTTGATCCGTTTGACACAGAGGCGCGCCTTGAACTCGTCAGGAATTACTTGGACGAGGAGCAGACGGAGGCCGCCATTAACCAGCTTCGCCAGATCCTCAATATCGCACCGGGCGACGGTGAAGCGGCTCGCTTGCTGGCCGAGCTCTATCTCGATCAGGGCAGGGTAGACGAATCCGTGGGCGCGTTGGAGTCGGGCGGCATGGTAGAGGAAGATGCCGATCTGTGGGTTGAGTTGGGCCGCGTGTATGAGGCAGAACGGCGTTTTGAGGATGCAATCCTCGCTTATCGCCGTGCACTTGTTTGTCGGCCGGGGTACACCCCGGCGGAGCAGGGATTGGTTGGTCTGGATGCACCTACAGATGAACCGCCTGCGCCAGATGAAAAATAGGCTGGAGTTAGGAACATGGGCAAAGACAAAGTCGTCATCATGGGGGCAGCGGGCCGGGATTTTCACAACTTTAACGTGTATTTTCGGGATAACCCCGCTTATGATGTCGTGGCATTCACAGCGACGCAAATCCCGAATATCGAGCAGCGCACCTACCCGGCAGTGCTCGCTGGGTCGCTCTACCCGAAAGGAATTCCGATTTACCCAGAGGCCGAGCTGCCTCGGCTGGTCCGGGAGCACCAGGTCAATCAGGTCGTGTTTGCCTACAGCGACGTGTCCCACGAGACCGTCATGGATCGGGCATCCATCGCGCTCGCGGCGGGTGCCGACCTGCGCCTCCTTGGCCCTCGTGCGACGATGCTGCGATCGAGCAAACCCGTCGTCGCGGTTTGCGCCGTGAGGACGGGAAGTGGAAAATCACAGACGACCCGGGCGGTCGCTCGCATCCTGAAAGAGATGGGGAAACGCGTCGTCGTCGTCCGTCACCCAATGCCATATGGTGATCTCACAAAACAGGTTGTGCAACGTTTTGCGAGTTACGACGACTTGGTCAAGCAAGAAACGACGATCGAAGAGCGGGAAGAGTACGAACCCCATATTAATAGCGGGACCGTGGTCTACGCCGGAGTCGACTATGAGAGAATCCTCAGACAGGCAGAGACAGAGGCCGATATCATCTTGTGGGATGGCGGCAACAATGATTTTTCCTTCTATGTGCCTGATCTGCTCATCGTCGTCGTCGACCCGCACCGGCCGGGGCATGAGCTGAGTTACTATCCGGGTGAGATCAATCTTAGAATGGCGGATGTGATCGTCATCAACAAGATTGACACGGCCAGTGAAGCGAACATTAATATTGTGAGGACAAACGTTCGGAACGCGAATTCCCGCGCCGCGGTTGTGGAGGCGGCCTCGCCCATTTTTGTGGAGGCCCCCGAGGATATCCGCAACAAGCGAGTGCTCGTGGTGGAAGACGGGCCGACACTCACGCACGGCGGCATGAGCTATGGCGCAGGTGTAGTGGCCGCACGCCGGTTCGGAGCGAGCGAAATCATCGATCCGCGTCCTTATGCGGTCGGGTCTATCAAAAGGACCTTTGAGAAATATCCCAATACCGGCGCGGTTTTGCCAGCCATGGGTTACGGCGAAGAGCAGACCAAGGAGCTGGAGGCCACCATCAATGCGACTCCAGCCGACCTAGTCCTGATTGCCACTCCGATTGACCTACGGCGGGTAATGGAAATCCATCACCCGACCGAGCGAGTGCGTTACGAGCTGCAAGAGATTGGGCAGCCGACGCTCACAAGCATATTAAGAGAAAAGTTCGCATAAACGCACCTGTGTGAAACAGGTCACAAAGCCAGCTGGAGAGGGCCATCCTACCCTATCGGGTATTGTGGGGCCAGAGCGGGCATGCTATAATCGTCATGCGCGCGATGGCTTGCTTCTCTGTTGTTAGCAAACAAGAAAGCCCTGACCGAAACCGGTCGCGCGAATTCGAGCGGCCGGTTTTGTTTTTGTAACTCTAGAGAGGAGCGACGATGGGACAGCCTCTTGATCCCTCGCCGCGTTTGATGCAGGGTTCTCGAATCGCCGTGATCGGTGGCGGGCCGGCCGGCAGTTTTTTCGCGCTGTGCGCGCAAGATCTGGCCGTTCGGGCTGGGCTTGCGCTAGAGATAACGATCTTTGAGCGCAAGGATTTGACGGCAGCGGGTCCAAAGGGGTGCAACATGTGCGCCGGGATCCTATCCCGTCGGGTCATCCAGGGCTTGGACAAACTTGGCATCGACCTGCCATCTTCCGTGGTTCTGGGAAGGGTAAGGGTGTACAAGCTTCATTGGCGCAAGTCATCGGTCCCGATCGAGCCTCCAGATGCGAGCCGTCAGGTTCTTTCGGTTTATCGGGCAGGGGGACCGCGCAAAAGCCCTTTCCGCCCGACGGATGGCTTGGACTCATTCCTGCTTGATCAGGCTGTGGCGCGAGGAGCGCGGGTCGTTCGTGAGCGAGTGCAGGAGATCGTTTTTGAACCTCGTCCGCGCATCTGCACTTCCGGTCGCCAGGAGATATTTGATCTTGCGGTGCTCGCGATCGGCATCAACGCGACGCCTCCCCTGATGCGCCAGGTGGGTTACGCGGCGCCGGCGACAGAAGTTATGGCACAGGATGACCTGCTCGTGGAGACCCCGGCCGGACGCCACGAGATGGACAGCACGGTGCATGTCTATTTTGACCAGCCGCGTGACCTGATTTTTGGCGCGCTGGTACCCAAGGGGCCTTTTACCACCGTATCGCTCCTCGGACGCCGCCTCGATCGCAGCAGTATCAATCAATTCCTTCGAATCCCTGAAGTCGCCCTCGTGGTTGGGGAAGAGCCGCCGCTAACGTGCGGTTGCCGGCCGCGTGTCGCCGTTGGCGCGGCGCGCCAATATTACGACGACCGGTTTATCGCGGTGGGCGATTCTTGCGTGACGCGGCTATACAAAGACGGGATCGGCTCTGCTTTTGTCACAGCTGAGAAGGCGGCTCATGTGGCCATTGAGCAGGGGATTGGGCGTCGAGCATTCGAGAGCCAATATGCACCCTTGTGCAATTCCATCGCGAGGGACAATCGCTACGGGCGGATCGTCTTCAAAGTGGTAGCCCTCCTAAAAGGCCGTTCGATTTTGATGCGAGGATTGGGTCGATTGTTAATATCGGAACGGGTGCGAGATGCAGACCAGCGTCCCATCGGTCAGATCCTGTGGGCGTTGCTGACCGGTGATTCAGATTATTGCGAGATATTGAAAATGATGCTCATGCCCAAGAGCATTGCTCTTTTTGGAGTTGCAGTGATCCAGGAAAGGTTTGCCCGGTTCCGACCGCACAAGGGGGCCACAACAAAAGATGCTGACGCGTTCGGCGATGCTGCCGAGAGGAGTGGATGATGGGTTCGGCTTCGAGCTTGGGACCGCTCAAAGCTGGAGCGCATGTGGTCGTCATTGGCGGCGGCCCAGGAGGGACCGGGGCGGCCCTCGCGCTGGAGAAAATGGCGAGGGAAGCGCAGCGTCCTCTCCGGATCACGTTGTTCGAGGGCAAGGTGTTTGCCGGTGAGCAACACTTTAACCAATGCGCCGGGGTCTTGTCGCCTCCCATTGAGGCCACACTGCAAGACTCGCTGGGTGTTGTGTTCCCGCGGCATCTCATCCAGCGCGAGATTACCGGCTATATCCTTCACACGGACAAACGTTCAATTTACCTTACCTCGGATGATGCTCCCACGTATTCGGTCCGGCGCATCCAGTTCGACAACTATCTCCTGGAGCAAGCACGCGCGCGGGGCATTAGGATTTTCCACAGCCGAGTGACGGACCTGGAGTTTCATGCCGACCAGGTGATCGTCTATAGTGATAGCGGAAATTCACAGGCGGATGTCGTCGTGGGCGCTTTTGGTGGAGATGAAGGGACGGCGGCCGTGTTCGCTCGCGCTACAGCGTACCGTCCGCCGCAGTTTTTGTCGAGTATCGTTACCAAAGTGCACCCTGTTGCCGAAATGATGAATGGATTCGGGAGCTGCATTCATGCCTTTCTTCCGCGCATGGGAGGAATCGAATTCGGAGCGGTCACTCCCAAGGGTAATCACCTGACCATTAATATCGCGGGAGAAAATGTCGATACGGACCGGATGAGTCAATTTCTTACCAGTAGTGCCGTCGAGCGCGTCGTGCCCTGTCTGCACAATCCACAGGGGGAACGGGATCTTGCTTTCTTTAAAGGGCGGTTCCCGATATCGCAGGCACATGCGTTTTCCGGCGACCGCTACGTGATTGTGGGCGACGCGGCCGGGCTCGTTCGGCCTTTCAAAGGAAAGGGAGTGAATTCGGCGTTGGTGACTGGCACTTGGGCTGCCAAAACCATGATGACAGATGGCGTCTCTGCGCGCGCCTTTCGACAATATCATGTGGCTTGCCGGGAGATCACGGACGACCTTCCGTACGGGAAAGCGATGCGCGCCCTGACGATCGCCCTCAGCAAGACAGGGTTGCTGGACCCCATCATCGACATGGCGGTGTATGATCCAAGATTGCGCCGTGCGCTCTTCGACGCTGTTTCGGCGCACCGAAGCTATGGCAGCATCGTCAAGGGGATGTTGGACGTACGCTGGGGTGTTCATATGCTCCCTTTGCTAGCGCGGGTCGCATGGGCGCAACCTGCAAAGCAAAGGGAAAGTGGCACGTAAAGAGATTCGAATCCGGCGCAAACCCATCGGTCACGGCCGGATTTTGATTTTCATTTTGCCTTGGAATTGGCTTTTTGATCGGTCTTCTGATCCACCCTTAAACCGTGTCTTTCGATTGCACTTGACAACCAGCTAAAGGGGTCGTAAAATGTGAAGTAATTTAGTCAAGTATTTTTGTTCGAAATGCAGGATGAATGAATGAAAGTGTCCAGCCGCGGGGAGTACGGTTTGCGCGCGCTTTACGACCTTGCCGAGCATTATGCAGACGGTGCTGTTCCGAGCGCGGATATAGCCAGGCGGCAGCACATTCCCCCCAATTATCTAAATCAACTGT
This sequence comes from Chloroflexota bacterium, assembly GCA_023489485.1. GTDB lineage: Bacteria > Chloroflexota > Anaerolineae > UBA4142 > UBA4142 > JAMDCU01. The sequence continues at coordinate 20,155 of JAMDCU010000041.1, forward strand.
TGATCGTTCTGCGCCGGTCCGGGCTGATCCAGTCCGAGCGCGGTCGACGCGGGGGGCACCGGTTGGCCCGGCCGCCGCAGGCCATCACCTTGGGTGAGGCAGTCCAGGTGCTCGACGGAACCACGGCGCCGGTCGAGTGCATCGACGAAGCTGCCGATTGCGAGGATCACTGCGCGTACTGTTACGTCTGGCGAGAAGTGAAACAGGCCACAGATGGGATATTGGGCACCAAGACTCTTGCCGACGTGACTCAAGGGCGCTAGCGCACTCAATTTCGGCCTTGGCGCCGATGCAGAGTCGACAAGAATAGTCCGCCCCGCGTTAGCGGGGCGGATTTGTTTTGGCACGATCATTCTTGGCGACAGACGAATCTGCATTACGATTAAAGGCTGGCCCATGTCCAGGGGCTTGAGGCCCCTTCCACTTGTGTCCAGGCTCTGGTAGACCTGCCCGGTTTACGGATTTCCCCTCTTTTGGCTGGGGACAATCCTGGAGAAGATCTCACGAACGGTGTTTGACGGTATGGCAAATCCCAATCTTTCGGCGATATTGCCATCGCCCGTCGATCGGACGACAAACGTGTTAATTCCAATCACCTGGCCCAGGCTGTTAACCAAAGGCCCCCCAGAATTGCCGTTGTTGATTGCGGCGTCAGTTTGAATCAAATCCTGCAGATTGCCCACCCGGCGGTTGAGCGCACTGATAATGCCAAGCGTCACCGTACCTCGAAAATCTCCCAGGGGACTACCTATCGCGATAGCGGCCTGGCCCGGCTCAAGGGTATTAGAGTCGCCCAGCTCTGCGACAGCAGGCACCTTGCCCCGGGCTCTGATGACGGCAATATCTGCGGCTGCATCTGCTCCAACGACGCTCGCAGTCGCTTTGGTGCCGTCCGAATAGATCACCTGTAACCCCTTTTCGCCGTCGACGACGTGGTAGTTTGTGACGATATCGCCTGCTTCATCGAGAATTACGCCGGAGCCTGAGGCTGTTTCGCCGCCAGGCCCGCCGAAAAGACTCCCGGACTGCAACTGAACGATTATAGTCACGACAGAGGGTCGAACCTTGCCCACCGCATCAACGATCGCCGGATCCTCTTCGAGCGTCACGCTGCCGGTGACAGCGGGGGCTCGCTGCAATGACGGGGATTTGGCATCAGCCGTGGGGCTGGTGGCAGAGATTTGGACGGGCGTAGCAGTGTAAAGGCGGGCGGCGTAAAACCCTGCTAGGCCGCCCATTGCCCCTCCGCCAAGTATTCCTGCTAGAACCGCAAGGACAGTCGCGATGTACAGCGCGGCGTTTGCCCGTTGCATCCAGTGCTCCTTTATGAATTGACAGCTTTTTCCCCTGTCCTTTGATGTTCCTAGAATGGAGGCAAAGCAGTTCAATTTCTGGTGCTTTGGGGTAGGGCGCGAGACTCTACCCACGGGAAAAGCGTGGACTCCACTCTCCGTAGGCGTCGCAAGAGGCCACTTTCCACAAGATCGTAGAAAGTGGCCGTACGCCTCACGAGAGTGGATTTAAAATCTTGAAAACGATGTATCTGCTAACTAGAACGGGGAGGTGGGCGGATTTATTACGGGAGACGAGATGCAAAGTCAGGAAGCGTATCCTTGTAGCTCACACGAATGCGGTGGAGAAGGAAAAGTTGATTGCTGCTCTGGTTGTAGCCGCCCGAGATTGAGACGGCGGTTTCATAGCCTGCTTGTTTGACTTGGTCCACGATGGCACTGGTATAGTCGCCAAACGGGTAAGCGAAAGTGGTGATAGGAATGCCCAGCCGTTTCTCTAATGTGGCCTTCGAGTCTTGGATTTCTTTTTTGGCCTCTTCGGTCGACAGATCCTTCAAGTGTGGGTGGGTCAACGTATGGGATCCGATCTCCATACCGGCTTTGACCATTTCCGCGAGTTGGCTCCAGCTCAGAAATTGTTTGTGGTCGAGCGGGCTCGTGTACACGAAAAAGGTCGCCGTGTAATTGTGCTTTTTCAGGATCGGGAAGGCGGTAGAATAGTCGTCTTCCCAGCCGTCGTCGAAGGTGAGTACGAGCGGCTTCTGCGGCAGCGGCTGGGAGCCAGTGAAAAACGCGGCCAGTTGGGCCAAGCTGATTGTGTGGAAGCCATGTTCCACAAGCCAGCTCATCTGGGCGTCAAGGTTGCCGGGAGCAACCGTCCAGTCATGCTCGAGTGCGCTTTCGGTAGGTGCAAGGTCGGTGATGTGGTGGTACATAAGAATCGGAATGGCGGCGGGCCTGCCGGCCGGGGGCGGAGTGATGAATGGGGTAGCGGTCGGGTTTGGCGAGGGGGAAGGAGATGGGGTTTGCGATGGCTCCGGCGAAGGAGTTAACGTCGCGGTGGCGGTGGGTAAGGGGGCGTCCGGTCGAACCGTCGTGGCCGGTGGAGCGGGGCTTGCGCACCCGACTAATCCGACAACGACAAGAATGATCCATAATTGCTTGGTCAACGGCTCACCTTGCGAGCAGATACAATACCCGGATATATCATTTTGAGGCGTTCCAGTCGGACGTAAAGTTGAGGGTCATACCTCGCACCGTAACGGGATCATGCAACTCAATTCCCAAGTCGCGGTAGCTGTCGAGCGAGACCGCCGTGAGGTCTTGCGAGCCAACAAAGCCGCGTGCTTGATCAGCAATGATGAGCGTTCCATGGACCTCTGGATTTTTGAGAAATCGCAGCTGGATGCCTCCCTTTGTCAGCTTATCTTGGGCCGCCAAATTCTCATCAATACCTGTTTGAATAGGAGACATGATGAGACGAACGGTTACCCCGCGCTGCACCGCGGCTTTCAGCTGCTCCACGATTTGATTGTCCTGCAGTTGTTCAGCCTCTATATCTATCGTTCTCTGTGCGCCATCTATCAGGCCCAAGAGTCGCGTGCGCGATTGGCCGGGCCCCCAGACGAGGTCGGAGACCGACAAAGTGGCCGGAGACCGATTCCAATCGGAATCCAGAACGCGCGTGATCTCAGCGACGTCGGACGGATTCGAGTCAATGACGACAAACGATCGAAAGCCGACAAATGCCGGCTGCGTTTGGCTAACGGTGAATATGGCGGCGACACGATTATCGGCCACTATCGTTTTGGCATGTGTCTGCTTGAATGCGGGGTTGCCCGTTTTGACGCTCACGTTTCCCTTCAAGAGCTCGTCCATCGCAGGCTTGTTTCCGATGGGGAACCCACTGGGTTCTGCTTCAAGGATAACCCGTACATCGACTCCGCGGCTTTTCGCCGCCACCAGAGGGTCGATGATCTCCTTGTCATCGAGGAGGTCCGTTTCCAGGCGGATCGATCGTTTAGCACTGTTGATGAGATCGAGTAGCGGCTCGCGCTGAGCATCAGGCTCAAAAAGCAACCTAATGGAGGGCAAATTCTCTGCCGTCGTCGTCGAGGATAGAAGAGACGGATTGACGCGGCATCCCGCAGCGAGAATAGCCACTACGATCATGCAGGCCCAGAAACGACTCGAGAGAGGCGAGGCAACGAGCGGATTTTGTACACGCTTTTGGGTCAACTCATCCCCTGTGGTATAATAGCACCGTTTTGAGACGGGAGGCATGTGTGACGGTTTCGGACGGTAGCTCTGCCAAGAGTCCCCACCTGATTCGCTCCCTAATCACATTGATATTGGGGACTCTGCTCCTGCGAACCGCTGCAGGGGCCATGGGTGAGAACATCCAATTCTACCTGAACTATATCTCGGATGCCGCAAAAGCAAGCAACCACCCATTACGTCTTATTGCCGGAGCTGCGAATGTCTACGAAATTCCATATACTCTTCGTGGGTTGATTTTCGCGACCTTCTTCATCACCGAATTAATCTGCTCGCCGATCTTTGGCGCCTGGAGTGACCGGTACGGACGCAAGCTCTTTATCATTTTCGGTCCTCTGTTTGGCGCCTTGGCCGTTCAGATCACCGCGCTTACCACCATCCTGTGGGCGTTGTTCTTGACGCGTCTCTTGGAGGGATTATCCACCGCAAGCAATGCCCCCTCATCGCTCGGGTATATTGCCGAGGCAACCTCTGATTCTCCCAAGCTGCGCACACGCATCGTGGGCTTTTATGAAGTCGCGACCCTTGGCGGCATTGCGGGCGGCTTTTCGTTAGGAGGATGGCTCTGGCGCCACTTTGGAGGCGCCGGGATCGTCTTTGGAATCCCACTCACCAGTCCTGCTTTTGCCATCAACGCACTCGTATACGTTGCGAGTCTTGTCCTACTTTGGGCCGGTTTGCACGAAGTCGAAGAAAGCCGCCGTTCGACCCGCACGGTTTCTCCGCGCGAGGCTTGGGTCCATTACTGGAACATCTTGTCCAGTCCTCGCGTCGCGGGCTTTGCTCCGGCTTGGGTAGCCATCAACGCCGTGCTCGGAGTATGGATCAACTTGACCGCCGGTCTCATGACCGACCAGGGGGCATTCCCGGGCCAGTTACTGGTAGGTCACTTGAACAGCTTTCAAGCTGGAAATGTACGCGCCGCCTTTGCGGTCCTTCTCATCGTTGGAATCGCGATTTGGAGCGTGTTCTTTAGCCAGATGAAGAGGACGACGGTCATGCTGATCGGCGTGGTCGGGTTGTTCCTGACGTGTCTATTCGCGTTTCTGATCAACCACCAGCCGGCTTTTAATGCACCGCTTGTCCTCCCGCTCGTGGGCCTCCTTGTCATTAGCGTCCTCGTCTTGAGCGGTTTCACACCGGCCGCGATCGGACACATGGCGGATATTACCGAGGGGTATAGGGGTGATCGTGGGGCGATCATGGGCTTGTATTCAGTATTCCTGGGTCTTGGCCAGGTCATTGGCTCAACCATCGGCGGTCCCTTTGTCGACTGGCACGGTTGGGACGGCGTGATTCTGGTCACCGCCCTGCTTGGAATCATTGCTGGAGTGATAACGGTGCGGCTGCATTACTCAGAGGACAGGTTGAATGCAAGTGCACTCCCCCGGGCAGACGAAGCAACATCCCTTCCGCAATAGAGGTTGATCTCTTTTGGATCGTGATATCGTTCCCCCTGTAGAATCGAGTGGCCAAGTGGGTCCTGCGGCCTGGCGTTTGTTCGCGCGAGTCTCGGCGTCCCCTACGGCGAAAGAACGCCAACTGATGGAACGCCAATCGACCGAATCTATTGTGCATCTGTCGTCGTATGACAAATGGTCACTCGTCGCCTGCCTGCTCGGCACCTTTTTTCTCCGGATGGCGTCGGCGGTCATGGGGAGCACGCTCCAGCTCTATTTTGGATACATCGACTCTAACGTTTACGCTCTCTCAGATACGATGCGCGGGGTCGCTTTGGCCTCATTCTTTCTGCCGGAACTGGTTGGATCTCCCGTCTTCGGGGCCTGGAGTGACCGCCGCGGACCAAAATGGTTCATTCTGCTTGGGTCCATCTTTGGCGGTCTCGGCGTCCAAGTCACTGCGATGACGACCAACTATGCCGCGCTGGTGCTGACGCGCCTGCTGGGTGGCTTGTCCACAGCCAGTGCCATCCCCGCCACGCTAAGTTATCTGTCTGCGCTGACTGCTCGTTCAGAATCCCTCCGGGGCCGGGTCATGGGGCTGTTCGAAATGGCCACCCTGGCTGGCACCATATTGGGTATCATCATGGGAGGGAGGATATGGGACCTCTATCACACGGGCTCTTTCACTCTTGACGCTTTGATTTACCTGTTGAGCCTGGTCATCTTTATGGTGGGAATGCGTGAATTGAGTCTGCGCAAGAGCGATTTTTCGCCAAGTAAGGCGCTCGAACGCGGCCGGCAAGCCCTCTCCGGAACCTTTAGACATTATCTTGCGCTTTTCTCCACGCCGAGTGTCTTGCGCTTTGCTCCGGCATTTCTCGCCGTCAATATGATCCTTGGCATTTGGATGAACCATATCGTCGGCCAGCTTGTCTCACCCCGAGACCATTTCCCCGGCCAACTGATCCACGGACTCTTGGCGAATAACGGGGGTGCAGGGACTGACATATCGGTCTACGCCGCCCTGATTCTGGGGGTGTTTGGACTGGGAGTCCTCATCTGGAGTCTGCTGATCGGTCGATGGCGCCGAACGACCGTAATGCTCATCTCGGCCGCCGCGTTGTTTGTCCTGTGCGGAGACGTTTATGCCTTGAATCATGCTCCTAGCCTCGACCAGCCGCTGGTCGCAATCTATATCGGGGTGGCGCTCGCCGCGCTGCTTGTATTGAGCGGGATGATGCCTGCGGCTTTGACCTTCCTTGCGGACGTGACGGAGTCACGCACGGATGACCGGGGTGCCATCATGGGGTTGTATACAATTCTGTTTGGGTTTGGTGGATTTCTCGGAACGCTGATCGGAGGACCCTTTGCTGATTGGGGAGCCGTGGATGGAATCCTGCTTGCCACAGCGCTACTCGGAGCGGTGGCGATGCTATTGCTCCTCCGTCTGCACAGCATTGATGTTCGCTCGTCCACAGAGGCGTAGCCATTCTACCAAAGGTGCTCTGTTTCGGCAAACTCGCCGTCCAGGCTCGAAGCACCCTCTTGCGAGAGCATATTGGTTGTGCTAGAATTTTCGTCATAGTCAGCTCCGGGCGGCACGGTGTTGAGGTAGCGGGCCTGCCAGCAGCTGAAGCCCGAAGGAGGGTAATTGTGAATATTAATGTTATCATCTCAGCCGCCGACGTCATCCTGAGCGCCATCTTCAGTGTCCTCATCATTCGGCAGTATGTCGAGCGAAAGAGGATGCATCAATTGATGTGGGCAATTGCGGTTGTCCTTTGGACTATTGGAGTCGCGGCCGAATTGGTCGCCACGATGGGCGGGTGGTCTCAGCTAAGCTACCGGGCCTATTACGCGACGGGGGCGCTTCTGATACCGGCCTGGCTCGGCATGGGGACGCTCTACCTGGTCCTGCGCAAGACAGTGGCTGACTGGATTCTGATTGTTCTCGCGATCTTATCCGTTATTGGCGTGGTGTTGATCGCCGCATGGCCCGTTAATGCAGCCCAGTTGCAGAGCACCGCGGCGGGATTTGTCCCGTTGAAGGTGTTTCCTTTCTTTCCCATCCAGCTCTTGCTGATCATCTTGAACACGTTTGGAGCTGTCGCCTTTATCGGGGGTGCACTGTGGTCGGTCTATCGATTCGCTCGCATGCAGAGTATGGGCGAGCGGGCGCTCGCGACGGGGCTCATTGCCATCGGCGGCTTGATCGCGGCGGGCGCGCACAGTCTGGGCGTGCTCTCGGGAGTCGAACTCTTTAGGATTAGCGAACTGCTTGCGCTCATCCTTATCTTTATCGGTTTTGTTTTGAGCTCAACGTCGTCGACACGGCAGGCGGTCGCCGCGCCTCAGGCGACAAGCAGCTAGAGCCAGACGAGAAAAGGGGGAGGATGGGACCCTGCCATCCTCCCCCGACCTTGTCGTCTCATCGAGGAAGCATTGGAGGGGTCGGAAGTGTGAACCAAAAAGTTGCCCCGCTTCCCGCCTCGCTCTCAACCCCGATGGTTCCTCCGTGCGCCGTGACAATTTGCCTGGCGATCGCTAGGCCGAGACCTGCCCCGCCGGCGCGGGGGCGAGAGCCATCCCCTCGCCAAAAGCGCTCAAAGACGTGAGGCAAGTCCTGTCTGGGAATCCCCGTACCCGTATCTTGCACGCGTATAGTTACACATCCCTTCGGCCCAGAGTCAATCCCGACGGTCACATGACCACCCTGAGGAGTATGCCGGAGGGCATTTCCGACGAGATTGGCGATCACCTGCTCGATCCTCTGCGCGTCGACGTTGACCGGCGCGACGCCCTCGCGAACCGAGATATCCAACATAATTCCTTTTTCGTTCGCTTGCGCGTTAAAAGCACCCGTGACGTGGCGTATGAGCGCGTTCAAATCGGTGGGCTGGCGCGCGATCTTTAATTGCCCCGCGTCCGCGAGAGCGAGATCGCGTAAATCATCCACAAGACGCGCCAAGAGGAGCGTCTCTTCGTGGACGGATACAATCTGGTCCGGGGAGAGCGGGAATACGCCGTCAAGCATCCCCTCAAGCTGTCCCTGGATGACGCCCAGGGGGTTGCGCAATTCGTGCGCGATGTCGGCAATCATATTGCGGCGCGCCGTTTCGGATTGCGTCAGGTTTTCGGCCATTGAGTTAAATGCCAGGGCGACCCGTCCGATTTCATCGTTGCCAGTGTGCTTGACGCGCGCACTCAAGTCCCCGGAAGCGATATTCCGAGCAGCGGACCTCAGAGCACGCAACGGGGAAACAATCTGGTAAAACAACAGAAATCCAAGGGCCAGGGCGATCAACCCTGCCGCAACGGCGGCGAAGAGAATGGAATAATTCAGCCGCTGGAGGAATTGCGCCTCCTGCGCGTCGAGTGGGGCGGACGGGGAGGATGTGTTGACCAAGACTCCGACGGTCTGCCCGTTCACCTGGACGGGGACGCCATTTGCCATCTGGGCCGCTGGCAGAAATTGCCGGATGATCGTCCCGTCCGTGCTCGCGATAACACGCCCGTTGCTGTCGGTAAGCACAATATACGGGGACATCATCCCCGTCATTCCGCTTCCGCGACCCTGACCTCCCATCATCTGTCCCATGCCCGATTGAAAGGACTGACCAAAGAATTGGTCTACCCCGCTCCAACTTCCTCGAGCAGCGTAGTAGGCCGCGAAGGTCTGAGCGGCTTGTTCTGTTTGCGCCATTGTCCCGCGAAACATAAACCCTCGGAACTCGATCGAGCTTACTTGATTCGCAATCACATAGACAATCGCAATGGTGACCAGGATAACGAGCCCAAATCCGGTCATCAGGCGAACGAGGAGACTAGAAAACAGGTCGGTGACCCGCTGCATCACAATTCCTCCGAGAACTTGTACCCGACTCCGAATACGGTCAGGATGTAGTGCGGATTCTTGGGGTCCCGTTCTATCTTCTGGCGCAAGTTCTTGACGTGGGCGTCGATCGTGCGTTCGTATCCGTCGTAGGCCTCGCCTTGCACGCCGTCCAGCAATTGTAGCCGTGTAAAAGCGCGGCCCGGATTTTGCATCATGATCGCGAGCAAGTCGAACTCGGTGGGTGTCAGGTCAACCGCCTGCCCCGACGCCGTTACCGTATGTTTCATCAGATCAACGGTTACTTCCCCAGCCGCGAGCGTCTCGCCGTGCTGTCCTTCTCCCTCGGTTCGCCTCAGCACGGCTCGCACTCTTGCAACTACCTCGCGCGGACTGAACGGCTTGACGATATAGTCATCGGCTCCCAACTCGAGGCCGATCAGCCGGTCGGCCTCCTCGGATCGTGCTGTCAGCATTATCACGGGAACGCTCGAGGTTTTGCGAATCGCGCGGCAAACATCCAATCCATCCATGAGCGGCAGGTTGAGGTCAAGTAGGACAAGCGCAGGCTTCTCATGGCGAAAGGCGGTCATAGCCTGCTGGCCATCATAGGCAGTCACGACCGAGTAGCCGGCTTGCTCGAGATAACCCTGCAGAATTTTGACGAGCTTTTTCTCATCTTCGACGACTAGAATCTTTTTACTCATTGACTCTATTATAATGCATTTTTGTGAAGGAAATGTGAAGAGGGAATTAAGATGGAACATCCGGTCGTGGGAGAATCTGGGATGTAGTTCAGTTTCGGAGCGAATCGACACAGACGAGCGTCAATGCGAGGAGCCGCGAAGCGGCGGCGTTCTGTGGAGTGCCATCCCGCGGGAGATCGCGGGATCCGAGATCCCGCGATCTCCCGCGGGACCATAGCGGGGCGGGCGCAATCTCGGCCTCGGGTGAGATTGCTTCGCTCCCTGCGGTCGCTCGCAATGACGAGTTGCCCCCAATCTGAACCACACTCGAGAATCTGCTCCAATTATACAGAAGCTCTGCCTCATGCTATAATGCGTCCGTGACTCTTCAGACCAGCCCCGCGGCAGAACTCACCGCCGCGACGCAAACGAATGTACATCCGCACCGAATTGCCCGCGCGGCGGCAGTTGTTATGGCATTCTTTGTTGCCAGTCGACTGCTGGGGCTCGTGCGGGACGTTGTGATCAGCCATCAATTCGGCACGACCCGAGCGCTCGATGCCTATTTTGCGGCATTTAGCATTCCGGACCTCTTGTTCAACGTCATCGCCGGAGGGGCACTCGGGTCGGCCTTCATTCCGGTATTCGCAGCGGCACTTGCTCAGGGCGACAACACGCGTGCATGGAAACTTGCTAGTGCTGTCTTGAACTGGGCGCTAATCCTGCTGACCGGCCTCGCCGCACTGATGGCGTTGTTTGCCCCTCAGGTCGTAGCTGCTACAGTCGGCAGAGGTTTTGCCCCTGCGGACCAGGCCCTGACAGGGGATCTGATGCGCTGGATGCTCATCACACCCATCGTGTTCGGATTGAGTGGGATCGTGATGGGAATTTTGAACGCGCACCAGCATTTTGTTCTGCCGGCGGCGGCGCCGGTTGCGTATAACGCTGCCATCATTGGCGGCGCTGTTTTGCTGGCGCCCACCATGGGTGTGTATGGGCTGGCGGCGGGCGTCGTCGCGGGAGCGTGCCTGCATTTGCTGATACAGGTGCCCTGGCTGATCCGGCAGCACATGCATTACAGCCTGACTCTCGGGGTTCACAGTGTGGACGTGCGTCAAGTTGGCCGACTCATGTTGCCTCGGACGCTCGGACTCGCGGCCGTTCAAATCAATTTTCTCGTAAATACAATTCTCGCGTCCGGTCTGCCTGCCGGCCGAATTGCCGCACTACAATATGCATGGCGCGTGATGCTCCTTCCTGAGGGCATTGTCGCGCTCTCTCTTGCAACGGCCGTCTTTCCCACCTTTTCCCAACAGACGGCACGTGAGGAACTGGAGGATTTTCGACGTACCTTCTCCGGAGTTTTCCGCGCCACTCTGTACCTGACCATCCCTGCGGCGGTGGGGCTGATTATCTTGGGGGGACCGCTGATCGCGCTTCTCTTCCAGCGCGGCGAGTTTGATTCCCAGTCTACGGCGGAGACGGCCTGGGCACTCCAGTTCTATGCTCTGGGGTTATGCGCTCATTCGGGGCTGGAGATCATCACCCGGGCTTTTTATGCGATGCATGACACGCGGACGCCGGTGGCCATCGGCGTCGCGGCTATCGTGCTGAATGTCGTTTTGAGCCTCGTTCTGGTAGGCCCGCTGGCGCAAGGCGGGCTCGCCTTGGCCAACTCGGTTGCGACTCTTCTCGAAATGTCGGTCCTTTTCTTTTTGCTAGAGGCGCGCTTGAAAGGCATCGCGAATCGGACTTTGGGCTTGTCGCTCGCGCGGACGGCTTCCGGGGCACTCTTGATGGGGGCTATCTTGTGGCCATTCGTCGGTCATTTCTCGAATTGGGGCCCGGCGGCTTTGGCGACTTTGGGGGCCCTGATCGGCGGAACGATCTATCTGGCGGCCACGGCTGGCCTGCGAGCGGAGGAAATCGGCTTTGTCGTGAGACGTTTACGGCGTTAGCATAAGAGTTCGGGCTGCGCGGCGGTTGCCGCGGTGTCGAATTTGGACTATAATTTTGTTTTGAAATTTGAGGATTGAATGCTGGACAGATTGGACGCGACTGCGCGACATTACGAAGAACTGCACAATCGGATGGCGGACCCTTCGGTCACGAGTGATCCGGGGCGGCTCCGCGAGATCACGCGCGAGATTAGCGGCCTCGAGGAAATCGTGGCAAAATACCACGCCTTCCAGACAACTCACGAGGCGTTGGATAAGACGCAAGCCATGGCACGAGAGGAGGCAGATGAGGAACTGCGGGCGCTCGCCAAAGAAGAGGCCGAGCGTCTGGCCGCCGACGAAGGCCAACTCCTGCAGGAACTGCGCTTGCTCTTGTTGCCGAAAGACCCTCGCGACGACAAGGACGTCTTTGTTGAAATCCGGGCGGGGACCGGAGGGGACGAGGCTGCTCTGTTTGCCGCGGACCTGTACCGAATGTACACGCGCTATGCAGAAAGCAAGCGCTGGCGGGTCGAGGTCGTGGACGAGAACCGGACCGGTTTGAAGGGTTTTAAAGAGGTCGTCTTTGAAATCAAGGGAAGAGGAGCCTTCTCTCGAATGAAATTCGAAAGCGGCGTTCATCGAGTCCAACGGGTGCCGCTGACTGAGGCGAGCGGGCGCATTCACACGTCGACGGCGACCGTCGCGGTGCTCGCCGAAGTAGACGAGGTGGAGATTGACATCCGTCCCGAGGATATCAAGACGGATATTTACCACGCATCCGGGCATGGTGGTCAGAATGTCCAAAAGGTTTCGACGGCGGTCCGATTGACTCATCTTCCGACGGGCCTCGTCGTCGCATGTCAGGATGAACGTTCGCAATTGCAGAACAAGATGCGCGCGATGGCCATCCTTCGAGCCCGGCTTTATGAAATAGAAATGGAAAAGCAACAGCGCGAGGTGACGGAAGCGCGGCGAGCGCAGGTGGGGAGCGGAGAACGCGCGGAAAAGATCCGCACCTACAATTTTCCCCAAGATCGTTTGACCGATCATCGAGTCGGTTTGACGGTGCACAATCTGCCGCGGATCTTGGACGGCGATCTCGACAGCGTCATCGATGCACTGGTTCTTGAGGAGCAGAGCCAAAAGCTCAAAGTGGCGGGTGTGGCCTAAGCTGCACCGTGCCCGCCATGCTCTGGATCGTGGTTTATTGCACCAATGGCACAAGACGTACTTATTTTCGGTCCCGAGACCATTCAAGAAGTGCTGGTCAACGCGACGCGCGCGTTGGGTCAAGCGATGGAGTATCATGAGGCGCGGCTCCAGGCGGAGCTATTGCTCGCTCACACCCTTGGAGTTTCCCGCGCCATGGTGCTCGCGAAGCTGGACGAATCCATTGGGCGTGATGTGGCGGCCCAGTATGCGGCGAATGTAGCGCGCAGAGCCAAGCATGAGCCGCTCGCTTACATCCTGGGGCACCAGGAATTCTACGGACTGGATTTTCTCGTCGACCGCCGGGTTCTCATTCCGCGCCATGAGACCGAGATGCTGGCGCTGCTGGCGCTGCAACGAATGCAGCGGGTGCCGCACGGCTCGCCGGTCGTTGTTGACGTCGGCACTGGCTCGGGCGCGTTGGCGCTCACTCTTGCGCACCATCTGCCGAATGCAGAGGTCCTGGCAACAGAGGTCTCTCCGGATGCTCTGGCTGTTGCGGAGATGAATGCAAAGAGGCTCAACCTGACCGGCCGCGTCCGCTTGCTCCTGGGCGACTTGCTCGAGCCCGTTCAAACAAACTTCGATATCTTGGTTGCCAACCTCCCTTACATCCCCAGCGCCCGCTTTGTGGAGTTGGCTGACGAGATACGGAGATTTGAGCCAAGAGTGGCTCTGGACGGGGGCCTGGACGGGCTCTCGCCAATGCGCAGCCTACTGGGCCAACTTGAATCGCATGCCGCAAGCGGCGGCACGGCTTTTCTAGAGATCTCGGAAGAGCAAGGTCCCGCGGCGGTTGAGTTGGCCGAGCGACAGATTCCCCACGCTGAAGTTATTTTGCACCACGACCTCGAAGGCCTCGCAAGGGTAGTCGAGATCAGATTGAACAACCGGCCGCGCGTCGTCGACTTGAGAAGCTCCCACGTCGTGACGGCGTTTGGTCTGACGGATGAAGATGGCTTACCAGCTGGTTGCTGCTGATCTCGACGGCACCCTGAGGGCCGAACACAAGCCGTTTACACCGCGCGTACGCGCGGCCTTGAAACGTGCCGAGTCACGCGGGGTTCGCGTTGTGATGGCGACGGGACGCATGTTCAGGACCGCCGCGCCCTTCGCCGCTGATTTGGGATTGCAGACGCCTCTGGTTTGCGATCACGGTGCGACCATCCACGATGTTACGACGAACGAGATTCTATACGAAAAGCGCGTCCCCCTTGATCTCGTACGAGAGGTGTGCAAGGTCGCAGATGGAAAGTTGACCCTCATAGCGTGTCTCGACGACGAGTTTTATACCCAGCGCGCAACCGAAGATGCGGTTGCCTTTACGGGCCGGTTTACCGAGGAGCATTTGCACACAGTCTCGAACCTAGGCTCTTTTCTGACCGTCGCCCCGCAAAAACTCGTTTTTGTGAACGCGCAAGAGATCACGTCCAGGCTATTTGTGGATCTCACGGCCCATTTCGGGGGTCGCTTGCAGGTAGTGCAGTCCTATGTTCGCTACGTGGAACTAACTCATCGTGAGGCGTCCAAGGGCAACGCGATTGCATGGCTCGCCGATCGATGGCAAATTCGACGCGAGCAGGTGATTGCGATTGGAGACCAGCACAACGACATCTCGATGATTCAATGGGCCGGCCTGGGAGTCGCGATGGGCAATGCCGTCGATTCCGTAAAGGCTGCGGCGGGTTGGGTAGCGCCTGCCGCTGAGGAAGACGGGGCCGCGGCCGTTATCGAGCGCTTTGTTCTCGACGAGTAGGCCATGCGCACGCAGCTAGCTCCCGCGAGCGATACTGAAAGCTTTGCGCATGCCGTGCGGCTACTGCGCGCTGGCAAAGTCATTGCCTTTCCGACTGACACTGTGTATGGGGTAGGCGCACACGGGCTCAACGAGAGGGCGATTGCCCAGCTTTTTCTGGTCAAAGGCCGGTCACGCACCAAGGCGATTCCTTACCTCTTGGCAAGCGCTGCTGACCTGTCGCTGGTCGCTCGTGAGATTCCGGAGGCCGCGTGGGTTTTGGCGCATCGTTTCTGGCCTGGCGGTCTCACGCTCGTGGTTCCTGCCAACCAGCAAGTACCCAAGCTTTTGACGGCAGGGGGCGACTCGGTCGCCGTGCGAGTGCCGAATCATCCTGTTACCCGAGCGCTCATCGATAGTCTGCGCGCCCCCCTTGCGGCGACGAGCGCGAACATTTCAGGCGGTCGGGATCCCGCGACCGCAGAGCAAGTTCTATTCCATTTGAAAGGCCGTGTCCCGTTAGTCCTGGACGGAGGGCCCACGCGGGGAAATACTCCATCCACGGTCGTGGATGTCACACGAGACCCACCCATCGTTCGGCGCGTTGGCGTCATCGGGATCGAGCAGTTGGAGCAGGTGTTAAATCGCAGATTGTTTGTGGAGACAGGTGGAAACTAGACATCTAAAAGTCGCGCAGGCATATGCTCATCGGAATTGATGCGAGCCGCGCGACGAGCGCCAACCCGACAGGCACAGAAACCTACTCCCGCGAACTAATTCGCGCCCTCTTGAATATCGACCACGCGAACACCTACCGTCTTTACACCCGCGAGCCTGCTCCAACGGGCATGTTTCCTAGTGCGCCCTCTGTGCAGGTCCGAGCGATTCCTTTCCCTCGCCTGTGGACGCATTTCCGCCTGAGCGTCGAAATGGCTCGGCATCCGCCCGGTGTGCTAATCATCCCAGCGCATGTCCTCCCGCTCGTCCATCCGGCCCGCTCAGTCGTGACTGTCCACGACTTGGGCCACCTCCATTTTCCCGAGGCCTATACCCCTTTCCAGCGGCTGTACCATCGTTGGTCAACCTCATGGAATTGCCGCAGCGCTTGGCATATACTCGCAGATTCTGAAGCCACCCGCGACGACGTGCTGAAATTCTATGGCATCTCCCTTGATAAGACGACGGTTGTGTACCCCGCGTTATCTACAGAATTCATCCCTCCTCAAAGAGACCTCGGACGCGCCGCAGAGGTGAGGTCACGCCTCAAGTTAGCGCGAGATTACGTGCTCACTATTGGGACCATACATCCGCGCAAAAACTATGCGCGCTTGATAGACGCTTTTGCGCAGTTGCTGAAGAGACGCCAAGATTGCGACCTCGAACTTGTCGTCGTCGGAAAGAGAGGTTGGCTTTACAAGGGCATCCTTGACCTGGTGGGCCGCTTGGGCATGAAGGACAGGATTCGCTTTTTGGACTATGTCGCCGAACGCGATCTGCCCGCGGTGATTGGCAATGCTCGGCTTTTGGCATTTCCCAGTCTCCATGAAGGATTCGGCATTCCGGTACTCGAGGCGCAGGCCTGTGGCACACCGGTCATCTGCTCGATGACTTCGGCCTTCCCGGAGGTCGCCGGAGATGGCGCTCTGTTCGTTGATCCCTGCGACGTCGACGCTCTGAGCGCCGGAATGGAACGGCTTGTCTTCGATGAATCGCTGCGGAACAAATTAATCGCGCATGGTCTTGAGAACGTCAAACGCTTTTCATGGGAGAAGAGCGCGGAGCGGGTGCTCCAAGTGTTGGAGGAAGCTTCCGGTGATCAAGGTCCGTAAACCACCACCAAGGGCGTTCTTGTTTGGACTCTTGACGTGCGCAATCGTCCTTCTCATCGCGGCCGCTCCTTTTTCCGCGACTATGCCTGTTAGGGTGGATGCGAGCGTGTGGCAGGATACGGCCAACGGACAGACGGGCGATTTCCTTGTCGTGCTCAAGGCGCAGGCGAACGCACGTGCTCTTGCCCGCGGTGCGCCTGATCGGGATACGGAAGGACGGTCGGTGCTTGAGGGATTGAAACAGATTGCCGATGCCACACAACCTGCCGTCAAGGCACAACTTGACGCACTCGGTGCGACCTACAGGTCGTATTGGATAGTCAACGTGCTCGCTGTTAAAGGGAAGCGCTCAGCTGTGGACTCGATGGCCGGGCGCCCGGACGTCGCGGCCATTGAGTCCAATTGGCCGTTTCATGCTGTACTCGACCAACCGGTGCGAAGCTCACCCCAAGCTCCAGGCACGGTCGAGTGGAATATAGACCGCGTGAATGCTCCCGCGCTGTGGGCCAAAGGAATCATCGGGCAGGGACGCGTCTATGCAAACGCAGATACGGGCGTTCAATGGGACCATCCGGCGCTCCAATCGCACTATCGGGGCTGGAACGGAACGGCGGCCAACCACAACTACAACTGGTGGGACGCGATCCATACAAACCTTGGGGGCACGCCGAATTTTCCATGCAGCCTGAGCTCGCAGGTCCCGTGCGACGATTATGGCCACGGTACCCATACCATGGGGATCGCGGTCGGAGATGACGGTCGAGGTAATCTGATCGGAGTCGCGCCGGGCGCCAAATGGATCGCTTGCCGGAACATGCAGGGCGGAGTAGGGCAGCCAAGCGCATATATCGAATGTTTGCAGTTCTTTATGGCACCCACTGATCTGAACGGCAACAATCCTGACCCGACCAAGCGGCCGGACGCAGTAGGCAATTCGTACGGCTGCCCGCCGTCGGAGGGCTGCACGGATGTGGATGTTCTGCAAAAAGCCGTGGACAATCTGCGTGCAGACGGGGTCTTTGTTGCAGTGTCCGCAGGCAATTCCGGTCCAGGCTGTGCAACTATCGTCGACCCGCCGGCTATATACGATTCGGCAGTTACTGTCGGAGCGACCGATGCAACTGACGCCATCGCTCCGCTGAGCAGTCGAGGGCCGGTGACGGTCGACGGAAGCAATCGTCGCAAGCCGGACTTGGCGGCACCGGGAGTCGGTGTGCGGTCAAGCTATCCCATGAATACGTACATGGTCTGGTCAGGCACCTCGATGGCTTCGCCACACGTGGCAGCTGCAGCTGTCCTCCTATGGTCAGCTTTCCCCAAACTGGTTAGGAACGTGGACCAGACGGAAATTGTGCTTGAGGCCGGCGCCCTTCACGAAACCACGTCCGCGGGATGCGGCGGCGACAGCTCAGGCCTGGTCCCAAACAATGTGTACGGCTATGGGAGGCTTGACATACTCGCCGCGTACAATATCCAGGGCGGCTTTGTCCACAGTCTCTACCTTCCGTTCGTTGCGACTAGTCCTTGAAATCACCGGGCAGGCGTATTTAGGGATTGCCAGCCCGTCTCCCGTATTGCATAAGCGACAGTAGCCCGGCCGGAGGTAGAGCGAGCCCACGGGAGCAAACCTGTTCCCCTGGGCGCGTTGTGTAAGCAAACGACGAGATCCTGGAAGTGAGCTACTTGATCGTCGCCGTAGACACTGATTTTGCCGTCGTTATCTGGGCTGGGACCTACACTGGAGGGTCGCTCGACATTGTTTCTGGAACTCTTTTCTGGCTGAAAGCGTCTAGTAGATGAACGAATCTGGCAGAGGAGAGCTCCGATGAACAAAGCATCCGTGCGCCTCATTCCCATCATTGCAGCGACCCTGGCTCTCTGCTCCCTTTGGCTTGTCTCCACGCCTGTTCACGCTGACGGATTGGTCGCCGTCGTTTGCCCGCCAATAATTTTGCCGCCCGGCGGACCGGCGGATGTCAAACCCTGGGCCACTCCCGTCATGCCGCCCGGCGCTCCCCCAGTTCGGATCACCCCACAACCGCCCGCGCCGCCCCGACCTTTCACGTGTCCCAATTATCTGAGCGTCAAGAACCATGACGTCACGGTCACCATTGACAATCAGGTTGCTCGCACCCGCATCGACGAGACTTTTTTGAACGACAGCGGATATGAGCTCGAAGGAACCTATATCTTTCCCCTCCCCGACGACGCCACGATTGGCGGGCTCAGCATGTGGGTTGATGGCAAAAAACTGGAGGGACGCGTCCTCGAGCGCAATCAGGCAAGGCACATCTACGAAGAGATCGTGCGGCGACAACGGGACCCGGCTTTGCTCGAGTATGTCGGACGGAATGCGTTTCAGGCAAGCATCTTCCCGATCCCACCGCAATCAGAAAAGCGCATCCGGATAGAGTATTCGCAGGTACTAACAGCAGACAACGGTCTCGTCCGGTATGTCTACCCCTTGGACACGACCAAGTTCTCCCTCAAACCGCTCGCGAGCGTGTCCATCAATGTCATGGTTCATTCCGACAACGGCCTGAAGGCTATTTACTCTCCTTCGCACGACGTTTCTATAGTCCGTCAAGGGACGCGGTCAGCGCAGGTCGGGTTTGAGGCCTCGAACGTAAAGCCGGACCGTGATTTCGTTCTATACTATTCGATCAGTCAAGAGAGCATGGGGCTGAACCTTCTCTCCTACCAATCGGGAGTCGAGGATGGGTTTTTTGCACTCCTTGTCAGCCCGAACAGCGAGCTGCAAACAACCCGCGTAGTCGACAAGGATGTCCTTCTCGTGCTCGACGTCTCTGGTTCGATGCAAGGCGCCAAGATCGATCAAGCTAAGCGAGCCCTGAATTACGTACTTGATCACCTCAACGCGTCTGACCGCTTTAATATTATCGCCTTCAGCACCGGAACGAGTTCCTTTGCGTCTTCACCGCGACCGGTATCAGAACGCGACGCGGCCAAGCAATTTGTGAATGGGCTCAAGGCAGAAGGTTCCACAGATATCAATCGTGCACTGCTTGAGGCTGCAAGCGTTGCGGACGCCAAGCGGCCTACTTTGCTGGTCTTTCTGACAGACGGCCTGCCCACGGCGGGCGAGGTGAAATCCGATAGGATATTGGCTAATGCCATCGGGGCGGTCCCTCCAAATGTCCGTCTCTTTACATTTGGCGTTGGGGATGACGTCAATACGGTTCTGCTCGATTCATTGGCCGAGCGATTCCGAGGAGCGAGCGGATATATCCGTCCAAACGAAAAGATCGACGAAATAGTGTCTGCGTTTTATGCCAAAACGTCCTTGCCGCTTCTCACCGACGTCGCGATGAACTGGGGCAACATAACGGTTGGCGATGTCTATCCCTATCCGCTCCCCGACC
>JAMDCU010000069.1:0-10134 GCA_023489485.1 Chloroflexota bacterium
CCGGAGCACGCGCGGCAGGTCATGCTCGAAACCCTGGCAAGTGTGGATATCCTGATCCCCAGCTACGAGGATGGACAGTTTCTCACCGGCCTTGATGCGCCGGACAAGATCGCCGAGGAACTCTTGGCGCGGGGACCGCGCGCGGTCATTCTCAAGTTGGGCGGCGAGGGTGTGCTGTTGATGACACCTGAAGGGTTGAAACGATTGGCACCGTGGCGCGTGCGGTGCGTGGACACGACCGGAGCAGGGGACACGTTTGCCGGCGCATTTCTGACGGCGCGGGTGGAAGGACGCTCTTGGGGAGAGTGTGCCGACTTTGCCAACGCCGCAGCGGCGCTCTCGACCACCGGTTGCGGAGCAGTCGCACCTATTCCCAAGCGGACCCAAGTCGAAGCGATGCTCGCTTCAAGAGGAGACTCTTAAACGATGGCTCATTTCTCGCGGCTGGAAGTGATTAGTACGATCCTGGACATCGGACTCGTTCCACTTTTCTACGACCCCGACCTCAAGACCGCCATTGAAATCGTATCGGCATTGAGGAAAGGCGGCGCCCGCGTCGTCGAGTTCACAAACCGCGGCGAGATGGCCTATCCGGTGTTTGTCGAACTCGCTGGACATTTCGCCCGGGCCGATCCATCCCTCATTCTCGGCGTCGGCTCGATTGTGGACGCGCCCACCGCCGCCCTGTTCATCGCCAGCGGCGCGAACATGATCGTCGGCCCGAGTTTCAACTTGGAAATCGCGCGGCTCTGTAATCGGCGCAAGATTGCGTATCTGCCGGGCTGCGCGACGGAAACCGAGATCGCGAACGCGGAGGAATGGGGCGCCGAGATTTGCAAGATCTTTCCGGCCGAATCGCTCGGCGGACCCGCTTTCATTCGTGCGGTGATGGCACCCTGTCCCTGGCATCGCTTGATGCCGACCGGGGGCGTGGAAGCAGCCCAAGCGAATGTCGCCGAGTGGATCCAAGCCGGCGCGGCCGCTCTCGGCATTGGGTCGAAACTGATAACGGCGCAAGCCGTTCGAGATAAGGATTTCGACAGGATCTCCGAGAAAACGACTCAGCTCATTGCTTGGATCCAACAGGCGCGCGGAAGAAAACTCTGAAAGGAGCTCCGATGTCGTACTTTGAACCGGTGGCGAGAGAACCCGGGCTTAACCGTTTGCCTTTAAATCCGTGCAGGTTGCTCGACCTGAGCTATCTCGTGCTCGCCGACGGGGAACGTTTTCAGGGGACGAGTGGGGACCGCGAAGTGCTGGCGGTGGTGCTGGGCGGAAAGGGCACGTTCGGCGTGAACGATGATAAGTTCGAGGGTGTGGGTGCGCGGGCCAATGTCTTCTCCGGCAAGCCGTATTCCGTCTATATCCCATGCGCGTCCGATTATGCCGTCACCGCCCACGGTTCGCTGGAGATCGCACTCGTGAGCGCTCCGAGCGATTTGCGCGTGGCGCCGTATGTGATTTCGCCCGAGCACGTCGCGACAGGGGTATGGGGCGCGGCGAATTTCTCGCGCAACTATCATCAAATACTGACACTGGCCAGCCAGCCCGCACTGCCCGCTGCGTGCCTCATCGTGGGCGAAACCTATACGCCGTCCGGTAACTGGAGCACATTCCCGCCGCACCGTCACGAGCAAGATGATTTGCCGCGGGAGGCGTTCCATGAGGAAATGTACTTATTCAAGGTCAATCCACCGGAGGGCTTTGGTCTGACGCGGCACTACATGGACGAAGCAGATACGGCTTACATCGTTCGTGACAACACGATACTCATGATACCTGAAGGTTATCACACCGTCGTCAGCGCACCCGGGTATACAACCTATTACCTGTGGGCCTTGGCGGGGAACCAGCGCGTGCAGGCGACCGTCGATGACCCCGCTCTCGCTTGGGTCGGACGGACCGTGCCGATGCTCAAGGCCTTGGGGCATTGAGGTGTTCCGGTTTCAAGCTGAGCCTCCGAACCCTAAACGGTACAGCGCGCAACTCTACTTTCAGGAGGATCGATGATTCTGGATCAATTTCGACTGGAGGGACGCGTGGCGCTGGTCACCGGCGCCGCGCGGGGATTGGGACAAGGCTATGCGCTTGCATTAGCAGAGGCGGGCGCCGATGTCGCCGTGCTGGATCGCTCCGACACCACAGAGACCTGCGAAGCCATTCATGCGCTCGGACGACGTTTCAAGGCGCTTACATGCGATTTGCGCGAATGTTCCGTGGACGATTTAAACCAGATCGTCGGCCGCGTGAAGGTAGAAATGGGACGGCTAGATATCCTGGTGAACAATGCGGGGATTATTCGCCGTGCACCGGCACTCGAATTTGCAGAACAAGACTGGGACGATGTTCTACAAATCAATCTCAAAGCAGTGTTCTTTCTTGCCCAGGCGGCCGCTCGAGTGATGGTGGAACAGGGCCGCGGCAAGATTATTAACGTCGCCTCGATGCTTTCGTTCCAGGGCGGCGTCCTCATTCCGTCGTATGCCGCGGCGAAGAGCGGAGTCGCCGGCGTGACACGGTCGCTCGCAACCGAGTGGGCGAAATACAATATCAACGTCAATGCGATTGCGCCCGGCTACATGGCGACGGATAACACGGCCCCTCTCCGCGCCGACCCGGTGCGCAGCCAAAGCATCCTCGATCGTATTCCTGCCGGCCGTTGGGGCACGGCCGAGGATTTACAGGGCACCGTCGTGTTTCTCGCGTCCGCTGCATCAGACTATATGCACGGAGCTATCGTCTGCGTGGATGGGGGGTGGCTGGCGAGATAGAGGAATAGTTTCAAACCGGGCGGCGTAGTGCTCTTGGCCACAAGCCGGTTTGGAAAATCACCCCGACGACGAAGAGGACGGCAATTACCAAAAGGGCGAGCCCGCCACGCGGGACCAGCACACGGGCAATCTCCGCGGCGCCCGCGAGGGACGACAGCCCGATCAACGCCCAGTCGAACATGATCAATACAATGGCCGCTCCGACGATGCCGCCAATAAGGACTGGCAGCCAGGTGAGGCCGCCAAGGCTCAAATCGACAATCTCCAACAGAGTCACCACCACATAGCCGCCGGCAACAAAGCCGGCGACTGCCCCGACCACACGGGGCAGCGCCAGCGCGAGCAGAGCACCCACGAGGCCCACCGCCAGCGCGACCGCGAGCATCACCCACTCGGGCCTGCCGTGCAGGACTCGGGTCGCAAGAGAGGCGCCTGCCAGGAAGCCAACCACCGCGACGAACAGCCAGAAAAGGCTCCGTCCGAAAACCAGGAGCAGGATACCGGAAAGCAATCGCAATAACGCGGTCATCGCTCTGACCTCCTGCTAAACGTAGCGCTGGGCTTGTCCTTCGGGGTCCGCTCGTGCCGAGTCCCAGGAGAAATTCAGTACCATTATACCGCGCATACGGGATTGGTAAAAGGGCGAGACAAGACCAAGCATTCCTGTCCACTTGCACGGTCGGATGTTGAGGCTACTACTACCGGGGGTGCGCTTGTCCGCCAATAATATCTCCGCGTCATGAAACAAGTTCGCGACACTATCGTCGATAACCACCTCGCCAGGCTGATCCAAGCCGGTTACAAAGTGGCTATTGTGGAACAGACGGGGACGCCTGATAAAGTTACAGGAGTTCCAGGGCGTGTTTTAGAAACGCGCGTGGTCGTCCGAGATGCCAATCCGCCCCCGAGAAAGGGCTCCATGGATAGAAAAAGATCTCCCTCAGTTTCACGGGAGATCTCCGAAGCACTCGCACGAGCAACTTCATTACTCTTCAGGCCGCTTGAGCTTCAGCTTGTCGCATAGATCGGGCGCTTTCGGACCGACATATTCGATTTCGACCAATTTGTCTTCTTCACTCACAAGCCACACGAGGTGGTGCTTGGCGCCCAGCCACATACGAAAATGACCCGCATGCCCTTCCAGCTGTTTGCTTTCAGATGGACGAGGGTCGTCGGCAAGACCGGCGATACGCTTTCGCGCCATCGCTTTGATGTTGCCCGGCAGCGCCTGCATCTGCTTCTAGATGTCTTGCGTGATGAGGATACGGTAGGCCATCACCAATTCTTTGTTGCTTTAAGGAACGAATCAGGAGTATCAAAAACCTCAGGTGTTTCATCCGAGTGTTCAGAGCGATATTGCTGATGGGCGAGAACGGCGTTCCAGAGGTCTTGGTCCTCCCCATCCAGTTCCTCGCCCTGCTCCTCAATATGTTCAAGGAACTGGACGAATAACAAGACTTGCCTAAGGCGCTTGGCAGGCAAGCGCCGCAATTCTTCTTCGACATGTTTCAGGGTTATCTCTCCCATTACTACTCCCTTTCTATCCGTTCCTCATATCATACATTGCGAGAGAATTGTACCTGCGCCATCTTGCCGCGTCAAATCGAAATTCCCAACGCTGAGTATCTATCATCGCACTTGCCCCGCGGGGCAAACTGCGTTATTATTCCCCCCGATGACTCCTCTCCGCCAACAATACCTCCGCATCAAAAAGCAATTTCCCGACACGATCGTCATGTTCCGTCTCGGCGATTTCTACGAGACCTTTGACGACGATGCCAAGATCGTCTCCTCGGTCTGCAATATCGTCCTCACCGGTCGCGAGATGGGGACCGGGAATCGGGTGCCCCTCGCCGGCGTCCCTTACCACGCTGTCCAATCCTATCTCGCCAAGCTGATCCAGGCGGGCCACAAGGTGGCGATTGTCGAGCAGACGGATGACGAAGCGAACAAGGGGCTGATGACGCGCGAGGTCGTCCGCGTGGTGACGCCGGGGACGGTCGTCGAGCCTGGGCTGCTCGAGGAAAAGCGCAACAACTATCTCGCCGCTCTTGTCGTGGACAAGGGCCGCGCGGGCATCGCCTATGCGGATATCACGACGGGCGTTTTCGCGGCGGCGGAGGTCCCCGCGAGCGAGGCGCGGCAGGAACTGGACCGCTTGCACCCTGCCGAGATTCTTGTGCAGGAGCGTGCGGCAAAATCACCCGCTTCCGCACGTCGTATGTCTGCTTCTGACGGTCCCGCGCTCCCGCTTGACCTCGGCCCGAGCGATGGCTACCGCCTTTCGCCTGCTTCTCTCCCCGATTTGGATTCCGCCCGCCAACTCCTGGAGGAGCATTTCCAGGTCGGCGCCCTCGATGCCTTTGGGCTCGCCGACCGGCCGCTCGCGATCCGCGCGGCCGGCGCCATTGTTCGGTACCTGCAAGACAATCAGAAAGCGGCCCTCGCGCAGCTCACAACCCTGCGCGCCTACTCGACCGACTCGTTCATGACGCTCGACCCGGCGACGCGGCGCAATCTTGAGCTGACGGCGACCTTGCGCGGTGGGGCTGTCAAAGGATCGCTCCTCGGCGTCCTCGACGACACCCGCACGCCGATGGGCGCTCGGCTTCTGCGCGAGTGGATCACACAGCCTCTGCTCGACCTCGCCGCGCTGAACGAACGCCTGGACCGCGTCGAGGCCTTTTACCGCGATACCGCGCTCCGCGAGCAAGTTCGCAATATCCTCAAAGGCGCTTCTGACCTGGAGCGCCTGACCAATCGTGTGGTGCAGGGAATTGCCATCCCCCGCGATCTCCTCGCGATTCGCGCTACACTGGAGGTGGTTCCAAAGCTGTTGGAGGTTTCAAGTTCCAAGTTTCAGGTTGGGGATGGTGTTTCCAACGTTGGTGATTCGGACCATACAGCCCAAGACCTCCCTCATTCCGCAATCCGCAATCTGCAATCTGCAATTGCCCTCGACGCGTGTCCCGACGTCGTCGATCTCATCCAGCGCGCGATCGCGCCCGACGCCCCGGCGACGCTCGCGAACGGCGGCGTCATCGCACCGGGCTACTCGGCGGAGCTCGACGGCATCGCGACCGCCGCGCGCAACGCCAAGGAATGGGTCGCGGGATTGGAACGGAAAGAACGCGAGCGAACGGGCATCAAGTCGCTCAAGGTCGGCTACAACAAGGTGTTCGGGTATTACATCGAAATCACCTCGGCCAACCTGAGCCAGGCGCCGGCGGAATATATCCGCAAACAAACCCTCGTCAATGCCGAGCGCTTTATCACGCCGGAATTGAAAGAGTACGAGAGCCTTATCCTGAATGCGGAGGAACGCCAGCACGAACTCCAGAGTACCCTTTTCAAGGAAGTGTGCGTGCAAATCGGCGGGGCGGCCGCGCGACTCCTCGCCACCGCGCATGCGCTCGCGGAACTGGACTCACATGCAGGCCTCGCGGAGATCGCGGTGCGCAACCGGTACGTGCGTCCGCAGCTCGACGAGGGCGATGAGATTCGCATCATCGCCGGACGGCATCCGGTCGTCGAACTCGCGCTCAAGGATGAGCCTTTCGTACCGAACGATGTCGTTTTCTCGCCGGATGAACTGATCCACGTCATTACCGGCCCGAACATGAGCGGCAAGTCGACGTTCCTGCGCCAGGTCGCGCTCGTCGTCCTCATGGCACAGATTGGGTCGTTCGTGCCGGCGGAGTCGGCGCGGATCGGCCTTGTCGACCGCATCTTTACGCGTATCGGCGCACAAGACGAGATCGCGGCGGGCCAATCGACCTTTATGGTGGAGATGGTCGAGACTGCAAACATTCTGCTGAACTGCTCTCGCAAGAGTCTCATAATCCTCGACGAAATCGGACGCGGCACGAGTACGTATGACGGGATTGCGATTGCACAAGCAGTGGTGGAGCACATTCATAACCATCCGCAACTGGGAGCCAAGACGCTTTTTGCGACTCACTACCACGAGCTGATCGAATTGGAAAACTATTTGCCCAAGGTGCGCAATTATAACGTCGCCGTGCTGGAGCAGGCGACCGATGGCAAGCGCACGGGCGGCGGGGGCCAGGTCGTCTTTTTGCACAAGATTGTGCGCGGCGGGGCGGACAAGTCGTACGGCATCCACGTCGCGCAGCTTGCTGGCATCCCCAAAGCGGTTGTGCGCCGAGCCGAAGAAATCCTGGAGGAATTGGAGAGCCGCCGGGAAACAAATCCGTCCGCCGCGGCCGCAGTGCAGCTACACCTCTTTTCCCAGGAGGATCCTCTGCGGGAAGAACTGGCTGCATTAGACATGCTATCCATGTCGCCGCTCGAAGCACTGAACAAACTATTTGAACTGGCCGACAAAGCCAAGCGAGGAAAATCCGCAAACTCGTCATAATAACGAAGCCTGGCTGTTCTCCGTTATATTATCGACGTAGCGGTGCAGACAAATGAACGGTTGATGGTTGTCTGCACCGGCTCAGGAGATACAGCCTATGGATCGTCGAGTCGTCGCGGCGGGCATAGCCGTACTTGTCCTCATCGTCTTGCTCGCTTCCTGGGTCATTCATTCCCCCAGTCGCCCCTCGGTCGTCATCGACTCACCGCCAGGCAATAGTCAGTTTTATGATGGGCAAACTGTCAGCGTCCAGTCCACTTCGACCGATTCCGGCGGCATTGCCAAGGTAGAACTCGACGTCGACGGCCTGCCTGTGCGCACTGACCCGGCCCCCGGGCCCG
This sequence comes from Chloroflexota bacterium, assembly GCA_023489485.1. Classification (GTDB taxonomy): domain Bacteria; phylum Chloroflexota; class Anaerolineae; order UBA4142; family UBA4142; genus JAMDCU01. The sequence goes on from JAMDCU010000069.1 coordinate 7,494, forward strand.
TCGTTTCTTTCACGGTCAGCCAGGCTTGGAAGGCGACACCGGGCTCACATACCCTCAGCGTACGTGCCTATAACATCTCGAACCTGGAGAGTGCACCGGCGCTCGTTCAGGTGGCAGTCCTTCCGACGACGGCTCCTGCAGCGGCACCCACGCTGACGTCCAACGTTACCGTTGTCCCCTCGCCGAGCGCGGCGCCCACCGCTTTATGCACGGATGATTCCGCGTTCATCGCAGACGTCACTGTTCCGGATGGGACCGTGGTTGCAGCCCGGCAAGGGTTTGACAAGACCTGGCGCGTGCGCAATATCGGTACCTGCACGTGGGACAACAGCTATATCTTTACCTTTGTCGGCGGCGAGGCCATGACGACCAACACGACGCTCGCCGTTCCGGAAACCCCCCCGGGTGGGACAGCTGATCTCACCGTCTCGATGGTGGCGCCTCCAACTCCCGGCGAATACATAGGACTGTGGCGACTGGAAGGGCCGAACGGGGTGCATTTCGGCGTCACGCTCAACCTCAGCATCACCGTCCCCGGCGCTCCGCCGCCGGCGGTATGCTCCGGCACACCCAATATCGCCTCCTTCGCCGTTTCTCCGACGACGATTACGGCGGGGCAATCGGCGACGTTGAGCTGGGGATTTGTGAGCAATGCCAACCTGGCTGTGATTGACCAGCGCATTGGAGGTGTTGCGACGCCGGGCAAGACGACCGTCTCTCCAAGAACGACGACGACGTACACCCTCACCGCGTATTGCGGCAAAATCACCCAGACTGCCCACGTCACGGTGACCGTCCTGCCGATTCCGACCGTGACAAGTCTCCCGGGGCCAACCGCGACCGCGACGGCACCGCCGCCCACGCTTGCGCCAGCGGCGACGCCCAACCCAACGCCTGCACCATCCGCCCGGGCAAGTTCAGATTTGACGGGAAACCCATAAAGTAGCACTTTTGTACCGGCCGATTTTTTTACTGGGATCAAGTCCAAGTGGTCGATCAGAGCGGTGCGAAATTGGGCGGCGCGCGAGTTCTGTTTGCGGTACTCTATTCAAAAGTGGGCGCTGTGACGTTTGACGGTTGATCGGAATTCGCATATACTAAAGGCCGATGGCGGGGTGTGGCGCAGCTGGTAGCGCGCATCGTTTGGGACGATGAGGTCGGCAGTTCGAGCCTGCCCACCCCGACCATGAGAAGGGGAAGAGTGATCCCGCGGACCCCGCGGGACCTTGGCGGGGCTGGTGACGAGTGGCGAGAACAAGAAGGGAACGCCTGTCACCGAGTCCTCGCGCGATGCCACGATACGCGGGAGTAATTCAATGGCAGAATGCCACCCTTCCAAGGTGGACGTTGCGGGTTCGAACCCCGTCTCCCGCTCTTTGATAAACTGAAAGAGGAGAGAGGAAAGATGAAAGATGGCTTGTTCGTTCGCCTTTCATGTCCCTTCTTTCCTCTTTCATCTTTTCGTTCGGGCCTGTAGCTCAACGGCAGAGCAGCGCCCTCATAAGGCGTTGGTTGCTGGTTCGAATCCAGCCGGGCCCACAGGACAGGCCCAGCCGAATGGGCCGGGCTGACCCTGCGTCGCTGCGGGGTCTTTTCATTTCTGATTTACGATTTACGATTTATGATTCCCATCCCTTGATCCGCGATCCGCTCCAGCCCCGGCTCGCAGATCCTAAATCGGGAAATCCTAAATCCTAAATTCTAAATTCCTCCGGAGTTTTCTCATGCCTGACTGGACCGCTCTTCTCTCCTCTACTTTTCCCGACTATGTCCGCGATCTCGAGACCCTCGTCAACATCGATTGCGGAACGAATAACAAGACCGGTGTCGATCGCGTTGTGCGGCTCCTGCGCGACCGCTTGTCCGATTTCGGCGCAAAAGTGATCGACTATCCGCAAACGAAATATGGGGACTGCGTCTATGGGCGCTGGCGGGGCAAGGGCCAAGCCCGAATTCTCCTCATCGGGCACACAGATACCGTTTACTCTGACGGAACCGCCTCCCAGTTTCCCTTTCGCCGCAAGGGTTCCCGGGCCATGGGCGCCGGCGTCAACGATATGAAGGCGGGGCTGCTGAACGGTCTCTACACTTTGCACGCGCTGACCCGCAGCGGTTTCGACGATTTTGCCGAGGTGGGCCTCTTCTGCAACAGCGACGAAGAGATCGGCTCTCCGATCTCGCGTCCGCTCTACGGCCCCCTCGCTCAGGGCGCGCAGGCGGCGCTGATTCTGGAGCCGGCGCGCGAGAATGGTGCGATTGTGAGCGCGCGCAAAGGGGTGGCCACCTTCGACGTCCTCTTTCACGGCAAATCGGCGCACGCAGGGGTTGAACCGGAAAAGGGGGCCAATGCGGTCCTCGCCCTCGCCCGCTGTGTCGAGCGAATGCAGGCACTCAACGGGTTCCGGCCCGGCCTCACGGTAAATGTAGGTGTCGTGCGCGGAGGCACCCGATCGAATGTTGTCGCCGAGTCGGCGGAAGCGGAAGTAGATGTGCGGATAGCGCGGGCCGAAGACGAGGCGCCGTTCACGGAAGCGCTGCGCAAGGCGGTCCTGAGCGAAATGGTGCCGGGGGTGACGGCGGAGCTAAAGGGCGGGCTGCACAACCCGCCGATGGAGAAAACGCAGGCGAGCGCGCGGCTTGT
>JAMDCU010000069.1:10144-39635 GCA_023489485.1 Chloroflexota bacterium
CAAACAGGCGGCGCAGGAACTGGGTTTTGAGCTGGAGGATGTCGCGACGGGCGGCGGCTCGGACGGCAACTACACGGCAGGCCTCGGGACGCCGACGCTGGACGGGCTGGGTCCGGTCGGCGGCAAGAGCCACAATGCGATGGAGGAGTGGATCAGCCTTGACTCCGTTGTGCCGCGGGCGGCCATGCTGGCAAAGTTGATTTCGGCGATTGCAGAAGATAAATCGGGCTAGGCCTCATGGCCTAGCCCAATCTGTCTTGAGCCACTCGGGCATCGCAAAGCGTGGGATAAAAGAGCCGCCGAGCGCGGCCATCGTAAGAAGGAGGAGCGTCGTCAGCCCGCCGATTTGCGCTTCCGTGCGGGCGAGAGCGGCGACCAGGACGCCTAACCCGGTTGCCGTCGCCGCGGCCGCCACACTGACGGGGACGAGGCCCGCGGGGGAGGATCCCAGGTTCAGACCAAAGAGTAAATGCGACGCGCCCAGCATCACGGCGATCTGAAGCAGGTTGATGATAAAGTAGGGGAGCAGCTTGCCCGCGAGCATCACTGCCCGGCCCATCGGCGCGACGAGCAACCGTCGTAACGTTCCGTCTCTTTTCTCTTGCAGGACGCAACCGGCAAGGAGACTGACGATCCAGAAGATGCCGTAAATAGTATAGCCGGGCACATTTTGCTGGAAGGTGTCGGGGAATCTCTTGGCTTGCATGCCTGGCGGCGCGACGCGCTCGAGAGTTATCGGGGCTTGCCCGCTTAGTGTGTGGTGAACAGAATCGTCATCCCTTCACGGTTCAGGCGCTCGATATTATTCCAGATCGAATTGCGGCTTTGCGGATCGACGCCGACCGTCGGCTCGTCCAGGAAAGCGGCCGAAGGCATGGTGCTACACATGGGTAATGCAACCCATGCGAAAGCCAGTGCTGCTCCGTTATAAGAGCATAGGAGGTAGAAAATGAAAGTGATGAACTTGCTGGAGAATCTCGAGTTCCACAATCGCAACCCGTATGCTGAACCGCTCTATGTAGACTCGGAGGGTCGGGTACTCCGCTTTACGCTCAAACCCGGAGAGAGCATTCGGGAGCACCAGGGGCACGATTCACCCTTTTATGTTGTTGTGCTCAGGGGGACGGGCGTGTTTGCAGGGGGAGACGGCAAGGAGCAGAAATTGGGCCCAGACTCGCTCGTCATTTTCGGACCCCATGAGAGCCACCACGTGCGGGCGGGGAAGGAGGAACTGGTCTTTGTCGGGTTTCTCCATGGAGCGGAGGGGAATGTTACAGGAATGGTCGGAGGGAAACTGGGGCGGGAGCAAAAGTCGTAAGTCGGGTCTAGATGATCCCCAGCTCTTTGGCTTAAAGGACCGCTTGCGTGCGGTCGCTTGCGCCGAGCTTGCCGAGGATGCTCGTCATATGGTTCTTGACCGTGCCTCCGGCGATGACGAGCGCCGTGGCGATCTCCTTGTTGCTGGCTCCCCTGCCGACGAGACGCAGGATCTCCAGCTCGCGCTCGGAGAGGGACTAGGGCAGTGTGACCTCTAGCGCAAACCCCTCTGGATCGTTCGATACAGCGTGAGCTCGGCCTGCGGTGAGAGCGAGCGGGGTGTGCCGGATATCTGCACTTCGGTAAGAATTCCAGCATCGCGACACTCCCCGACCAGATGCGCCACGGCTTCCGCGAGCGGGCAGTTTTGGAGGGGCGAGTCGCGCAGTGCCGCCACCGAGCGCCGCACGTCGGCCAGTCCTTCTCGGCTGAGCGCCCGGGCTTTTCTCAGGGCATCCAGAGCCCGCGGGCGATCGCTTTCCCCGACGGCGAGCGCCGCTTCGATCTGGATGTTGATGGCGGTGAGATAGTGGCCTAGGCTATCGTGGATTTCGCGGGCAAGACGATTGCGTTCCTTGGTCGTCGCCGGTTACTCCGCCTGCAAAGCATATTCGCGCAATCAAGTTCGCCTCGCCAAGCTCGGCGGCGAGGCGCTCGACTTGCGCGTGCCTGTTGTTCGCGGACCGCGATTTGTGTAAAGACGACGACAAAGGCGGCGTTCGTGCGATCATCGGCCAGACAAGCGCGCAGAAAGGACCTCATCGGCCGAATTGTAGCACGGAAGAATGGAACCCAAGCAAAAACCAGGTTTCTCACAGAAGCCTGGTTTTTGTATTCTTTGATCTATCCGCCCGGATTCGGAGTAGCAACAGGTGTCGGCGGAGGCAGAATAAAGCCGCCAGGGCTGGCCTGTGGCACGAGCGTCGGCGGGATGAGGAGTCCGGTGGGCGGCTTGGACACCGGCCCGCTCGCAGTGTTGCCGCTCTCGCAGGTGGCGAGCCCGCTCTGTGCAATGGCACTGTTCGCGTCTGTCCGGAGTGCTTGCTCCAGATAGGGAATCGCCTGCGTACACTGATCCGCCCTTGCAAAAGCCAGACCCAAATACGCGACCAGTTCCGCGTTGTTGCGATCGAGGGAAAGCGCGTGCTGGAACTGACGCACGGCCTCTTGCGGCTGGTTTGAATCGAGGAGCGCGATGCCCAGGCGGCTGTAGGCGGGGATATAGGCGCCGTACAGCGCAATCGCCTGGCGGTACTCGGAGACCGCATCGGCGGGTGAATTGAAATAGAGCCGGAGGACCTCGGCCAGCTCGAAATGGCGGAAAAAGAAGTTAGGCTCCAGCGTCACCGTCTCTTTCCATTCGGGGAGCGCGGCGTCCTTTTGGCCGGAAAGCGTCAGCACCCACGCCTGGGCGCGGTGAGCCTCCGCGCTTTGGGGTGCGAGGGAAAGGGCCGCCTGCGCTTGCGACGGGGCATCATTCGGCCGCCGCGCGAGAATATACACCTCGGCAAGAAAAGCATGCGCATTGGCGCTCTGCGGGTCAAGCTGAATCGCCTTTTCCCCGGCGGCCACGGCCTCCGTCGCTTGCCCGCTCCAGGCGAGCACCCGTGCCAACTGCGCTTGCGCCTCCGCGTCGTTCGGCGAGCGTTGGACCGCCAGACGCGCCCTCGCGACGGCATCTTGTATCTGCCCGCGGAAGGCGAGCGCGCGGGACAAGTGGGTGAGGGGAACAGGATCGTTCGGCGAGAGTTGCGCGGCGTTTTGGTACTGCGTGATCGCAGGCTCGACATGGCTGTCGAGCAGCAGTTGATCACCCATGGCGATGAGCATCGAAATATCACTCGGCGCCGCAAGGGGCTGACCGGCCGGGCGGGTCGCAGTCACGGTGGCGGAAGGCTTGCCGAACACCAAGAGGCTCGCGGAGCTGCTGACTGGCTTGCCCGGGAGTAGGAACTCGGCCGCGACGACGACAAGGATCAAAAAACCAATAACGGTTGCGCCGGCGCAGCCGAGGACGAGCGGAAGAGTAACGCGAAATCTCGGGGGACTCTCATAACTGAGCGGCTCTGTGTAGGCAGCCTGGGCAACAGTCGGCGCCATTGGAGTGCGGGCGGGAGAAGGCGCCGTCTGGGCTTGAGGAATCGGGGGTATGTAAGGCTTGCTGACAACCCTTCGAGGAGCAGGAGGAATGACCGGCGGCGGGGGCGGGGGAATCGCGGCGGGCGGCTTGCCCGGAATCCAGCGGGTACCATCGTACATGTACCAGCGGCCGCTCTGCGCTCCAATCATCCACCAGCGCCCCTGGACATCCTGGAACCGCAATTGTTCGATCTCTGTGCGGAACGCTTCTTCGGTGATGGCGCCGACGTCGAGTCTGCCCCTGAGTTCGTAGAAACGGCGTTCCATTTCCTCGACGGTCATTGAACACTCCTCAGAAGACTCGCCCTGCCACGCGCGTTGCGCTTGCTCGAGGGTGATTATGATTATAGCATCGAAACGGCCAGCGCCAAATCCCTTATCCTACCGGTTCGACGCTCGCTTTGACCCCGATGAGCCGGTCCATGACGCGTGCCAGAGCCTCAGGCTCGCCGGAAGTGAAAAAGTGGTACTCGCCGCGATGTGAGCCCTCGTTCGACAGGCTCCGCTGGATGATCACGCGCTCGACCTGGCGTGCGACGGCGGGCCCGGCGTCGACGAGTGCAACGCTCGGCCCGACGATGCGTTGGATGAGCGGCGCGAGGAAAGGATAGTGCGTACAGCCGAGGACGATTTCGTCTACGCCCGCGTCGCGGAGTGGTTCGACATAGCGCCGTACGAGCGCTTCGGCGGCCGGCGAGTCGATCTCCCCCGTTTCCACCTGCTCGACCAGCCCATCGCCAGTCAGTTGGATCACCGACACTCCATTTGGCACCCGCTCGCGCGTGCGCGCAAAGAGGTCGCCCTCCAGGGTGCCGCGGGTGGCCAGAATTCCCACCTTGTGCGTGCGGGTTTTGGCGGCGGCGGGCTTGATCGCCGGTTCCATGCCGACGAATGGGGTTTGCGGCCAGGCAGTGCGCAGCGAATCGAGTGCCGCGGCGGAGGCCGTATTGCACGCGAGGACGATCAGCTTGGCGCCGCGGTCGAGAAGGAAAGCGGCCGCGCGATGCGTGAACTCACGTACCTCTCGCAGCGGACGCGCACCGTAAGGGCAGTGGGCTTGGTCGGCGAAATAGAGGAGGTCTTCGTTCGGGAGAGCGTGCGCCACCTCACGCCAGACCGTCAGCCCGCCGACGCCCGAGTCAAGCAGCCCAATAGGCCGGGTGTCGGGGGAAGGAAACGGCAATGCGGGACCTTTAGCCGTTCCGATGGCTCGCCCCATCTTGGTGTTCGGCCTGCTCGACGAGCGCGCGAAAGATGCCGACCATTCGTGCGTCGTCGTCCACTAGTAGCTCGGGATGGAACTGCACGGCGAGCGCAAAGCGGTCATCGTCCGCCTCGATACCCTCGATGATCCCGTCGGGCGCGCGGGCGACGACGTGGAAAGCGGGGGCGACCTGTTTGATCGATTGGTGATGGCGGCTGTTCACGCCGATGTGAATGGTGCCGAGGGCGCGGGCGAGTCGCGATTCCGGAGCGATATCGACCGCGTGAGCGAGATGGTTCGGCGCCTCGGTCGGCAAGTTATCGTGCCGGAGCGCGCCCGGGAGCTGGGCCGCAATATCCTGGTAGAGCGAGCCGCCTGCGGCGACGTTCAGCGATTGGATCCCCCGGCACATGCCCAGAATCGGGACGTGCGCCTGGAGCGCACGGCGGGCGAGGTATAGTTCTACCCGATCCCGCTCAGGGTCGATCTCGCCGCAAAAGGGCTCGACCGTTTCGCCATAGATTTGCGGGTCGACATCGATACCGCCCGCAAGCAGGAGCCCGTCCAGGCGTGCGAGAATCGAGCGCAGCGTGTCTTCGTCGAGGCGGAGCGGGATCAGGACGGGCAGGCCGCCGGCCAGTTCGAGTGCGTGTGAGTAGGTTGAGGTGAGAGCGTGGAAGGTGAAATGATTGTGGACAAAGGTTCGGGTCGGAAGCCCGATCAGAGGTTTCAAACGATATCTATCCTATTCTGGATTGTCCTGTGGAGTTGGCGTCTCGGGTGCCACCTGTTTCTTTTGCGTAATCACGCTGTTGAACATGACGAGATTGGGAACGATAACGCGATTGTCGTCCCTGTCGCGCAGGATCGTCGTCCGCATGCCGACATCCTCAATAACGCCCAGCTGCCCGGAGATGTCAATCTTGTCGCCCACCTCAAACGGATGCTCGATGAGGAGATAGAGACCGGCGAGCAGGTTGCGGATAATATCCTGCAGAGAGACGGAAAGGGCGAGGGTGGCAAGACCGACGAGCGCGGCCAGATCGGCAAAGGGTACGCCGATAAACCCGAGGGCCACCATCGCGCCGAGCACAAGGATGCCGAGTTGGGCGACCCGCGCGGAAAAGAGGATCATGTTCTGGCGGGCGCGCGTACGCTCCAGGGCGCGCCGTGTTCCCTGATGAGCGATACCGGCGATCCAGGCAATGATGAGGAAGGCGACGAGAGCCCAAAGCACGCGCACCCAGAACAGGGGGGACGCGGGGCCCCAGAGCGAGATGAATTGATCCATAAATAGGCGCGGGTCTATCGTGCGGTCCTTACTGGATGGGGTTGGAAAGCCGGCCCAGGCCTGCGACCTCGACCTCGACGACATCGCCCGGCTTTAAATAGTGCGGCGGCTTGCTGTAATGGCCGACGCCCGGCGGAGTCCCGGTCGCGATGATATCGCCCGGTAGGAGCGTGACCCCGTGCGAAATGAAATCGATCAGCTGGGCCACCCCCGCGATCATGTACTCGGTGTTCGAGTCCTGCACGACCTGCCCGTTCACGAACCCGCGAATCGCAAGATTCTGCGGGTCGGAGATTTCGTCCCGCGAGACGATGGTGGGACCGATCGGGCAAAAGGTGTCGAGCGACTTGCCCCGCGTCCACTGCTTGGCCCCCTTTTCGTCAAACTGGAGGTCGCGCGCGCTAATATCGTTGAGATTGCAGAAGCCAAAGACGTAATCGAGCGCCTTGGCCGCCGGAACGCGGGTCGCTTGGCGGCCGATGACGACACCCAATTCCGCCTCATAGTCCACTTTTTGCGTAAGGGTGGGGTCCCATGTAATCGCTTCGCCCGAGCCGATCACGGAAGTGGGGAATTTGGGAAAGAGGACCGGATAACTGGGCGTGGTGGCGATGTCCGTTTGCTCCTGCCGGTGCTCGCGATAGTTGAGCCCGACGGCGACAATCTTGGGTGGAAAGAGAATCGGCGCGAGCCACTTGACCGCATTTGATTTGTAGACCATTCCGTCCATAGGGCGATCGCCGAGAAAAGCGAGCGTTTCCTTCGCCGCCTGAAGAGCGGGCTCGCCTTGGCGAATAAAGTCGAGCGAATCGGCGGCAAGGTACTTGGCCTCCTGGCCGCGTGAAGCGCGGTACATCGCATAAGCGAGATTGAGATCGACGACGGTATCGTTCACGGCCGCGCCCCAGCGCGTCTGACCGCCGGCGGAAAAAGTGACGAGTTTCAAGGGACCCCCTGGAGATGTAGGATTTAGGATTTCACCCCGCTGATCCTTCGACTTCGGCCGCAAGTTCGGCGGCCTCCGCTCAGGACGCGGGGTATCCGCTTCGCTCCGAGATTGCAGATGGCAGATGGCGCTCCGCTGGTCCTTCGACTACGCGGCACAGACCGCGGCGCTGCTCAGGACGCGGGGTCTCCATCCCCTCCGCTCTGCTTCGGGGAGCTTCGACTCCGCTTCGAGGATTTTACTACAAGTCTGGTTAGTTGTCATTCTGAGCCCTTCGGCTAGCTCAGGGTAAACTTCGCTATTGCGCAACACGCAACCCAACCACCGTATCATTCATGCCGTCGATCCTCAGGGGCCCGCCCGCTCATGCGCCACCCGCTTGAGCTGCTGCGACAATTGCAGCACTCTGCCTCCCAGAGCGCGCGCTTGACGATCTACCCGCCTCTCGTGGTACCATGCCGCGACTTGCCGGTCCTGTCCGGAATAAATAAGAAGCAGCATCGCTTCGATGTCGTACTCGTGTCTTTGCAGGTTCCCGTCGTGCCATGCCTTGAGCTTGCCGATGATGACATCGTCCGGCCGACCTACCCATATCTCCATGGGTTGCCCGTTGGGGTCGTCGATAGTGACTCGCACACGGCGGCGGAAGGCTTGCCGATAGACGGGATCCACCGTAACGGGCAGGAGGTCAACTTTCTGCCCAGCGTCTCCGTCGATGATGTTGAGCAGCAGCCCCCTCGCGATCGAGTTGCGCATTTGCTGAAGATCGGCATAGTAGCGCGGCGGCGGAAATTGGTGTGCGAGCGACTGGATGTGCTTCTCCCTCAGGGACACGACAATATCGACGTCATGCGTCGCGCGATTGCTCCCGTACAAAGTGGCGGCGAACCCGCCGACAAGCACGTGCGGCGCACCGATTTCATTGAGGCTGTGGAGGACGAAGACATCGAGCGCGGATGAGGCAGGCGCTTGCGTCACGATTTCTCCAGTTCCTCGAGGACACGCCGGTTGAGTTCCCACTTTCCCAGCTCGGGATGAGCGCGGGCGAGCCGGGCGCGCACGGTCGATTTTGTAAAGACCTATGCGTTTTACGCGGACGATAGCGGCGCACTCGTGATGAACGGCGCACTCTTACTGACGAGCACGCAACAGATCGGCAATCAGTGGTTAAAGGATGACGTGAAAACGACGCGCGCCACGATCCAAGATGTGCGCATGAATGGCAATGTCGTGATCGCGACGGGAACCGTGTCACTGGACCGATTCAAAAAGCTCGGAATCAATTCGGTGGCATACAGCGCTCAGTATGTGATCGAAAACGGCAAGATCCGCTTCTTCTATCCGACTTTGCAGTTCACGCCGGACCAAGCGGCGAAGGTTCAAGCCGCACAACAGTCACAAGCGGCACCAACCCGTTAACGCTGGAAACAATATCGAGTCCCGTCGGCATACGGCGGGACTCGATTCCTATGGTTTCTCTTGCCCGATTGCTTCATGGTCGTAAAATGTAAGCGTGAAGCAGACGGCGGCCTCTGGACACATGCAAGGCCAGGCTGCCGTGCCACGCGACATTGTGCACATTCAGCCCCATTTAGCACATTCCGTTCTACGGCGCTCGCCACTGGTCGATCCTTTGACACACCGGCATCACATACGAATAGTACGACGTGCTGTTGATGCAGGATGGACCCTGTGGACTTGCGGTTCTTGTGACGCTTATCCACGCGTCTTGGTCAACATCGTCGGCGCCACGATACATAGCGCAATCAGTGTTGCCGTCGGCATTTGATGCAGGGCAGGTGTCATACGTGACGAGGACTTGCCCCCAGAGTCTGGGCTAACATCCAAATCCAACGTTCGGCTTGGAGCGCCGATTCGGATGGGAGCACTTATCGAGCGGTTGTCCGGTCAGCACGGCGGTGGGCAACCGCGGCGATGGTATTCTGGCCCTTGCACTCGACCCAAGTCCAAGCTCAGGGCGGGGACCTGACCGGCCTGTTGTTGGCACTAGGCTTCTCGGAACTCAATCGGGCGCACGTACTTTTTGCAAGTTCCCCGACCCGTGCACGGTCGCCGCGGAGTCTACTCATTGCGAGAGATCCATTACCATGCTATAATGAATACAGTTTGATTTCCCTTTTCCCGCCTCTCTGGCTGGCACGACGCGGAGGCTACCATGCTCGTAATGAGGCTGCGCGAGCAAGTCCGTGTGCAACGAGATGGCACCCCCATCGCCATTCCTTCGCGCCACGCGCAGCCGCTCCCCGTTGTTCTCCTTCTCACTTGTGGTAGATTTCCTTATCGCGAAAAGCTAGCCCGGCATTTCCGCCCTGACCCCGCACAAGTTCAGGCCCGCCACTTGCGGCAGGCGCTCAAGCAATCGCCCCAGCCAACTCAAAGCAGCCCTTCCCTTCTAGGCGTCGAGCACTTTTTCCAACTCCACGGCTCAGTAACTCAAAGGGGATACCCCAATGCCCACCGACTCTTCGCCCGCGCCTGAAGAAGCATCCCGGCCGCGCCCTACTAATCTGCCTGTCCCGCTCACCCGCTTTATCGGACGGCAGCGCGAGTGCCTCGAGGTCAAGCGGCTGCTCTCCACCACGCGCCTCTTGACTCTCACCGGTTCGGGCGGCTGTGGTAAAACGCGCTTGGCGCAACAGGTCGCTCGGGATCTTGTGAAAGAGTTTCCGGACGGCGTCTGGTTGATCGATCTCGTCCCGATCGCGGATCCCGGGCTGGTTCCTCAGATCGTCGCCTCGGTCTTTGATTTGCACGAGAGTGCCAGTTTGCCTCTCGCCCAGGTTCTCCAAGATTACTTTCGTACCAAGCGAATGCTGTGGGTGCTCGACAACTGCGAGCACGTCATCCAGGCCTGCGCCGAGTTGTGCCATACGCTCCTCCAGGCTTGTCCGGACCTGGTGATCCTCGCGACCAGCCGCGAAGCCCTGAACATCGCGGGCGAGACTTGTTATCGGGTCCCTTCACTGGAACTGCCCGACCTCGTTCCACCGCCGCCGCTCAAAGTCCTCGCGCGCTGCGAATCCGTTCTCTTGTTCACCGTGCGGGCCGGCGCGGCGCGCTCTGACTTTCAATTGGTCAATTCGAATGCACAACTCGTCGGGCATATCTGCCAGCGTCTGGATGGGATACCGCTCGCCATCGAGCTCGCGGCCGCGCGCGTGAATGCGCTTTCCCCGGAAGAGATTGCGGCCCGCCTGGATGATCGTTTTCGATTGCTCACGTCCGGCAGCCGGATGAGCCTCCCGCGTCACCAGACTCTGCGGGGGTCAATCGACTGGAGCTACAATCTGCTGTCGGCCGCTGAACAGGTCCTCTTGCAGCGGCTGTCGGTCTTTGCCGGTGGGTTTGCGTTGGAAGCGGTCGAGTCCGTCTGTGGCAAAGATCTTGGGGCAGAGCCCTTTGAAACACTCTCGCGCCTGGTCCAAAAGTCGCTGGTCGTCGTCAAATTGGACGATCAACCTCGCTACCGGCTGCTGGAAACCATTCGACAGTATGCAAGTGAAAAGCTGACCGAGTCGAGCCACGGTGATGCCGTTCGCGATTCCCACCTCGATTATTACCTCGCGTTCGCGCAAGCTATTGCCCCGCGGCTCCACGGTCCCGGGCAGATGCAAGCGTTGGAGCGTCTAGATCGCGAGCTGGGGAACCTGCGCGCCGCACTCGAGTGGTCGCTCGACGACGGACGGGTTGAGCGAGGAATGCAGCTCGCGTCGTCTTTGATGTGGTACTGGGAACGACGCGGATATTTCAGCGAGGGACGGGAGCATCTGGAACGACTGCTGAAGCGACCGGAGGCAATGCCCCGGACGCTTATCCGCGCGCAAGCTCTTATCGCCATCGGCCTGCTGACCAATTCGCTTTCGGCAGTATGGGTCGGCGGAAGCAAAGCCGCGCGTCCCTACCTCGAAGAGGCGATCGCCATCGCGCAAGAGCATGGGCCAGCGGGCAAACGGCTGTGGGTCTTGGCCCTGACCTTCTTGAGCAACAGCGTCTATCCCGAGAATCGTGACCTGGGGGAATCCCAATACGCAGAGGCGTGGGCCATGGTTCAGGAGCTGAACGAGCCCTGGATCAGGGCGTTGATGCTACACCAAAGGGCGCATTGGCTGGAAAAGCGGAATGATTTTGAAGAAGCGGACAAGGCTTTTGAGGAAAGCATGCAGCTGTTCGGCTCTGTGGGAGACAAGCGTTGGAAGTCCATCCTGGAGAACGACCTTGCGATGTTTGTATTCTTTAGGAAGGGGAACAATGCCAGGGCACGCCGATTGCTCGAAGAAAACGTGTCCTACTTTCGCGAGACGAAAGACCGAATGCATGTGTGCTTTGCCTTGGGGCACTTGGCACGCGTATTGCGCGTTGAGGGGGATCATGAACGTGGCAAAGAGTGCTATCGGGAAGAACTGGGAATCGCGCGTGAGCTTGGAAGCAAGCTCTTGCTTGTAGCGCCCACCAATAGTCTTGGATTCTGCGCTCTCCAGGATGGCGACCTCCAGACCGCACGGTCCTATTTCATGGAGAGCCTCGAATTGGGACAAGCGATGGATGATCGAGCCAACACATATTCGCCGCTGGTCGGCCTGGGATGCATCGCGGTAGCCAAAAATCAGCTCTCGCCCGCGGTTCAGATTTTCGGGGCCGTGGACCACTTGCTTGGCGGCCTGCCCTTTGGAATCGAGCCCGGCAAGCCCGCAGGGAATCAACCGAATCGCGCCATCTATGAAGGCTATTTGATCACGGCGCGCCAGCAATTGGGGGAGGGCGCATTAATTACTGCATGGAATGAGGGTCGTACCCTGAGCCTGGAGCAAGCAATCTTGCTTGCTATGGAAGAGCCGCTGGGACCGGAGCCGGCCAAGGCTCCGCAAGAAAAAGCAGAGAGAGAAATGCCCGGCGGATTGACCGCACGCGAACGCCAAGTCGCGGTCTTGATCGCCCAGGGCAAATCAAATCCTGAAATTGCCGAAGCACTCGTCGTGAGCGAACGAACGGTAACCACGCACGTCACGCACATCCTCTCCAAGCTCGGATTTGCCTCACGAACGCAAATCGCCTCCTGGGCCACGGCACAAAAGCTGAGCTAGCCCTGAACAAAGACCTGACCGATGGAAACATAATCGATCAGGTCTTGTTATTCCCTGAATACGCCTATCGTATCCCGGAAGATAGATCAACGACTTGTCTAGGGCACCCCGGCACTCGGGAGCGGGTCCGCGGGACATGGCTCCACATGCAGGAATTTCTGGCATTCCGCCGTTGTCCACGTGCGAGTAAGGCGCGTACGCGCCAATTCTATCAAGTCTTCGATCCGGAGGAGACAGATGTGCACCGTGCCGTCCTCGCTGCTGGTGATTAGGCGCGCATCGTCGGGAGTAAAGGCGATACCGTCTAGACCCTTGGTATGCCCATACAGGGTGAGGAGTTCCTTGCCCGTCGATGCATCCCACAGCTTGGCAGTCGCATCGTAGCTGGCGGTGGCGATGCGCGTCCCATCATGGCTAAAGGCGACGCCAAAGACTGTGCTCGTGTGGCCGGACAGCGTAAACAATTCCCCGCCGGTCCGCACATCCCATATCTTAGCCGTGCTGTCTTGACTTGTCGTCGCTAGGCGGCTGCCATCCGGGCTAAAGGCCAGACCCACGACAGGCTGCGTGTGTCCGGAAAGGGTAACGAGCAGGTCCCCCGTTTTGGCGTCCCATATCCGCGCCATGTTGTCTGAGCCGCCACAGTAGATGCTCGCGGTGGCAAGGCGCGTGCCGTCCGGAGCAAACTCTATATCTGTAACAATATCCCCACTCTCCCTCAAGGTCAGGAGCAAATGGCCGGTGGCGAGGTCCCAGACGGTGGCGGTTCCGTTGCTCTGGCCGAACGCCATGCGGGTGCCATCCGGGCTGACTGCGTTCCAGTTGGTGGCATCCGGCGAGACAGGCAGGCTGACGGCTAGTACTTGCTTACCGCTCGTAATATCCCACGTCTTGACGACCGCGCTCCTCGCGCCGCCCAATGTCCCGCTCGTGCTCAGCGTCATAATCTTGGTGCCATCCCGACTGAACTGGACCTTCCAGGCCCTGGGCAGGCCCTCTCAACCACAGGCATTCTTGGTGGCCCAGGGAGTTGCGTCAGGCAGAGTGAGCAACTCTCTCCCGGTCGAAGAATCCCATATTCGCGTACTGCCATCCTGGCTAATGGTCGCAATGCGCGTCCCATCGGGACTAAACCCCGCGCGCATAACCCAGTCGGTGTGCCCGCGCAAGGCGATATGCCCACGTGCCGCCAGCATCGCTCGATGCAGCGCACTTTCTGCCTCTGCCGTTACCGTCTTGTCGGTCGAGTAGGTAGTCGAGACGGCGTTCAGAGCCAGCAAGAGGCCGAGGTCAGGGTCGATCTCCATATTGCTCAGCGCCGAGGCCGCGAGTTCGCGCGCAAAAGCCGTGCGGCGTTCTCGCTCGGCCGCTCCGCGTGCCTGCTCCGCCGTTCGGCGCTCCTGCTCGGCATTCCGTGCATTGGTCTGGGCTGTGATGGCGCTCAAGCGCGCCTGCTCACCGAAGAATAGCGCGATCGCGGCGAGCACAATCGCGAGTGCGAACGCGCTCGCCAAAAAATACCCCCGCTTCCGCAGTTGCCTCGCCGAACTTGACTGTTCCTCCGCCCGGCGGCGCTGCTCCTCTGCGAGTCTTTGAGCCGCCTGCAGCTCCCGCTGCCGCTGCTGCTCGCGCTCGGTGGCTTCCCCCTCTGCCATTTCTTTGGAAGCATTGAGGAATGCCCGCTCTTGCTCATTGAGAGCATCCGGGTTCGCGGCCGCCCATTCGAGAGCTTGCGCCAATCGGGCCCCCCGATACAGGGCGCCGGGATCATGCTGCAGCGCTTGCCATTCTCGCGCCGCTTCGGTCAAATGCCGGTGCAACCGCAAACCATCTCGATCATGATTCAACCACTCGCGCAGCCGCTGCCACTCGCGAATCAAGGCCTCGTGCGCCACTTCGGCGCTGTCTTCACCCAGGATGACCAGTCGCGCATCGGACAGCGTATTCAGAACGGACCGCAGTTCGGCCGCCGCCGCGACATTCGGCACGAGCTCCGTCAGCGCGGCGCGCCGGCGCGTGTCCTCGGTCCCTTCGCCGAGCTCGGTGAGACGCAAAAAGATATTGCGAGCGTGCTGCCGCTGCTGCTCATCGAGCCGGTCGGCGAAGACGCTTTCCGCCGTTTCGGCAATCGCCCCCCGGACGCCACCCGAGGCGCGATAGCCGTCGAGGGTGAGGGTGCGGCCCCGCCGGCGTTCCCAGGTGGCGAGGAGCGCATGCGAGAGAAGTGGAAGCGCGCCGGGTTCCTGCTCTTGCGCGCCGCCTGCGCTGATATCTCGCAGCATAATGTCGACCAGGCCCGGCTCGAACTCCCAGCCGCCCCGCCGGGCCGGCTCTTGGATGGCATGGCGCAGCTCTTCCTCACTCATCTGCCCGATGAACTCTTGCTGACCGGCAATCGCCTGGCGCAATCGGGGGAACGCCGCGCAATGCACATAGAAATCGGCTCGCAGAGCCAGCACAACCGTGGTCGGACCACCCGGTTCGTTGGCGGCGGCAAGCAGCCGGTCGACAAAGCTCGCCCGGGCCGCCTCCGAACGGCACAGCGTGAACACCTCTTCCAATTGGTCCACGAGCCAGGCGATACGTGTTGTACGCCCAGTATTGGGCGCCTGGGCCGTGAATGGGCTGGGCTTTTTCAGCGGGTCCGCGGTGGGCGTAAAAACGCGCGTGTCCCAGCCCGCGCGCTTGAGCGCCACGGAGAGACCCGCGCGTACGAGCGAAGATTTGCCACTGCCGGAGGCGCCGACAACGGCGAGGAGACGCGGCGGAGGACCGGCTGCCAGCGCACTCACGCGGTCGACCAGGCGCTCGGTCAGGGCCTCGCGTCCAAAGAACCATTCGGCGTCCGGCTCGTCGAAGAAGAGCAAGCCTTTGTAGGGGGCCAGCCCCGCGGCGGGGGCATCTTCCTGTCGGGCCGATTGTAAGTTCTAACAAGCGAGCAGCGCCGGCGGGGTCTTGATCGAGGTGCAGGGCGGGGAGAAACAGTGCTTGGATGGCCGCGACATCGGGCAGGCGCTGATTCGTCTCGAGGCGGCTGATCTGCCCTTCACTATAGCCCACTGCAATGGACAGTTCCAGCTGGGTGAGGCGTTCGCGGCGGCGCAGGTACTTGAGCAGATCGCCAAAGGTAGTAAAAGAGTCGAGTGCGACCGGTGCGGCAGACGCAGCCATGGGCCCTCCATCGGTGGAGACAAGACGGCAATCTCGCATCGCTCGGCTCCCTTGTACGGCGAAATCCGGTTGAATTCAATACCTTCAGACATCAATTTTCGGTTTTGGCAAGAAATGGCATCCTTGCGAGGCAAGAAATGGCATAACCCGGGGCCACGGATAGGCTATAGTAGCTTCAGGCTTTCGAATGCAAGTATCCCGGTTTGCGAGGAGGCATAATCAACAAGAACCGCCTGCTCTACATCGCAGTCGTGCTTGCTCTCCTAATCATGGTATTGCTGACGATTCGTACTGTTATGGCAACTGCCAGTGTAATTCCCTAGATAGATTGGTGCCAGGATCTCATCCATCGATGCCGTTCGTATCCAGATTTTTCCCAGACATATACGTACATCGGTTCCCGGAAATCGTAGGACTCTACGATGGCACGAGGACCGGCCAGATGGTATTCTGGCAGCAACGGCACCCTGGAGGTTCCCTTTGAAAACGCTACGTTGTAGAGATGCCGGTTTTGACTGCCCGGCGGAGATGCGCGGCGAAACGGAAGAAGAGGTCATGGAAAAGGCCGCCGAACATGCGCGGTCTGTACACGGGCTAAGCGAGATCTCAAGGGAAGCGGTTGAGAAAATCCGGACCCTGATTCGCGACGAATAGCGATTCAGTAAGGCGGCCCTGATATCCTCGCATCAAAAGCTACCAGACCAGGGAGGAATGATGAAACCAACGACGCTTCCCAGCGCCTTGCTCATCCCACTTTGGGTCCTTTTCCTTCTTCTGTCCATCAGTGCTCAGGCTGTTTCCTCGTCCGCGGCGCCCCGAACTCCTTCGGGGGCGAGCCCCGCCGAGGCTCTCGCCGTGACCTGCAATTGGGAGTCTCTGCCCCCGACGAGCCACGTCTGGTACCAATGGCCGCGCAGCGATGACGATCTACTGCACCTCCAGCTCATGTCCTATCCTGAAACCCTGAAAGGCATGGAGTTCAGGGTGTACGCGGCTCAGCCAGAGGGCAACACCGGGGATCCGTCCTCTCCGGCCCGGTGGGGCATGACCAAGAGTCCGGCACTCGTATCGTTCGAGAATGCAAAGGGACGCCCCTCCTTGGGGCTACCTACTACGTGGACGTCATCAACCACGGCATTCACTATGCGGCCTACGGCCTCTGCGCGCGATAGCGCCGATCGATCGATTTCCAAATCAAACGAGGAAGACACTTTTGCTCTCCGACCTAAAGGGAAAGGAGGTGGCCCAACCACAATCCGGTACGACTGAACCTGGAGGGATCCCGCTATCCCTCGATGCCATCGCCGATTCCGTCCGTTCTTGCTGCTAAACTAGCAGAGGCGGCAGAGCCTTCGAAGGCAGCCGCGCTCAAAACCTGAGGAGGTGGGTTGTGAACAAATCTCGCACCGTCATTTTCTTGCTGATCGCGTTCGTTGCAGGCGTCCTCGCCATTCTCGGCGGAGAGTGGGGGCTAGGAGTGAAGGCTTGTCCCGCGCGCGCTCAAGTGGAGGGTACTTGCAGCTTTCCGGCGATGGTGACCGAAGCTCAAGCAGGAGTCCAGCAGATCACGGCCGCCGAAGCCTACCAAAAAACCCAGTCGGATCCGAACACGCTCGTGATCGACGTCCGGGATGCCGCGGACATCGCCAGTAGCGGTACAGTCACGGGGGCTGTCAACATTTCGCTCGGAAGCCTCACCTACAAGGCGGATAATCAGGTCCCCGAATCCTTCCGCGATCCCCGGCTCGCCGACCGCTCGCGTCCCATCATAACGGTCTGTGGTTCAGGCGCCCTCGGCTCGCTCGCAGCCAAGCTCCTCATGGACAAGGGCTTTACCAATGTGTCCGCATTGAAGGGAGGTGCCGCTGCCTGGAAAGAGGCCGGTTACCCGATGGAGTCGATGACCCGGACATTCCCCGCAATGGTCGAGCAAGCCATGAAGGAGGTCCCTGTCATCAGTGCGGCGGAAGCGTACCAGCGAGTCCTGTCCGATACGAACACACTTATCATTGATCCGCGTGATGCTTCGGCTATCGCTGCGACGACAGGTCTGATCAAGGGTGCAGCAAACATCTCCTACGGCACGCTGACCTTCGCCGCGGATAACCAGGTGCCCGAATCCTTCCGCGATCCCCGGCTGGCCGACCGTTCCCGCCCGATCATTACTGCCTGTTACAGCGGCGAGCTGGGCGCGCTTACAGCCAAGCTGCTCAAAGACATGGGCTTTACGAATGTGTCCACAATAAAAGGTGGCACGGTCGCCTGGAAAGAGGCCGGATACCCCATGGAGTCCACCGCCCGGACGTTCCCCGCAATGGTGGCCGAAGCCCAGGCCGCTGTCCCTGTCATCTCTCCGGAAGAAGCGTACAAGCGAGTCCAGACCGATACCAAAACACTCGTGATCGACGTGCAAGATGCGGCGGATGTTGCGGCTGCCGGTACGATCAAAGGGGCCGTCAACATTTCGTTCGGAAGCCTCACCTACAAGGCGGATAACCAGGTGCCGGAATCCTTCCGCGATCCCCGGCTCGCCGACCGCTCGCGTCCGATCATTACCGTCTGCAGCTCGGGTGCCCTCGGGTCACTCGCGGCCAAGCTGCTGAAAGACATGGGCTTTACCAATGTCTCCACGATCAAAGGCGGGACGGCTGCCTGGAAAGAGGCGGGCTACCCGATGGAGTGAAAGTCGCCATCTGTGGCGGCAGAGCCAGAGCGCAATGGGCCGCCGAGTGGTGGCTGGCGGCATACCATAACCTTCGTTCGCCTTGACAGACCGCAACCCTATCAACTCAAGGAGGAAACATGAAAAAGACTCTCGTTATCCTGGTGCTCTTGGTCGCTCTCTTGTTAGTCGTTACGGCCACTGCGTCTGCGGAAGGGCCCACGCCGAATGCCCACAACTGTGCCGGGGTGGTCGTCAACCAGTTTGTCGGCCCCGGCCTGCCTCCGATGGGCTACACTATCACTCGGCACTATGCCTGGACTGATTTTGGCGTGAGTGACTTGTTTCTGCAGTTCGCCGGGCAGGCCTGTCAATAACACGCGCATTCACGATTCCACCGCCACCACTGCATCGTGAATAGTGCCGGACCGGAGAGAACTCTAGCTCTGGTCCGGCATTTTTCATGCGGTGTGCGGAACCGCTTACTTAGAATGTCAAAAAGAAATCCCCACGAAAGGCCGGCGGAATGGGCTTCAGACCCCGTCCGGGCATAGCTGGACCCGAATGAAATGCGGCTGCACCACATCCCACTGACTGTGCAGCCGCTATCTTTTTCCGCCGATGAGGAATGCCGTCAATAGAGGTTAACCGCCCAATATCACTCTAGATTCCGTGCGAATCCCCGAAGTTCAGCGACCCCGTCAAGCGCGCTCAGCCCCCGGTCGTAGTTCAACCTCGGGGCAGCTTGTCATGCTGAGCGCCCCGCCAAGGTCCCGCGGGGTGTAGCGACCTGCGTGGACGGCCGTCCCCGGAGGTTGTAGACTCCGCGCTTTCAGGCGGAGGGCACGCTTGGCCGCAGACCCAACCGGGGCGACCTCGGTCGCCGTGCTACCCGTTCATTTGCCTTGCCCGATTGCATGCAAAGATGTAAAATGCGAGTACGATTGGGCTAGAGCAAATAGCTCGCTGTGTACCTCGTAGAGGGCGGCCTTAAGAGGAAACCCGCATGACGCCTTCAGTGAACGGACGCCCGTTCTTTTGTTCCTGGAGCGGCGGCAAAGATTCCTGTCTTGCCCTCTATCACGCCCTCCAACAGGGAGGCGTGCCGAAACCGCTCTTCGCCATGATGGCCGAAGGAGGTCAGCTCTCTCGCTCGCACGGTCTCCCCAGGTCACTCCTCGACGAGCAGTCTCGCCAACTCCGCATTCCAATCACCTTTCGCTCCGCAAGCTGGGACGAGTACGAGGCTACATTTCTCGAGGCCCTCCACGAGTTCAAAGCGGACGGAGTGGAGACCGGCGTATTCGGGGATATCGACGTCGACTCGAATCGCGAGTGGGTCGAGCGGGTCTGCCGCCAAAGCGGGATTGCCCCGTTCCACCCCCTTTGGAAGCGTCCCCGTCGGGCATTGCTCGAGGAATTCATCGACCTCGGGTTCAAGGCCACGATTGTTGCGGTCAACAGCGCGAAGCTGGACACCCGCTTCTTGGGAAGGACTATTGAGCGGGAGACGGTCGGGGATATGGAACAAGCGGGGATTGACCCTTCCGGAGAGTTAGGAGAATACCATACTGTTGTGACGCCCGGCCCCATGTTCTCTTCGGAGATTGTTCTCAAGATCAAGGGCCAGAAGACGCACGACGGGTATTCATTCCTTGAGATGAGCGGGTGAGCCCAAGCCGAAAGGGCTACGAACAAGAACGGGTTCAGGGAAGGCCCGCGCGAACCGGCCGCTCCCGGAAGTGATCGCGCACCAGGAGCGGCGTGTGGCTTGCGCACATCTAGCCCCACTCGGCGCAAGTCGTTCTGCGGCGCCGGCCCCTATTTGATCTTTTGGCGCACCGACATCAGATAGGTGTTCCAGTTCGCGTGGGAGTTTCGGTCGTCGTGTTCCTGTTCGCTAGCGTACGGCGGATTGTAGGAAGATAAATCGCGGGTCCAGTGCATCGACGCGCCGTCAGTCCGAGATGAGGATGGTTATCAAAGACTAAATAAGCCGGTGGGTAGGAAGACGTTTCCTATCCACCGGTCTATTTCAGTTGATGTTTACACTTATAGCGATTCCCGCCTCCCAACAATCTACGGTAATCACAGTGGATCTGGGGTTTCCAGCTACTGCGTGACGAGCACCCGAATCTCACAAGGATCATAGTAGTTGCCGGACGGGTCTGCAACTATCAAGCGGAGCCAGTAAGCACGCTGCTCGGCCGCGGACGTGTTCCACTCGGCCAAGACGCCGTCGATTACTGGAGATCGGCCTTGATGGAGCTCGGACCAGTCCGAGACGCCATCTAGCCTGAGTTGAACCTTGTAGTAGTTGAGATCAGGCCGAGAAGCAGTCCCCCGAACCTGGACGATCCCTCTGACAGCCGAATTGTGCGCGGGGTAAGTGATCCTTGCGTTGGGATTTGGGCAAACAGGGATGGGAGAGGGAGCGGGGACTTTGGACGGTATGGGAGCCACAGTAAGAACTCTCATGACCGTTGGTGCAACCGTGACTGTGGGGCTAGGTGACTCGGTAGCCGTCGGCTGTTCCGTTGGTAACGCAGTCGGGGTGGGGGTTGCAGTCAAAGTTGCCAAGGAGGCTGATACTAACAGAGGGTTTGCCTCTGTCGCCTCTGCCCGTGCTAGAGCGCTTGCTGCGTAGAGTGTTTGCGACAGGCTGTAGATAGGCGATATGGCGAGCTGAAAAAAGATGAACCCCGAGAAGGCCAAGTAAACCAGACCGAGGCCGAGCTCGCGCACACGTCCGGTCGGCCCGGCATGGCCTGATCCAAAGAGGACTGCCTTCAGGAAGTTTGAAAGATCAATGTTACGGTAGCTCTTATATTCATGGCTCCTCTTGGCAACCTCCCGGGAGGCAGCAAACACCTCTTCACCGAGCCGCTTGGCCTGTTCATCGTTCTCGTGCAGCTTGGCGCTAAACTCTTTTTCCAGCTGCGCCAGGTCTTGCGAAGGAGCAGCGTATTCTTGAGCATAGCGTTTTTTAATCCGCTCCACGTCCTGCGTTGCCTGCTCTTGCGCTTTCTGTCTTTCGCGACCCAGCACTTCTCTTTCGCGATCGAAAAGGCCTCGCATCGACTTTTCACGAGCAGAGAACTCGACTTCCAGGGCCTCTCTTTCGACCTCCAAGGCTTTGCGACGCGCGGCGTACTTTGCTGCGATTGCGTTCTTCGCCTCCGGATTGAGATCCTTCGGCATCTTCCGTCTCGCCTGTCGCTCAAGGGAATTCCGCCAATCAACAAGCGCCTGTGTCCGCTTTCGACCAAAACCAGGTACCACGGCCACCTGGTTATACGAAATATCGAAGGCGGTTGAAATCCACCTGACACGGAGCTCGTTCTCAAGTTTGGGGCGCAAACCGCTTGTCACACCTGGCATTGGGGCCTCGCCAATGGGATGACTTTTCAGGTAGTTCTCTATGTAACTGCTCTGGATGATCACCAATCCGCTCGCGACCTCACCCGACCACGCGCTAGCAACAGCATCTATTTCCCGATTTAAAGCGTTTTGCTTCGTAACCCGGTCATTCCGAAGGTCGGTGAGCTCGGACCGTTCGTTCTGGTCAAGTCTCCGGGCCCGCTCTTCGATCGAGTCGACGGCTTTTCGGAATGCTGCCTGTGCATCGTCCAGTTCTCGCTTCTCTCGGTCCTGCAAGCGCTTCAGCGCATCGCTCAGCTTTTTGTTCTGCTGAATCTCCTCACTCTGCAAAAGGGTCCTTTTCTTGGGATTATCAGCGAGCGCCTTCTGCAGCTCCTTGACCCGCACGCTCAGTTTACCTTCCCGCTCCTCGCAGGCGCGCTTTTCTGCCAAGGCTGGGGCCTTCGCAAAGAATCGGTCCAGC
The DNA here is from genome assembly GCA_023489485.1 of Chloroflexota bacterium. Classification (GTDB taxonomy): domain Bacteria; phylum Chloroflexota; class Anaerolineae; order UBA4142; family UBA4142; genus JAMDCU01. The sequence goes on from JAMDCU010000069.1 coordinate 31,821, forward strand.
ACAAATGCAGTAGCACTGAGGAGCGTACTGGCGAACACAAAGTACCCGAGCCACCACCTTGCCAGCTGCAAGAGGCCCGAGGAGACCGTGGCTGATGGAGGTACTAGGAGCGATTGCCCCATTAAGGGTAGGCAGAGCACGACCACTGCTATAAGAGCTATCAATCGAGGCCCGGACATGGCCCCGGTAAAGGACCGGGCTGTCACACTTTCAGGGGGAAGGAGGAGATCGAGGATCCACGATCCGTCCTGGGGTTGGCTCTTAGCACCAACTGCCCCCGCCCGAGTCTTCGGCTCTGGTATAACCGCATGATCAGACCACCAGTTTGAAGCAGATGGCGAATTGGACGCTTGTTCCGGATCTAGCGGCGGTTGTTGACCATCAAGGGTAGGGATCCGCTTGAGCCCGATGCAGAGGATCGAGCCGAAGACATTAGCTAATGCTCGAACGGTCGCATTGGGATGGCTTTCAAGAAGAGCCAGGGTGGAGGAGCGCGGTGGTTGCTCGAAATCCTCTTTTCGGAAAAGCAGGCAGTCGTCCCCGGCATTCGTTTTTGACCACAAGGAAGGGTCAAGGCTTAAAGCTACGATGGAGACATAGATGGCCCACGCCGAGAAATGGTCGAGATAGGAGCCATAGTCTTTGGCGGATCTGGAAGGATGCTGGTAATTGCGATGCCCGAACTCGTTGCTTTTCATTCCAGCGAGGGATGGAACGTACATCCCGTCATAGTCGACGAGGCGCAATTCGCCATGCGTGACCATTATGTTCCCATGCTGCAAATCGCCATGCGCTATGTGGACTTTATCGAGGTCGCAGACCATCTTTTGAAACTTGATGGCCAGGTTCCGAATCGCTTCTCGGCTATTCAACTGCTTCTGAACATACGAACCAAGCGATTCGCCATCAACCCACTCCATCTTTAGGACGGGGTACCATTGACCGCGAACTCGTATGCCTCGCGGTAAAAAGACGAACTCGACAGTGTAGGGGAGTTTGGCCTGTTGGAGAAACGAGCTAATCGCCATATAGCGAGCTTCGACATCGGGGTATTCGCGGTAGAGACAACGGACTGCATGCCTGATGCCGTTACAATCCATCTGAAAGACCGTGGCGAATGCGCCGGAGATGGGCTTGGGCAGTCCCAACGCATTAGTAATTACAGTCCCGTTTCTCAGTTCGGGATCCTCGAAACAACTGTTGGGATTTTGAATTGTCGCTTGATAGTCAGCAGGTGTTGGCCAAGACATTTTCTTGCCATTGAATAAGGACTTAACGGCTGTTGCAGGGTGCCCTTTGCTCAGAGCTCAATAACGCTTACGCGTGTCAAGGTCATATCATCGTTCCTGATCTGCCTTGTTTCTCTCAGTTGCTTGATGCCGAGAGAGAAGCTCTCTCGGTCTCCAAATTTATCCAGCTCACGCCATGGTGCATATCCAGCTTGAGACTTGCGCACGAACCACGCCGCGAGGGCGTCGGTCATCAAGTACAGGCGATCCGACATGCATAGGTCACCACGCGCGAATTGGAATTGTTCGAGCGCCCGAGCCTTTCGGGTACAATTACTGGCGAGGAGAACTGGCTGGTTGTTGAATTCCTCGGCGGTCAGGAAAGGGAAGCGGAACACGAGAGCATCCTCGCGGACGAGAAAGATACAGCTATCGCCTACGCCGGCTACTTCGAATCGCCCTGGCCGGCCTTCCATCGAGGCGAAAAGCGAGACCCCGATCAAAGTGGCAAAAGCCCCAGCTTCTAGTCCTGGTTCTTCATACCACTTGATAGGCCGTTTCCGTACTTCCCTTTGCCGCTTGTAGTTGTCCGAGTATCCGGCCCAATCGCCGTAGACATTATCCAGCCACTCGGCGAGATGTTCAGGGTCAGGCCAGCGCCTGACGAGATTTCTCGTCAGTATGTGCGCCCAACCAAGGCTGAGCATTCCCTCGGTTGCACCATCACTGACCGCAAGGCGCAAAACATCTTTCGCCTCTTCGCGAATATGCTCTGGGAAGAAAGCATCTTCGTTTTCTTGCGGCTTGTTGCCCGCCTTGCATTCTGTTAGTGAAATGGATCTTACCTTGATCATTCCGCCTCTTCTGTCACGGCCCGAGATTTATCGCTGACCTGAGAGGAGGATCGCATGCACGCGGAAAGACTCACGCTTCTCCCTTGGACAGACAGGTGTTTGTGTGAATGAGCCGGGGCCGAATACCCCGGCTCTTCGCTGTCGATCCTTGAACGCATATTATGGAGAGGGCACTCCGGGCAAGACTGCAATCTAGATTATTATCCGCGGTTGCTACAGGTCAGCGCAGATTAACCCTTGTTCCAATGTCCAGAGCTTGGACAACCAAAACTTGATCGGAATTGAAAGTGAAGCATTTAGCTCCGGGCTGTAGGTTGAATCCATGCTCCCTCTTGGCAACCTCGAGCATAAAAGGAGTCAATTCGCTGGCGTTGTTGTAGAGCATCATCGCGTACTGATCAGGTAATCCCTCGGATGAGTTGGGAAAGGCCACTTGAGGGCCCGGACTGGACGAGATGTGGCAATTGAAAAGCAGAACATTCCCATCGCTAGTGGAGAGCGAAGTAAGCTCCCGCATCGCCGTGGTCGGATCTCCATCGGTTGACTCGCCGTCGGTAAAATGCATCACGACAGGCGGAAAACAGTCGGGGTGCGCACCCAGAAAGCCACGGAGCACGGCCGCGGCCTGCGTGAGAGCGTGGCACATGGGCGTACCGTTTTTCGCTACGGGGTCAAACCAGACGGGGAATTTCACCGTTTCTTCGACCAAGCCCCCGGCCCCGTCGTCGACTTTTCTGGACCTCTCTTCGATTCGCGGTGCCGTTGCCACCTCACTAATGGGCACTAGCTCTTTCCCAGCCAGCGCGCCGCTGAACGCGGGTCCGACCTGCGCTCCATAGCCTATGACACCGATGTGAAAATAGTCCCGCACAATGTCTTCTTTGGCGCATCTGACCACGAGGTCTTGAAGCAACTTGTTGATCGCATCGGAGACGCCATTAGCCTTAGGCTTACCGGGCATTGCCGGGTAGGGATCAGACATCGACCCGGACTGGTCGATGACGAACAGAAAACACGACGGATTCGCGCGGCTGATCTCGGCTGAGTAAGCCATAATCATTTCCTCCTGGTTGTTGTTACGTCGTTGAACGTCACCCGAGTACACACCTGATCGTGGCAATCGAGATTGCGGACACCCCAATGAGTGCCGAGAGTAATGTGCGAAAGCAACCTCTTGTTGTTCTGTTGTAGATACGGTTATACGTTGCCCGTCTGGGATTCGTGAACCAACCAAAGCCCCTGGGTGCCCGCAGCCCCAGGGTGTTACGGACGACTCTTTTCCCGGAAGTTCGCGCAGCGATGCTCTTTCGGATGGAGGGCCTTCGAATCCGAAATCTCATATTCCTCCTCGCTTACCAATGAAAGAACAACCAACGTCCCGGTGATGTCTAGTCAAGCAGAAAGGCGAGCATGTCTCTGCTGGGGCGGCGTCAGCCGCCAAATGGGTCACGCTCGAGATAAGCCGCGCCACCAGGGCTCCTCGGCTTGTCCCAGTCCCATAGAGGCCTGCTTGTTACCCGCCTGGAACGGGATATCTCCCGCATCAATTAACCGGAGCGCTTGGGGTTCCACCTTACGCATCTTGACAAGCCGGTTCGCCTGGTTGCCAATCGCTTCTTCAAAGACATTTCGTGCAAGCCGAGCGTTGCCGAAAGCCGTATCCCGATGAGCATACGCCTGTTCGAAAAGCCTCTGCAACTTGGCTGTCGCTTCAGGGGTGAGGGAATATCCTTCCTTATCCGCAAACCGACGGAATATCGCTGTAAGTTGCGGGGGATCGTAATCGTCAAAGTGAAAGAACTTTGTAAAGCGCGATCGTAGCCCTGGGTTGGAGCTGATGAAAGTCTCCATCTTGTCCGTGTAGCCGGCGACTATCACGACTAGGTCATCGCGATGGTCCTCCATTAGCTTCAGAAGCGTTGCGATTGCCTCCCCGCCATAGTCCTGATTCGAGCCTGTGGTAAGCGAGTAAGCCTCATCAATAAAGAGGATGCCGCCCATTGCACTCTTGACCAGGTCCGTGACTTTCAACGCGGTCTGCCCAACGTAGCCGGCGACAAGCCCTGCGCGATCCGTCTCAACGAGATGTCCTTTGCCCAGGATGTTCATCGATTTGTAGATGCCCGACATCAATCGCGCGACGGTGGTCTTTCCGGTTCCGGGATTGCCGTAGAATACGCTGTGCAATGACACCTCCACGACAGGCAGTCCACTTGCCTTCCGCATGTGCTGTATCTTGAGGAAATTAACAAGATCCCCGATGTCACTTTTTACCGCCTCTAGTCCGATAAGTGAATCTAACTCCTGCAATAGTTCCTCGAGCGGGCGATCCTCTGCCTTCACTTTGGGGACTTGGCTCGTCACCTGAGCCGGTTCTTGGGGGTTTGTGATACCACGTGAAGGTTCTTGAAGCTGACGGTCTATTTCAACTAGAACGCCGCGAAGCCGCACGACCTGCTGGTCAAGCATCGTGGAGTATTCCTTCATTTTCGCTGACACGACGGACTTTTCCTGTCGAATGACAGCGCGCGATAACCCATTCCTTCCTAGCCAGTCAGGCTCGCGGGGCTCAAGTTGATCGTAGGCGGACCGAACGCGACCCGCCAGGCAACTGAGCTCCCTCTTCTTCTGTAGGAGTTCAGCAATGAATTGCCTGATCTCGAATTCGACTCTCCTAGCCGCCTCGGCTGACCGGGCGTTTTCCGAATCCTTCTGCAGTTGCTCGGAGCGGCTCGAGATCCAGGCGGTGCTCTGGTTTATCCATGAAAGGACCTCGTTCCATAAAGTGTCAGAGATGAGCATTAGCTCTCCGGTTTACGACGTCGCGAATCCTCAGGAACTCGCGGGATGGCGGGCGGTATTAAACCGGGCGCGTCTTCCCGGCTGCCGTGCGTAGCGGGGCCCTCTCACCTCCCAGACGGCGCTTGCAGGAAGCTAAGAACTTCCCGCGTCCCCGCTCGAGCCTAGCGCGCCGGGCCATTCTCACTCTGAACGGGGGCGGGACCGCTAGGCGCCCAGAGGGCGGCTCTAAAGGCAGCTAGATCTTCTTGTTCGCTCTGACCTAGGTTGCTGTCGGATTGTGTCAGGGCCGCTGCAAACCTGTAGAACATCTCTTTGGCTTCCTCCGCGTATTGAGTTCCATTTCTCCCATCATAACTGGTGAGGGCCAATACGCTTCGGGGTACTTGATTGGCATCGTACTGTTCACGGTGTTCATGGTAGATTCTCTCCAGGAGTTCCCTCAGCCGGGCCAGATGCGACAACGAGAGTTCGGAGTCAGTGAAGACCCCTGTACCCTGCATAACATCCCACAGCAACGATACTTCCTCGTCCGTAATTGTATTATCAGCCCCCGAGAATCTCATGGCTGTTACAACCAATTCGTTGAAGAACAGTTGCTTGGGTGCAGGCAGTCCGTGAAATCCCGGAACTTTTGCTAGTTCGCTGATTGTGCTTCGCAGATACTCTACGAGTGCCGCGCGATCGAAAGGCTGTTCCATAGTCTCCCCTGTCAGGCTCCACGAAGGCCCCGCCTCACACTGATCGAGATCGCAAGCCAAGTACCGATATGTTCATTCCAACCAGCGGATGACAGTGAGCATACTCCAAGTACGGTTTTCGGTTTCTCTTCACGACGATCATTTGCATGAATCAAACCGCGGCATCTCAACCGGAGACGGGGATTTCAAGCATTCATGAGAACAAAAAACACCTCTCGCGGATGCGCGAACGCATCTGGCGACAGGTGGCTGCTGTTTCAGAAAAAGGATCCCGCCCTTGGCCGCGATGTTGGCAAGATCTACCCCTCAGCGTCGTACCGTGATGAAGGCCCAAGCGACGAGCTGACTAAAGTATTATATAACACCCAGTCGTTCTGTCAAATTTCCCATCAACGAAATGATCGAAATCTTTCCATAAAGGCTTTTCAATGACCAACGCGCATCCACTTGTTCTTGCTCTGCAGGATGCTAATGTTCATCCGACTTAATCGGGAACACTGCATAGCGCATCGCTGATAGATCATGAAAAGCCCGGGATCCGGACATAGAGTTGTCCTGCCCTCCCTACCTCCCCGTCCTCACCCTCATCCCCGCTCCCTCCACCGTCAGCTCGATCGTCCCCTGCTCTCCCGTTTGCAGGAGGGTGTAGCCGGAGAGCGTCGCGAGCAGGTCGCTTGATGGCTGGGCGCGCGCGGACGTGCCGGTGAAGATAACAACCATCTGAGGGCTGACCGTCTCCAGGAATTCCGGCGCGAGCTGGCGCGAGGCGACGAGGACCGTGCTCGCCGTATCGATACCCGTCTCTAGGAGCGCCTCCTGTTCCTCCGGCGCCATTTCCTCCGAGAACAAGACCGTCGCACTCCCCACGTGCAACTGCGTGACCACCGAAGCTGCATCCTCTCCTTCAGGTGGATGCAAGACTTCGAGCCGGATCCCCCGGTCCAGTTCCAACTCCAGGCCTGCCTGCGCAATGGTCGGTGTGATCTGTTTTTGCGCGAGCAGGTTCTGCCATTTCTTGTACGCCGCGCTCGGCTTGTCGGGCGGCTGCACCTGAATTACCTGCTTGACGTCGTAGCGCTCGAGCGCGGGCACCAAGCCCGCGAGGTGGTCGTCGTCCGGGCTTGTGAGCACGACGAGATCGAGCGAGCGGTCCCAAAAGGGCATCCGTTCGCCGAGCGCCGAGAGGACGACGCTCGGGTTCGCGCCCCCGTCGATCAGTATCTTGGCTCCTTGCGGCGTGCGCACGAGGGTGGCGGGTCCGCCCGCGTCCAGAAACTCGATATGCGCCTTGCCGTCTGGCAGGGTGGAGGCGAGATTCCAGGTCCATAGGCATATGACGATGGCCGCGCAGAGGGCGAAGGCGGGGCGGACGCCCAAGGAGATGTGCCACCGTGACCAATCGACGAGCGTGATGCCGAAGAGAACGGCGTAGTAGAGACCGAGGAGTGGTGTCGCCAGGCGGCCGACATCCACCGCTGCGAAGGGCAAGCTCGCGATCCACTCGACGATGCCGATCGTCCACGCGAGAAAGGGCCACGCGATCCAGGCGACCACTTGGCCGAGCGGTGGAACGACCATGCCGACAAGCGTCGCAAGCCCGCCGAGAATTTCGACCTGTGGCTGGACCGGCAGGACCAGGGCGTTGGCAAAGAGCCCCAGGAGCGAGAGACGGTGGAAGGCAAAGAGGAGAAGCGGCATCGAGGTGATCTGGGCCGCGAGCGTCACGATGAACGAATCGCTAAAGAGGCCGACTACCTGCCGCGCGCGCTCCGCGCTCATCCGTCCCTTGAGCCATCCTTCAAACCCATCGGTCAAGCGGTTCGCGTAGAGGACGAGACCGAGGGTCGCGAGGAAGCTGAGCTGAAAGCTCAAATCGTAGAGGATCGCGGGGCTCCAGGCGGTCATCACGAGCGCGGACAGGGCGAGCGCGGTGAGGGCATCGTTCTGCCGGCGAAAGTAGACGGCCAGGACGGAGAGAGCGCCCATCCACGCGGCCCGCACGACCGACGGAGTCGCGCCGACGAGGAGTGTGTAGACGACGAGGCCGGCAACCACGATCAGGGTCGTGAGCCCACGCCGCCGCGGACCAAAGTCGGTGCGGCCTCCGGTCAAGCGCACGGCGAAGAGCGAAAGGATGCCGGCGATGATCGAGATGTTGTATCCGGAGATCGCGATGATATGGGCCGTATTCGTCGCGCTAAAGGCGTCCTGCAAAGCGGTAGGGATGCCCGT
>JAMDCU010000075.1 GCA_023489485.1 Chloroflexota bacterium
GCTGCCCATCGCGATTCCAGACACAAAAAGGTCAAACCATTGCTGGCCCGTATAAGTGTGCCGGACGAAAATCTCCAGAATTGAACCGACGATAACCATCAGGCCGATCGCGCCGCCGATGACAAACATGGCAATATCCGTGGCCGTGATCCGCTTTAATGACCGCGCAAGCATACCAAGACGCTCCCTTCAAAGACAGTGTGGTGAGCCGGACCAAAGCGCGGCCCGGCTCAACAAAGATCCAGTTCGTCAGTTATTTCGGAGCTTGATAGTTGGGTCCTCCGGGCGCCCATGCCGGCTGAGAGGGGGTCTGGCCCTTGCTATAGAGCGCAGACGTCTCCTGATAGACCGCGATATGCGGGTCGGCACAGTCGCCGTACTGGTTGCAGGTCAAAGTACCGGTCAGCCCCTGGAAATTCTTCGTGGCATACAGCGCATCGCGCAGCGCCTGCCGGCCGATGTGCAGCGTCCCATCCGGCTCCTTGACCGCCACTTTTTCGATAGCGGCGAGAATCATGTTCATGGCGTCATAGGCCTGGGCATGGAACGTGGAAAGCGGCTCTTTGACGTTGTATTTCTTTTCGTACTTGGCGAGGAAGGCGGGATAGGCGCTGGTGTAAGCCGAATAGTTCGGGCTCGACCAGAACATCCCGACCGAGTTCGGACCAGCGGCTTTGAGAAAGGCCGGCGCGAACGTGCCGTCGGCGCTCATCAGGACGGTATTCTCCAGGCCGGGTACACTGCGGGCCTGCGCGACGATGGCGCCGCCTTCCGGGATAAAGATCGGAAAGTAGATGATCTGGGGATGGGTGGCCGCGATTTTGGTCAACACCGGCCTCATATCTCGATCGCCGACGTTGATGGCTTCCTGGTCAGTGATCGTGCCGCCCATCTGCTTGAAGGTATTCGCAAAGACTTGCTGCAGGCCCTCTGCGTACGGGCTCCCGTCGTGTATAGTCGCGGCGCGTGTGAGTTTCAACTGCGTATAGACGAACTGCGCGGCGACCTTGCCCTGCACGCTGTCATTGTGGGCCGTGCGGAGAAAAGCCGGATCGTGTTTCGCCGGATCCGTCAACACCACTGCCGTCGCCGACGGTGAGATCATCGTCAAGCCGGCAGCAGAAATGATGGGGATGGCGGGTACCGCGGCGCTCGAACAACTGGTCCCGATCACGGCGACCACCGTCTTGTCCGCGGCGATGCGGGTGGCGGCATTCTGGCCCCCGTCGGCGCTGCAACCCTCGTCCTGGCCGTCGAACTGGATCGTGTGGCCCAGGACTTTGCCGCCGTGATCGTCCACGGCGATCTGAGCCCCGTACTTGCTGTCCGTCCCCAAGACGGCATTGTCGCCCGAGGTGACGAGCATATAGGCAATGTGGACCGGATCGTTGGGAGCGATCGTGATGCACCCAATCTTATCCGTGCAAGTGAAAGCCGCGCTGGACGCGGCGGTCGGCGCCCCCGCCGCAGTAGGTCCCGAGGCCGCCGTGGTTGGTGCGGTCGCGGCCGTCGAGCCCGAAGTCGCCGCGGGCGTGGCGGTTGGAGCACATGCCGTCACGATCAACGTCAGCGCGGCAACGGCTCCAAGCGCGAGGAAGGTTTTGGCCTTCATGTATTCTTCTCCATCTTCAGAGCTTTTGGCTCTTTTCCGTTTACCCGCGTGACGATCCAAAGATCGAGTCCAGCCCGATGGGCTGGACGATTCGATTCGGCTCGCCAGGCCAGGAATCCTCTGCGGGCGGTCAACCAATCCTCGGCAGTGCAGGGCGACCATCACCCCCTTGTACTACAAGCAAGCCGTAGCTGTGGCTACTCGTACCGCAGCGCGTCGATGGGATTCAGCGTCGCTGCACGGTTCGCAGGGTAAATTCCGAAAAACAATCCTACGCCGACTGAAAAGAGCACCGCCAACACCACCGAACTGGGCGCGACCACCGTGGTCAAGGTGGAACTGCCTACCTGGATGCCGGAGATCACATGCGCGATCATCATGCCGAACAGAATGCCAATGACGCCCCCAGAGACGCTGAGGATCGTCGCTTCCGTCAGGAACTGGCCGAGGATGTCGCGCTGATGCGCCCCCACCGCTTTGCGAATGCCTATTTCATGCGTGCGCTCTGTCACCGAGACGAGCATGATATTCATGATCCCAATCCCGCCGACGATGAGCGAAATCGCGGCCACGCCGCCCAGGAAAATCGTGAGAATGCCCGTCACCTGGGACGCGGCATTCAAGATATCCTGCTGGCTCTGGATCGTGAAATCGCTTTGTCCTTGAACCTGGATGTGATGCCGCTGGTCGAGGACATCGGTGATTTCAGACGTAACTAGGTTTTGCTGAGAGGCGCTTGTCATCTGGACCGTGATATTCGAGACCAGGTCTGCGCCGCGAAAGTTCCCGCCCCGCGCCAGCCGGGTGTTCGCCGCCGTGATGGGCACAAAGATTTGTGTATCCTGGTTGAGAAACCCAGTGCCCCCCTGGGACTGCATCACGCCGATCACGCGGAAGGGCTGGTTTTTGATACGGATGATTTGTCCCACCGGCTCGGCGCCGTTGAACAATTCCTGAGCGATTTGGCTTCCGAGCACGGCGACCGGTTCTTCGGCTGTAACCTGGGCGTCGGAGATGAAACTGCCGTCGGCGACCGCTCCGTTCATCACGTCGAGATAGTTTGAGGTCACTCCCAGAATCCGCGCGTTGGCGTTGTTCCCCAGGTACACAACCTGTCCGAAGGTATCAGTCTCAGGACTGACGCCCGCAACGCCCTGCAGATTGTTCATCGCCTGAGCATCCTGCAGCGTCAGTGTCGCCGCCGACCCCGCCGCACTTGCGACACCTCCTTGCTGGACGGCTCCAGGGCGAATAAAGAGCAAGTTGGTGCCGATCGCATTGATTTGCGCCGTGATCGCCGCTTGAGCGCCTTCGCCGATTGAAAGCATCGCGATCACCGACATCACGCCGATGATGATGCCCAACATCGTCAATCCTGAACGCAATTTGTTCGCGCTCAAACTGCCGAGCGCGATGCGCATATTTTCAAATATATTCATGGTACACCACTCGAGAAGTTGTAAGTAGAACTCGCATGGAGGATTTCGCGCATGTGAACGAGAGCGCGATGCTGCAACATGCGGACCGCTTTTGGCGATTGCTCCATGATGTCTGCGACCGCTTGGGTGCTATAACCCTCCTGGAACTTGAGCACGACCACCTCTCGTTCGTCGTCGCTCAGACGCGCGAGGGCCTGCCGGAGCTCTTCCTCCGTCCATTGCTGCGGGCTCGCCTGGCCCAGGCTGTATCGCGGTGTCCAAAGTTTACAGAATCCCCTTGCCTCACGAACTGAGCATAACAGTGTCCGGTCCATTGCGGGCTGTCCCTGCTTCCTAAAAAGACTCCGAATCGCCATGGCGCTGGTCTCTGCCTAGGCAGGATGTTCGCGGCCAGCCGCCATCGGAATGGGGACAGCCAGTGGCGTTCCCGGCCTCGCTTCCAAGGAAGCGCCCTGCTCCTGGATAATGGGTGTCATTGCCTCGGCCAGCGGGGTCTGTCGCCAGTTACTTCGCGGCACAGCGTTGACGTCCCGCCAAGTCAGTAGGCCAATCACGACCCCATTCCGCTCGACCAGAAAAGCGCGCGCCGCAACGTTGGGCAACTCCATCTCCACCAGTTCTTGAAGGGTCATCTCCGCGGGCACTCGGACAAAACCTCTCCCCGAGACTTGGCCTAGCGCATGCCCCGTCAACATATCGGCCAGATCTTTCTGGTGCACTTCTTGCTGTTCCAACTGTTGCGCCGCGAGTCTTTGCAGGAACCAACCGAGGAGCGCGATCCACAAACCGCCAAGGTCTCCGTGCACTGCTTGCCAGAGACCGAAACCAATAAATATAAAGCCTGTCACCCGCCCCAGGGTAGCCGCGATCCCCGTGGCACGGTTCTGATTCCCAGTGAGCCACCAAACGGCAGCACGCAAGATGCGCCCGCCGTCGAGCGGAAAGCCAGGGATCAAGTTAAAGACGGCGAGCGACCCGTTGATGAGCGCCAGGTATTGTGCCAGGACGAATACGGGAGCCACCCTGCCGGCCCCCACAGCCAGCGCCGCAAACGCCACAGCCAGCGCGAAACTCACGATGGGGCCAGCGATGGCAACAAGAAACTCGGCGACCGGGCTGGGCGGTTCCATCCCGATCTCGGCGATCCCTCCAAAGAGAAAGAGGGTGATTCGGTGTACCGGGATCCTAAACCGCATCGCCACGATCGAATGTCCCAGTTCGTGGAGCAGCACACTGGCAAAAAACAAAACTGCCGCGCTCGCGCCCATAACCCAATAGGCAGCGGCCGGCAGTGCAATCTCGTATGGCAAGTAGGCAGTCGCGAGCGCCCACGTCAGTAGAGCGAAAACCAGAAACCAAGTGTAGTCAAGACGGATCGAAACTCCCCAAATCCGTCCTAATGGAATGGCCCGCCTGTCCATGTTATGTCCCTTTCGCCTTAGATATCCTCGCACTAATTTTATACCTAGGCGGGCCCTCTTGTCCTTATGCCAGACCGATGGGAATCTAAAGCCTATCTTATCGGCGTGACACGGATATCTATTTCCCCGCAGAACCCGTCGCCGACACAGTCGGCGCGGTGATGACCCAGCCCACACTCGCTCCGGCAATTGGGTGAGTCAGTTCTCCTGCCTGCACCTGAATACCCGTGAGATTGAGAATGTAGCCCCCACTTGCATCCACGTTGTAATACCCGCTATCTCCCGCAATCTTGCCGTCGCTCGCCGTGAGCATCACCGGCTTGTTGAACTGGGCGATTAGCGCCTTGGTCTTCGCATCCCGCACGTTAAACGCGAACGCGAGGACAGGCGTTTGTCCCTGAGGAGCCTGCGCCTGGAACGTCGCCGGGTCTCCAGAGAGCACATCGAATTCTACCGGCGCGGTGAACGCATCGGCAGGCACAAAAATTGTGTACGGGCCTGCCTTGATCGTCGTCGCGGTGCCGGGGGTAATAGCCTGGGTCGCGAGGGTCTTGGAGTAACCATGCGTCGTCCAATCTGTTGCACTCGTCGCAGGCGGGGGCGTCACGCTCGTCGCCGGCGGCATGACGACGACTGACCACAACCCCAACTGTCCATTGCCATTCGTCTCTCCCGGCTTCGCGTCGCCGGCATAAACGTACAGCGGCATATCGTTGTAGGTAACTTGGTCGGCGCCATTACCGCCTGCAATCAGCCCGATGTTGCCTACGATTCCTTTGCCGGCCGTCGGGGTCACGCCCGTGGGAACCGTCAAGGGGAGCCAGTTCTTGACGCAATCGCCGGTGCAGTTGCTAGTGTCCGGCTTATCTTTACCGTAGACATAAAGCGTCATCCCTCGGGCGTTGGTGAGGAGAGTCCCCAATTTCGGATTCTGCGAGACCTGAAGCACCATTACCTCCGTCGGCGTAGGCGTCGGCGCGCTGGTCGGCGCCGGCGTGGGCACCGCAGTGGGTGCTGTGGTCGGTCCTCCGGTGGGCGCGGTCGTCGGCGCCCTTGTCGGGGCAACCGTCGGCGCCGGCGTTCCCCCGCAGGCGGCAAGCGCCACGGTGGCAGCAAGGAAAATCGGAAGGGCAACGGCGAATCGCTCTAGTGTTTTCAGCATTTTTTTCTTCGTTTCTCACTTGACGACGATGGGAGATGCGCCGGTCAGGTGTTCGATTTCATCTCGGTGTTTAACGAATCGCAAGGTTACAGGGTTCTTCTACCGCAAAAAGAGACTGTACGTCAGCACCGTGAACACGAACGCGGTAAAGAGCGTGTATTTCCAATTTCGCTCCACCACGGCAAAAAAGATCATCGAAGCCAGAACCCGCACGTACGGCGTCAGCATCAAAGTCGCAATTCCCAGATTGACCCAGAGACGCGGCCGGAACGCGCCGAGAGCGACCTGCCGCAAATCCTCCAACACAAATTCAAAAAAGTTCATTCCCGTGATCGAGTATTCGAGCGTGAAGGCGCCGGTAGCCAACCATCGCCACGCGATCCCCAAAAGGATGAAAGCGACACTCAGCAGGACGCCAACCTGCAGAATATATCCGATCAGGATTTCCATGTCGGACTCGCCCGACTGGACACGTCGAATCGCGCGCACCTCTGCTTCATCCTTTGCCACTTGGACCCGCTCCGTCACCATCACCCAGCACCTCCGATCCCGCGCAGAATCATCTCCACTCCCAGAATGAGCAGTACGACAAGAAAGAATACCCGCACGCGCGCATTCGTGAGATGCACCAGCAGCCTGGTGCCGAGGAAGGCGCCCCCGACCACGCCGACGATCACCGGGGCGGTCAACCCCGGGTTGACATATCCGGCGGCAAGATAAACGCTCGTGCCCGCCAACGTCGTGACGCCGATAATCAAATTGCTCGTGGTCGTCGACACCTTCGGAGGCAGCCCCATGACGAGATCGTGGATCAGCACTTTCAAAGCGCCAGCGCCAATGCCCAATAGTCCTGCAATCACTCCGGCTCCGAACATCATCGGCCCGCCAAAATACGCGCGGGCGCCGCGATAGTCAAGCGTTTCGTCGGCCGCTTGGTCGTAGTAGCTCCCTTCCAACTCCAACCAGTGCGAAAGCTTGTCCTGGTGAGCAACCGGCCGCCATTGTTCGTTCCGCTGCCGGAACAGGGCGTACCAGGTCAACAGGAGCACAAGGCCGAACACGATAAAGAGCGGTTGGCGCGGGGCGATCAAGGTGATCGCCGCTCCCACAAGCGCGCCGACAATCGTGAACATCTCCAGGAACATGCCCACTTTGAGATTCGTGATGCGGTCCTTGACATACGCCGAGGCGGAGCCCGAAGAGGTGGCAATCGCCGAGACGATGCTGATAGCGATCGCCTGCTTGATGTCAACGCCGATCAATGTGAGCGCGGGAATCAGAACAACCCCGCCGCCCATTCCTCCCATGGCACCAACAAAACCGGCAACAATGGAGACAAGGAGTACTGTGAAGAAAGACATTCAGAAGAGCCTCCTTTCTATCCTTTGAATTTCGTCTAGCGAGCTACAAAAGCAAAAAGAATGAGAGCCGCAAAGGCGCCGGCGGCAAACGCGGCCAGCACCAAGCCGCCCAGAAGCAAACCGTCAGGCGATTGCGTCGCCACCGTTGTGGCGCTTGCGCGCACCCGGACGAATCCCCAGACCACTAGAGCGAGCACCAAAAGAATGAGCGCGCCGAGCAGCAGCATAGCCACTTGAACACTTGACATGTGGACTTCCTTCAACCGACGGGATGCTCCTGAAGCTTGTAGCCGATGCCCCGCACCGAGACAATGCGCTGAGGATGGCGGAGGTCATCCCCCAATTTCTCGCGCAGCCATCGAATGTGCACATAGACGGTTTGAGCATCGCCTTCGTATTCCGCGCCCCAAACACGGCTAATTAAATCCTCGACCGAGAGGACGTGCCCCGCTTCTATCGCCAGCGTGTGCAAGAGGTCGAACTCGCGCCGCGTCAGCTCCAGCTCTCGGCCGGCGAGTGTCACGGTGTGCCCAGCCGGATTGATGGTGAGATCGCCTACAACCAAGGGTGTTGTTTCTCTCGGGGAAGGGGCCGGCGGATGCGCACGGCGCAGCACAGCCTTGACGTGTGCCAGGAGCACGTCGATATCAAACGGCTTTGTAATATAGTCGTCCGCGCCTAATTCCAGTCCCAGTACTTGATCGAGCTCGCGCCGCCGTGAGGTTAGAAAGATCACCGACAGCGACAGCTCTTGGCGGAAATGGCGCAGCGCTTCGAGACCATCCATGCCCGGCAGACCGATATCGAGGAGTACCAGGTCCGGACGATCCACGCGCGCGGCTGCCAGCGCGTCCTCGGCATTCGCGGCGGGGCTCACGCGATAACCCGCTTGCTCCAGGTTGAATGCCAGACTGCGCCGCAGCAGCGTATCGTCCTCGATCAGTAAAAGATGAGCCATCCGCAGGGCCCCCTCATCTTTGATTGACGAAAAACTCGGCCAGGTTGTTCGCCGTGCAGGCATGGTTCAGGCAGCCCAGCCCCCACGCGTCCTCGATGGTCCGTACAAGCGAATAGTGATTGTGCGGCAAAGCCGATTTAAATCCTGCGGCTACTTGATTGGAAATGACGAGGAGCGGCACACGGCCCCCACCGCCGAGGTTCGACGTTCCCTCGTCCCAAACGATAAAGAGTACTCCTCCCTGCTTCCACGCGCGACTCGCGAGAATCCCGGGGACGAAGCTCTTTAGAAAGCGATCGCCCTCGGGGGCACCACAATTGTGCATATCATTGCAGGTATTCGGAACAATGAACTCGAAATTGGCTGCATTCGGATCGAAATTGGTCAGGTCGGTAATATTCGCACAGCGGGACGGAGAGCCGCTGATCTGGGTGAAGCTCATTGCCGGATCGTGCCTGCGAGCATAGCCGCCCGACGCGGTCGCTCCTGTGAAGCAGCCGCCGGGCAGATTCTGTTCGTAGACTCGCCAGGTCCTACCGCTCGCCTCAATCTGGTCCAGAAGGTTGGGGCCGTTCACCTCGTGCACTCCATCATCCGTCACCCCCTGAGTTGAGCCGCTCAAGAGCGCCAAATAGTTTGGCTGGGACGGATGGGTCACCGCGTCATAATTCGTCGCCAAACCGTATTGTGCGATCAGACTGTTAATGTAGGGCAACTGGGGGTTGCCGACGACGCTTCCATATTCCTTGTTCTCCATGACAATCACATAGATCGAATTGAAGGAAGGCAGCGCCGCGCGCTTGGGGGCAGGCGTCGTCGTGGAAACCTGCTGATCTGAGGGCAAGACCACGGCGGGAACTTGCTGAACCTCTTGCACCGTGGGCGGTGCAACAGAGCATCCAGCCAGAGTAACCAGCGCAAGGGCCCCCAGCACTGCATAATAACACGTCCCGACGATTTTTGAAAACAGTGGCCTCACAGTGCCTGGACCTCCTGGGTTATAAGGTTGACGTCTGCTATCGTGAAAAGAATTGCCAGACCGCAGTCAACTTTCGTGATGTCGACGAGTTCGGCTACGCGGTGAACGCCGCAATATCGAGGCGGAACAGAATGCGCGGGAGCGCGAGGCGGCGCCTTCTTTGGCGCCGCCTCCGACACGCCGTAGGAAGGAGCAAACCTACCCGTGTCGCAGCAAATAGATTAGCACAATGAGGCGCCTGTCGTCTTTACCGGAAGTGAAGGAGAAGCTAAAGGGAATCTTAAGATAAATCGGCGCGGTTGGGCGGAGATCCGGAAACGCGGAGAGGCGTCTCCTCCCCGCGTTGGGCGCCACTTCTGATGCCGCGTCTCCTCATACCGGGAGCCAAATCTGAAAGCGGCTGCCTTGGCCCGGCACACTCTCGACCTCCAAACGCCCTCCGTGAGCCGTGACCAGGTCCCGCGCAATCGTGAGTCCGAGCCCCATCCCCTCGGCAAAGGGCCCCCCTGAACGACCACGGTAGAAAGGATTGAAAATCAATGCCTGCTCGGCAGGTGGTATTCCTATGCCAGTATCACTCACGCAGATACAGACTCGATTGCCTTCCCCCCGTGCCGCAACCGTGATCGTGCCGTCGGCTTGGGTGTACTTGATCGCATTGCTGAGCAGGTTACCCAGTACTTGGGCCAGGCGATCTGCGTCCGCCTGGACAACCGGCAGATCCCCGGGGATTTCGACGTTCCAATGCAAACCCTTGGCCTGCGCCGCTTCCCGCCACGGGGCGAGCACGCGCCCCAGCCAGTCGTCGAGCGCGAGCGGCTGGACCTTTAGCTTGACGCCGCCCAAAACCTGATCATGCAAGCGGGGGGAAGGCAATCGAGTCTGTA
>JAMDCU010000136.1:0-2672 GCA_023489485.1 Chloroflexota bacterium
TCGCGAACCAGCAACTCCGGCTGCGGCGCTAATGCATCTGCAAAAAAAAGGCGAACGTTCGCCTGGACGTTCGGCCTCATTATAGACCCGTCGCTCCATCTGTCAATCCTCGCGCCCCTTTTTCCCAGGGCTGCTGCAAAGTCGGGGGGGGCACTGCCGGGAGCGTTCGCGGGACCACCGCTGGCAGTGCGACGTCCCGTGGGACTCTATCCCGCATGACCCGGGGGATCCGAGAGCCCGCCAAGTCAGCGGGAGGATTTGCAATCTACGGGAGTCTGCGGGATACTGAGGTTTAGAGATTGGCTCATTGACTCGTTATTCCTCGCTTCTCACCACCGTTATATTACAAGGAGGAAACATGAATCTGTCATCGAAAGTCGCACTCATCACCGGCGCGTCCAGCGGCATCGGCGAGGCCACTGCCATCGAAATGGCCCGCCAGGGCGCCCGGGTCGCCGTCAATCACTTTAACCAGCTCTCCGCCGCCAACGCCGTCGTCGCCGCCATCGCTCAAGCCGGCGGCCAAGCGATTGCCGTCGAGGCTGACGTGTCCCAGTCCGCGCAGGTCAATCAGATGGTCCAGCAGGTGGTCCAGCGCTTTGGTCAGTTGGATGTCCTCGTCAACAACGCCGGCATCGAGCAAGGCAAGCCTTTTCTCGACAAAACCGAGCAGGAATGGGACCGCGTCATCGCCGTGGACCTCAAGGGTCCGTTTCTCTGCAGCCAGGCGGCTGCGCGCGAAATGGTCAAGCGCGGCAAGGGCGGCACCATCGTCAACATCTCTTCCATCCACGAAGACCTTGCTTTTCCCGGTCACATTGCCTACTGTACCGCAAAAGGCGGGCTCCGTATGTTTTGTCGTGATCTCGCGCTCGAGCTTGCGCCCTATCACATCAATGTCGTCAACGTCGGGCCCGGTGCCATTGCGACCCCCATCAATGCAAAGACCCTGGGGGATCCCAAAGAGAAAGCCGCTCTCGAAAGCGAAATTCCGCTCGGCCGGATTGGAGCGCCCGAAGAGGTCGCCAGGCTCGTCGCCTATCTTGCCTCCGACGACGCCTCTTATATTACTGGCACCACCGTCTTCATCGACGGCGGCCTCAGCCGCCAAACCGGTTCTCTTTAATCTCTCCTGCCCTTGGAGCGACGGAGACCCCGCGCCGCTGGCGGCGCAAAGACTTTCACCCAACCATGTCTTTACATTACACGCCCGAAGAAAAACATCAGCGTAAGCGCCGCATCCTCAACCACGAGGCGACGGCCCTCGTCGCGAGCATCGCGGATGCCGTTGTCCTCAAAAATGAAGACGTCTTCTTTCTTGCGGACCCGGACGGGGCCGTCCCTCTGGGAAACCATCACGGTTTTGGCCTCTACTATCACGACTGCCGCTTTCTCAATGGCTATGAACTCAAGCTCGCGGGGGCCAAGCCCGATGCCCTCGCGTCTACTTCCGCACAGAGCTTTTTGGCCGCGTTCGATTTGACCAACCACGACATCCAGCTCGACCCGCATCATTTCATCAAACAGAATGAAATCGGCATTCGATGGGAGCGCACCATCGACAGCCGCAAGCTTGCTCTGGAAGAAGTGCTGACCGTTCAGAATTTTGCGCTCCAAGGGATCGAGTTCTCCCTTTCATTCACCTTTGACTCTGCCTTCGAAGACGTCTTCGAGGTTCGCGGCGCATCCCCCGAAAAGAGCGGCAAACTCCATCCACCGGCCTGGAAGGGCGATGTCCTGAGCTTTCTCTACGATGGCGCCGATGGTTTGCACCGCAGCCTTTCGATCTATTTCTCTACAGCCCCGGCGAGAAAAGAGGGGACCACGGCGCATTTTGAGGTCAGTCTAGAGCCGCGCGAGCGCAAAGCGATTCTCGTCTCTCTCGTGATCGCCGAGTCCACGGATTCATCGCAAGTCGGACCGCGCGAACACTCCCGGCCCGATCTTGAGAGCGTTCACGCATTTCTGAAACGGACTTCGAACGAGTGGCTGAGCAATCAGACCCAGGTCCGTTCCGACAGCGTCGTGATCAGCCGGATCCTAGACCGCTCCCTCCGCGACCTCCGCGTTCTGAAGAGCATCGTGGGCGGCGAGCAATACTTTGCCGCGGGGGTCCCGTGGTTTGCCGCGCTCTTTGGGCGGGACAGCCTGATCACGGCTCTCCAAACACTCTCTTATGACCCGGGCATCGCGGAGCAGACCCTGCGCGTCCTCGCCAACTATCAAGGTCAAAAGGTGGACGACTGGCGCGACGAACAGCCGGGCAAGATTCTCCACGAACTGCGCGTGGGTGAGATGGCCCACCTGAACGAAGTACCCCAGACCCCGTACTATGGTTCCATCGATTCAACCCTATTGTTTCTCCTCCTCGTGAGCCGCCATGCCGCATGGACGGGAGATTTGGCTCTCTTCCAGGAATTGAGGAACAATGTCGAACGCGCGCTCGAATGGGCGGCGAAGTACGGCGATCTCACCGGCGATGGCTATATTTCCTACAAGTCAGTTTCCAAGAACGGCCTCAGCAATCAGGGGTGGAAGGATTCGGCGGATGCCATTATGAACGCCGACGGCAGCCTGGCCGAACCGCCTATTGCGCTCGTCGAGGTCCAGGGCTATTTGTACGCGGCCAAGCTCGGTTTGGCGGACCTCTTTGCGCGTGCCGGCGACTCGGA
>JAMDCU010000136.1:2682-27958 GCA_023489485.1 Chloroflexota bacterium
ATCAAGACTTTTGGATGGAAGACAAGGGCTTTTACGCGCTCGCATTGCAGGCGAGTAAAAGGCCCGCTTCGGTCATCTCGTCGAATCCGGGCCAGGCGCTCTGGACCGGGATCATCGATCCGAAAAAAGCTCAGGCCACGGTGAGCCGTCTCCTCGCTCCGGACATGTTCAGCGGCTGGGGCATTCGGACTCTCTCCGAAAACGAAAAGCGCTACAACCCTATCGGCTATCATCTCGGGACCGTCTGGCCGCACGACAATTCGCTGATTGCCGCCGGGTTCCGGCGTTACGGTTTTGACGACGAGGCAACTCGGGTCTTCCAAGGGATGGCCGAGGGGGCTTTGGAGTTTTCCTATTATCGTCTGCCCGAGCTTTTCTCAGGAGCTTCCCGCGAGGACTATGGCGTCCCGGTCCGTTATCCGGTCGCCTGTCATCCCCAAGCCTGGTCGGCGGGCGCCATGCCGTTTCTGATGGAGACGCTCTTGGGACTCGTGCCCGAAGCCTTCGACCATCGCCTGAGAATCGTCCGCCCCATTCTGCCCCACGCGATTGATCATCTCGAGATCCGTCGCCTGGCCGTCGGCAAGGCCCATGTCGACCTTCGAGTGGAACGGACCTCGGATGGCTCCATCGCCGTGAATGTCCTCAAGGTCGATGGCCCCCTCGACGTCGTCGTCGAGCCGCGCCTTTCGAGCTAGATTCTCAAAGGAGTTTGACTGCGTGCCTTCCGAACTAACACCGCTCGAGGAGCGTCGTATCACCTATACGTCGTTGAGCAGTACGTTCTTGACGATCTTTAGCCTGATGTCGCTGGTGGCGACGCGGAAAAAGAAACACCTCGAACTGAAACCTCTGCAAGTTGTCCAGCTCGCCTTTGCGACCTATCGATTGGGACGACTCATCAGCTACGATACGATCTTCGAGACCTACCGAGCTCCTTTTACCGAAACTGTCGCCGACCCATCCGGAGCGGGCAAGACGGTGGTACCCAAGGGGAAAGGAACACGCCGGGCGATTGGCGAGCTCATCGCCTGCCCGATTTGTGCGGGGACGTGGATCGCCGCGTGGCTTGTCTACGGGCTGACCTTCTTGCCGCGACCCACACAGATGTTCATTCAAATAATGAGTACGATTGGGATCGCCGAGTTCATCAACGCGGCGACAGAGGCCCTGGAGTGGTCGGGCCAAGAAGCCCGCGAGCAGGCGGGTAGCGAGCGCGGCGATCACACGGCGGGCGATGCCTACAAACCACTTCGTCCGAAGCGCACAGTGATGTCCAGTCGCTAGTCCGCAAGAATCAAGAATCGACGAATTTCGAGTCCCGCGGAGGTAGTATCGTGGGGCGCGCTTTTTTGGTGCTCTCTGTAACTGTGTTTACAGCGGTTGCTTCAATCGAGTTCGAGTCTTCGGGAAGCGAATGGTACTGGATACGGAATGAGGCAGGCTGGAGGTGTGCGCCTTGTTCGGCAATGACCTTTTCGTAGATCGCGACATAGTCACGCGTCATGCGCTCTGCCGTAAAGCGCTCTTCAAACACCTGGCGCGGCAGTCTGCGGTCAAATCCAGCGATCTTGCTGACCGCCTCGACCGCGTCCTCGACGTTCGTGACCACAAAGCCTGACCTCCCCTCGTCCATTACCTCAGCGACCGATCCTCCCGGAAAAGCAATGATAGGGGTCGCGGAAGCCATCGCCTCTATCATCACGATCCCGAACGGTTCCGGCCATGTGATCGGAAAAAGCAGCGCGCAGGCGTTGCCGAGAAAATCGATCTTTCGCTGTTCGTCGATCTCGCCCAAGTACTCGACGAGCGGATGATTTAGGAGAGGCTTGATCTGTTCCAAGAAATAGGAAGTGTCCGCCTTGGACACCTTGGCGGCGATCTTGAGCTTCATCCCCGCTCGTTTGGCGATCTCGATGGCCGTGTCGACCCCTTTTTCTGGCGAAATGCGACCCAGAAAGGCGAGGTACTCTCCCGGTTCATAGCGCGGCTGGATGAGGTCGCGCGCCATTCCATGATAGACAGTGCCCTGCCAATTCGCCATTGGTAACGGCTTGCGCTGAGAGTTGGAAATTGAAATGACCGGAATGTCAGTAAACTCTTGATAGAGGGGCACGAGATCGGGGATGTCGAGCCTCCCGTGGAGAGTTGTCACGTGAGGGGTAGCGAGACGCCGCGAAAGGGGAAAGTGAAAATAGTCGGTGTGCCAATGAATAATGTCAAATTCCGCGGCGTTTTCGATCACCATCTCTAGTTGACGAATAATGTGCGGATACTCGTCCTTGCATTCTTCATCCAAACGAAGCGAACGCGCGGAAATAGGAACTAGGCGAGCACTCGTAACCGAATCGCCGCTGGCGAACAATGTGACATCGTGCCCCTGCCGGACCAATTCCTCGGTGAGCCAAGAAACAATCCGTTCCGTCCCTCCGTACAACTTGGGAGGGACACTCTCGTAGAGCGGCGAGACTTGCGCGATTCTCAATGCAATCACCTCCAAAGGATTTGGCGGAATCAGAGGGCATAGTCAGCCAGCGGTGGAGAGCAGATGCCGCCTTTGGACGTGTGGTGCAGGCGGCCCGGGCAGATAGACAAATCGTGCCGGAGAGAACAGAGGAACATCGCGGTCGTGACTGGAACGCAGGGGAAGTGCGTCCTTGCACTCGCGATGAGCAGCGCAGACTTTAGAGTAGTGGGACAGGCTGAGCCGCATCCACCCCGTTGCCATAAAGATATAACGTGGCCGAGCCAAATTTGGTACGATGAATGAGCAGAATGAGAATCTCTTTACAAGCTTTACCAGGTTCTTGGACGGGTGGTATAATCTCTGCATGTCGAGTGGCATGAACAGGAGAGCGGAAGAGTGGGCAAGACAAAGGTGGTCTTGATCGGAGCAGCGAGCGCGAGTTTCGGGGTGAACACACTCGCAGATTTGTACGCGAAACGGGAGCAACTCCGGGGCAGCGAGATCGCGCTGTGCGATGTGGATGGCGCGCGGCTCGCGCGCGTGGTGCGACTCGCCAACCGAATGAATAGCGCGACCGGCGAGCCTTTTCAGATTACGGGGTCTACCGATTATCGAGAGGTCCTCGGAGGGGCTGAATTCGTCATCACCTCGGTGGAAGTGGACCGATTGGCGCGCTGGCAGCGTGACTGGGGGATTCCATTCAAGTATGGCGTGCCCCACGTCCTCGGCGAAAATGGCGGGCCGGGAGGCCTGTCGCACGCTTTGCGAACGATCCCCCTCGTCCTTGGTATCGCTCGGGACGTGGAGGAGCGTGCGCCGAATGCTTTCCTTATCAACTTTACGAATCCGCTGGCGCGTGTCTGTCTAGCGCTGACGCGCTATACCCGTCTGCGAGTTGTAGGGCTGTGCCATCAGATCAACGAAGGCTATTACATCGTGGGGCATGTCCTGGGTCTGGCGCACCGTTTGGCAGAGCCTTTTCCGCCCGAGGAGGTGGCGAGTGCTGCTATGGCCAAGATCGATTTGCAGACGGCAGGCTTGAATCATTTCACGTGGATCCAGTCCATGCGAGAGCGGGCTACCGGCCGGGATCTCTATCCGGAATTCAAGGCGCGGTTGGCCCAGATGGACCCAGCCTTTGAACCTCTCTCGCGACGTCTTTACTCCGCGTTCGGCCTTTTTCCAACCGCAGGCGACGAACATGTCGGCGAATACTTTAGCATCGCTCAAGAGACGAGCGATTTGCGGGGGTATGATTTCGAAGGGCGGGCCCGACAAAGCGCTGAATTAGATGCTCGTGTGGAGCAGGCTGGTACCTCGGGGGCGATTCAGGAGTTTCTCGGGCGGGAGTCGGGTGAACGGGCGGCGCATATCATCTCGGAGATTGTCGGCAACGAGCATGCTTATGAGCAGGTGGTCAATGTTCCTAATCGAGGGGCGCTCCCCGACCTGCCGGATTGGGCTGTCGTCGAGGTGCCGGGCGAAGTGAGTGCAGAGGGAGTCCAGCCGTTGGGTGTGCCCCCGTTCCCCAGGGCGATTGCGGCCGTCCTCAACCAGCAGGTCGCAATTCAAGACCGTGTTGTAGAAGCGGCTGTGCATGGCGACCGCACAGCCGCGCTCCAGGCGCTCTTGCTCGATCCTGTTGTCGGGAGCTACCAAGGGGCAGAGCAAATGCTGGATGAGTTTCTTGCTATCCACGCGGATTTGCTTCCCCAGTTCGCACATGCCAAGCGGTCTTGAATGACTCCCTTTGAATTGGAGAACGGAGAGAAAAGCCCTAAAAGCAATTGACTCTTGCGTATCTTGCTGATTCCCTAAGAGAAAGCGGCGAGGAAGAGGCAAAGCCAGCCGACGATGAACGCAATGCCGCCCAGAGGAGTAACCGAGCCGAGCCAACGGAGGCGCAAAAGGGTGAGCAGGTAGAGACTGCCGGAAAAGAGGAGCGTGCCAAGGATGAAAAGCCAGCCGGCGGAGGTCAAAAGAACCGGAGCGCGTGACCGCCCAAGAGCGAGTGCCACTCCCAAGAGCGCGAGCGCGTGATACATTTGGTACTGGACGCCGATCCGAAATGTCTCGATCGTCTCGTGTGACAGCCTTCGTCTCAGCGCGTGAGCGCCAAAGGCGCCCAAAGCAACCGCGAGCGCGCCCGAGATGCCTGCCAGTGCGAAAAAGAGTTGGCTCATGTGGTCTGTGGCTGTTCTCCCGTGAAGCCATCCCGTGTGAAACCGAGGATGACTTCACGGGACTATTTTTCGGAATGTGCACCAAGTCGACCGTTACTGACTCTCAATTCTGAGACCGGACGGAAGCGAGCATGTGCGAAAGAGCCGTCTGTAACGAGACGAGTCCTGCATCCGTTGTCGCTGTCGCATACAGGTCGATAAATCGAGCATCCGTCATAATGACGACGTGAGACTCTGCCGCGGTCGATGAGGTGATGCGAAGCGTGTACCGGATTGCCCTGCCCAGGCTTGTGTTCGTGGGAATGGCGCTCTTGACGACACCGTTCGCTGGAAGCATGACAATGGGTTCCGCGCCCTGCTGCCGGGTCGCCCATTTCACGCCCAACCGCTCGCCCGAGTCCCCAGGCCTTATCCAGGACCAGTCTGGGCCCTGCGGCCAGCCTCCGGGCACCTCCAGGCCAATTCCAATATCCGGGATTTGAACCCCCTGCCAGGTGATGGCGACGGTGGGGACAGGGCTCGGGCGATGGGTGGGGGTGGGGGCAGGCGCGAGGACAATTCTTACGCGCTGTGCCACGATCGTTCCCTTGGCGCCCGCCGTTCCTGTGGCTTCGATCGTCATCCCTGCCTTCAGGTCCTGCCACTTTTTGGCTGCGCCAGCGGACGTCAGGATTTGCGTTCTGGTGGTCAGAGCGATGCTCGAGATGCCTTGCACGGCCTTGACGAGGTTGACTAGGAGTGTCTTGGCCACCACATTCTTGATCTGTCCTCTAACCGTGAGAACAGGGACGGCCGTGTTGACCGGACGCGCTGCAGTGGGGAAAGCCATGAAGGGCGCAATTGTGGCAGTAGGGGTGGGGGGTTCAGGGGTTTCCGTCGGCGTATCTGTGGGGATGACGGTCGCGGGAGGACCGCTGCAGCCAATCGGCATAAAAAGGAAGATTGCAAGAATGAGGGTCATGCCGCTCGCGTTCCACTTCATTCAGTGTCTCCAAGAGGCGACATTGTAGGCCAGCCGTCCCTTTGGACAAGTTGAGTCCGGCTGATGTGCGATTCATCATAAAGTTGAACGCAATTGATGTCAAATTCAGTGGAAACGCGATTTTAGAATTATTACAAAATGAAACCGCGTCGGGGGCGCCCCCGACGCGGTTTCCACCCGCCATGCTAGTGAACCCAGACCCACGTTCCGGGGTTTTCCGGTGTCGACAGGGTCCAGACCCCCGGCCCAGAGGCTGGGGTAGCCCAATCATAGAGCCAGAGTGCATCTTTAGGGGCTAGGTTGACGCATCCGTGCGAGTGAGGAAAGCCGAATCCGTCATGCCAATAAGCGCCATGGAGGGCTACTCCCGCGTTGAAATAGAGGATCCAGGGTACATCGTCCAGCCAGTAATAGTCCGGCCGCCCGTCGGCTCCGCTCATTTTGTCCGCCGTGACTTTGGCCCAGACTTGGAACAGGCCGCGGGGCGTTGACCACTGGGGAAGCCCGCTCGATACAAGGGTGGCATAGACCAATCTGTCACCCTGGTAGGCGGCGAGAGTCTGTTCGTAGAGGTTTACTTCGATCCACTTGTCCGTGGCCGGAACGGCCGGCGGGCGTTGCGAGGGGGTCACAATGCCCAGTTTTCGCTGTTCCACCCATTGGCCGTCCCCGACCCGATACCACGTCCAGCCGCCGACCTTCTTCTCGTCAAATAGCGTGACCAGCGAATAGCGCGGCAGCCAGGGGGCGCCCTTTGTTGCAGGACCGCCAGGCGTGCTTGATACTGCCGTGCTGCTCACAATCCATCCAAAGGGCTTGTCCGGAGGGGTAGCGAAAGCCGCGCCTTGGAACTTGGATGGATTGTAGACGGCGATTTCGTCCGCGCTCACATAGTCATTCTGGCTGGTCAGATACCAGTCTTCGCCATCGTAGGACAGGGGTGGGTCATCGGCGAGACTGACCCAGACAAAGCCTGGCTCGAAGACGCGAGAGGGGGGCAAACCTGCCTCGGCATCCCAGGGAAGAGAGTAAGTTGAGAGATAATCGGCTGTGACCCGAGCGTAGGTCAGGTCCGGTTTCGGGCTGGAAACGCTGGCAGGCATGGGTGGACCGACGGCGAGAGCCGTCTCGCCGAAGCTCGCCAAAATGAGCAAGCAGGCAAAGAGCAGCGCAAATAAGGGTTTCAAGCGGCGATGTCTTTGAGCAAGAGGCCGCGGGTCTCGAAGAAAATCCAAGGTGACCTCCCAAAACATTAAACGCCCGCTCGGCGCTTTTGTTATGGAGAGAGCAGAATCCCTGGAGCCAGACACGCCTTGCTCCTACTATTGCTGCACCACCTGAGGGCCAAGCGTAAAAACGCCAAGACGTACCAGCCAGAAAAAGGCATCAAACGCGACGATCAAAAAGAGCATGGCCCAAGTCAACCAACGCTCAGAGCTGCGAGTAGTACCTGCCGCGAGCAGGAAGAACAGCGGCCAGAGGAGATAAAACCGGGTACCGGGATAGAGAAAGAGATAGATACCCAACGGGACAGAGGTAAAAGTGCCCATGAGGAGAGACAAGCTTGATTCGCGCCAGACTCCCCAGGCAGCGAGTATGGGTGAAACCACCAGGGATATCCAGAGAGTGACGCTTGCGAGCCAAAAGGGGAAATCCTCGGCCTTGGTCGCAGAGGGTTGAAAGGCAAAGAAGAACGCCGCGGGCACAAGGAGCGAGAGACTG
This sequence comes from Chloroflexota bacterium, assembly GCA_023489485.1. Lineage (GTDB taxonomy): Bacteria > Chloroflexota > Anaerolineae > UBA4142 > UBA4142 > JAMDCU01. The sequence goes on from JAMDCU010000136.1 coordinate 10,037, forward strand.
AGCCACAGCGAACTCTTCGAGTCGCCGAGCAGGGCCCACAGCCCAAATACGACGTAGGCGATAATGAAGAACCAGAACCCGCTGGCGAGCACAACGTTGTCGAAAATGTCCCAGAAATTCATAAGACCCTAGTTCAAAGGAACCTCGCCAAAATTCTATCACCGAAATGGGGATTATCAAAAAAGCACATGAAACGCAGTCGTCGAACAGGGATATTGGGTTTTCACCTCTGAGCAAATGTTCCCTTGCGAAGCGGGTTTTCTGCCCAACAGCTTTCTCCCAAAGTGGATGGCGGCGTCATCCCTCCTCCTACCCCTTCCCGTCGTAATCCACCCAGTTCTTTCCATGATGATGCAGAAACCTGCAAACGGAAGGGCCTCGCTGGGTAAAGCGCGCGAGGCCCTCGTGACCTTTTATCGATTGTGCGCCGGAAAGTCGATCTTGTTCTGCAATCGCTTACGGGTTGACGACAAAGGTCGTTCCGGCGCTGCGGCCGAACACATCCGGAAAATACATTTCATAGGCCCGCGCAGGCAACGTCTGGAACTGGCCCAGCACGCTTGCGCGCATCATGTAGCTGTACTCGTACGTGCCTCGTCCCAGATAGGTAGCAAAAGCGGCGATCTTGTCATCTCGTACCTCAGAGTGCGCCCAGTAGGTCCAGTACGGCTGGAACCAGCGGCCGTACGCGGTTTGCTCCGCCGATTGTTTCGCTTGGAGCTGCGGCCCTTGCGCCGCCGCACTGGAGGTCTTTAACGTCGTGTCGACCGCTTCAAACCCGGCGGGCAGCGGGTCTTCCAGAACAAGATAGTGCAAATCCTGTGGCGCGACGATGGTCAGTGTGACTTGCACATAGTCTCCGACCTTGGCAGATTGAATCAACTTGCCCGTTGGCTTGAGCGTTTGCGGATCAACCGCCTCGTACTGCCGCCCGATCAGGATGCCGCGATTGAGCGCGGGCATGTTTTCGACGGGAAGGTAATAGTTCAGATAGGCGCTGTAGTAGAGCCGTCCATCCCCGGTGCTGCGCGTAATCAGCACCTCGTTGGCGGCGGTCTGGACGAGGTCCTTGATCGCGACCGTCAGCGTCTTGGACTGGTCGATATTCGTCTTGTCCACTGTCCCATCGCCAATCGCTTTGCCGTTGAGGCTCACCTGGTACGTGTAATTGCCCTGGAGTTCGCCGGTGGACTGCATGAATTCGGTGAGAGCGAGCACCGACCAGGCGGTCTCCTGTGTCGTCTCCCAGTGCCCTTCTTTTCGTGCGACCATGAGCCAGCGCACCGCGTTCGAGAGGATGGGCGAAGGAGCTCCTTGGCTAGCGCGGGACAAGGCCATGATCGCGAGCGCGGTCGAGCGCGTATTTGTGTTCATCGTCCAATAATCGGGCTTGCTTTCTTCCCAGTGTGTGCCGGTGGCACTCTGGATCGCGGCGCTTGTCAGCTCGGTCTGCAACGATTGAGCCTGCGGCTGCTTGAGCTTGAGAAGCGACATCATAAGGAAAGCCTTGCCGTAGTTGGCCAGATTCGCACGCTGGTCGTAGAGATTCACTGCGCGGCCGGTCATCGGGCGCCCCATTTCCGTCAGGACAAAGATGGTAAACGCGCGCTCGTTCGCGGCATAACCGATCTTGACGTCGAGCGGCTGGTCGAGATAACGGGTTAGGAACTGCTCGGCCCGGTTCATCACGTCCGTATCCACCGCGAAACCGGCCTGTCGCGCGTCGTAAAGTGCGAGTAGTGCATAGGCGGTCAAGGTCGGCTGGCTGTCGTCATTGGCCCACCAGCCCCAACCGCCATCCTGGCGTTGGAGCGCATAGAGGCGCTGGACGGCGGTGGTCACATTCGTCTCCAGACTGCTGCGGAGGTCAGGGCGATCGATGCCGAGCTTTTTGAGCGCAAGATAGGTGGCGACATTCGGGAAGAATTTGCTGACGGTCTGCTCGGTGCAATCATAGTCGAATGACTGTAGATAATCGAGACTGTCGCGGCTCGCCGCGGCGAGGGATGGGCTCAGCTCGATCTTGAGGTCGCCCGCCGTCTTGTCCACGACAGAGGGTAACTGGATCTGCTCGGCCACGCGGGTATCGACCTGGCCGGCCGTCGCCACCGTCTCTTCAGAGATTGGGCGAAGGACGGGCAAGGTTTGTTCGATCGCGTCCTGATAGCCGTTCCCACTCGCCGAGAATCTTACCGTGACCTGTTCGACCGGGTTGACTGTTGTGTTCCAACTCACGATGCCTTTGTCGTGCGCACGGACGGTCAGTGGCTGCTGAACGTTGCCTGCTATCGTCAGCCCTTGTCCACCGTCGATGCCGACGTCCACGCTCACGTCCTTGTCCGTATTGTTGTTCACCACCGCTTGAAGCGTTGCCTTGTCGCCGACGACAAAGAACCGCGGCGTGACGGGGCGAACGAGCAGGTCCTTGGTACTCATGATATCGGTGCTAGCCTCGCCGACTTGAGTGGAGGTTGTCACACCTTTGGCCGTGAGGTTCCAGGTGGTCAGATTGTCGGGCAGAGGAATCGTCACTTTAGCGTTGCCCGACGAATCGGTGACCACATCTGCCTTCCAGAAGGCGGTATCCTGGAAATCACGCCGCACGGGTTGGAGGGCCGGCCCGCCGCCGCCCCCTTTGGCCTCGGGGTTCAGTTGCTCATTGATGCGCTCGACCGAGCGGACGAGCGTCGCAGAGGTCTGGACGCCGAGTCCGCGCTGGCCGTAAAAGGCTTGAAGCGGCGATATGGACATATCATCTGTGAGCGACTGGATAGCCTTGTCGACGAGCGCGACGGACAGCTCGGTTTGAACCGGTGTGTTCGTATAATCGGTCGTCGTGATGGCAAAAGTTGCTTTTTCACCCGGACTATAGTGTGTCTGCTTGTCCGGGGTGACCGTGATCTTGAGCTGCTTTTGCACCGTCGAGACGGCCAGGTTTGTATATCCCAGCTTGAACTGCGGAGTCGGACTGTCCGGACCGCGCCCTTTGACGAGCAAGATGGAAACAAAGACGTTGGGGCTATAGTCCGACCGAATCGGAATTTGCACCTTCTCACTGTTACCGGGGAGAGTCAGACGACGCACCTCCCGAATTGTTCCGCGCTCGATTGTCAAAAGAGCTTGTGCGTTCTTGAACGGCGCGGGGATGAGGATCTCAGCCGTATCGCCAGGAGCATATTCCTTCTTGTCCGCGACGAGGTCGATGCGGTCATTATTCTCCATCCGCCAGTTGACAAACTCGCGTCCCGAGACCCAGAGATAAGTGCTGCTCCGGATCTTGTTGTTGGCCGCGTCCTGCCCCTCGGCGACGACTTTATAGACCCCACCCTTGCTCGGCGTGAAGGTGGCGACCGCGCTTCCCTGGGCGTTTGTCGTCACATTCATCTTAGAAACCAGAGTATCGGTGTACGCGCTCTTCCAGTACAAGTTTCCGTCCGCGCTTTTCTCTTGCACGCTGTACCATTTGTGCTCAAAGAATGAGACAGTCAGAGCTTGGTTCGTCACGGTAAGCCCTTTGGTATCTACCGTGATGACATCCACCGCCTGCTCTTGGCCAACGGTCCCTACATAGCGCTGGGGGCGCAGGCCGATATAGTACTGACCCTTGTGGACGGGGACGGTCGTCCGGCTGGACACGGACTGGTTGTTAATGTCCGTAATCTCGGCCTCAAGGGTAAAGTTCTGGCTGAGCGGGAAATCCTTTAGGTCTGCGGGTACCTCAAAGTGGAACCTGCCCGCGGCATCCGTTTTGCCTTTACCCTGTCGGATGACCTGCCCCTGCTGCATGCGATCGGTCGTCAAATCATAATCGACAAAGTTCCAATATCCCTTGACGGTGTCCGGCTGGAAGAACAGATCGTCCGACATGAGGCGCCAGGTAACCGCCGCGTTCGAGACGGCACCGCCGAAAAAGTAGGTCGAGTTGACGTCTACCTGGATCGTATCGCCGTTGATGTACTCGGGCTTGTCGGTAGTGACCGCCACCTGGAATTCCGGAGCGCGATACTCGGCTACCTGGAACCCGACGCTGGTGTAGAACCGGTTTGGGTCTTGGCCCAGTTGAATGCTGAGATTGTAATACCCGATGGCCGCCGAGTTCGTCAGTTTGATTTCGCCGTTGAACGTCCCATAGCTGCTCAGAGGGACGTTCTGGGTGGAGATCCGCTTACCCTGCGCATCGCGCACGGTGACGGGCACGGTTTCGATTCCGCTGGGCAGACTGTAGGTGGCATCATTATCCCGGCGCAGGATGCCTTTGAAATAAACCGATTGTCCGGGCCGGTAAATGGAGCGGTCGGTGTACAGGTTGGCGTAATACTCTTGCGCCGACGGCTGGCTGGGCATGTTGAAATCCCAGGTCATGATGCCGTCATTCCAGTCGCTTCCGACGGCTCCGACGATTTGCCCGCTCGCTTCGCTCAACGCGTAAATGGGGTCCCACGCATTCTGCTTTGCAAAGGTGAGACGCCAGATGCCATCCTTGTCCGACTTGCCTGAGCCGAGCACTTTGCCGTTGGTATCGTACAGCGTCAATGGCTGGCCTGCGAGAGGTTGCCCGGATTTCAAATCGGTGACCCAGACCAGGGCTTCCGTTTCGGTGCGTTTGAGTGAGAGGTTCATTCCCGAAACGATAAGCAGTTGTTTGGCCACCATCTTGGTAATGCTCGGCGTGGTTGCCTGGAGGAAATAGACGCCGGAAGGGAGAGGCGTGCCGTCCGCCGTGAGTGTCGTCGAGATGAGCCGGTTCGCGTTAACGAGCGCCTTCGGAGTAAGCGACCATGCCCGCAGTTGGTTGGCCGGTTTGGGTGCATAGCTTTGCAGCGATTGGTAATAGTTGCGGCCCAGAAGGCGGATGTAATCCGATCGGTCCACCTTGAAGAGCTTGTAGTCAATCTGGGTGAGATTCACATAGGTCGCCACGATGACCTGTGGGCCGTTCGCGTCGTACATGCCCATGGTACTCGGGACATTGAGCCCCAGCTGCGGTGCACGCGGCGCGGTGGTAAAGCGCACCACGACATCCTTGCCCAGCTTCTCGCCATAGCGGGTCAGGTTGTCGCCGCTGATAGTCACTGTGTATGGCTGGGAAGCGAGCCAATTGCCCACAATCCTCACCGCGGTGTCGCCGGAATCTCCCCCTTTGGCACTCTCCCAATAGAAGGATTGATTAGTAATGGTCGGCGAAATGCTCACCTTGAGACTGTCCTTCGTGTCCAGGGTGTGCGACATGGGCGAAGAGAATTGGACACGAAAGCCGCCGCTGATATCGGCTTTTGTGTTTCCGTTCGCCGGTAATGTTGTGCTGACACCGGGAGGTGGGACGGTGCGGAAGGACCACTTGACGTCTGTGGGGGTAGCGGCGAGACGGTTGATATCCTGTGCGCCCGGTTTGAGTTCGGCCACATAGGGTTTGGCATATTCCAGCGGCTTGTCTGGCGTCCAGCTAAGGACGACTCCCTGCCACGCAATGCGCCCCGCGACCGCTGTGCCCGTATCCTGCCGCTGGATCGTCAGGCGCGACTCGGTCGAGGCGCGGTCCATCTCGGTATTGAAAGTGATGGTGATCGGCTGGGTCGTGCCGACGTACTGTGTCTTGTCCGCCGGATAGGTCTTGACGATGGCGGGCGACACGGTCTTGAACGACCAGGTATATCCACTCAACGACAGGCCGAGCATATCCTTAAGGGGTGCGACGGTCGCAGTATACTGCGTTGCGACTGCCAGGGTTTGACTTGGAGTGAACGCAAAGGTTGACGTATTGATCCACTGCCCTGTGCCGGGGACAGACGGCTGGAGGGAAAGCGGTTGAGGCAAGTCCTTTTGAGCCTCGACCGCGGTCAGCGGAACGACGGGATGGTTGAACTGGACAATGATGCGCGAGTCGACAACGGCAACATCGGTTCCCTTGTCTGCTGGCTGCGTCGTGATGACGTTGAGCGGCTCATTCGATATATTTTGTGGAAACAGGCTGCCCGGAGTTGGCGAGGGCAGAGAGCTAGGCGCGGGGGTCTCGCGCACGGGCTCGCCGGTGCTGGACGGCAGCGTTGCCGTCGGAGGAGGGGGAGTCGCGGTTGGATGGGCGCCGCCGCTGCACGCGGCGAGAAGGACGAGCATCAAGAGCAACGACCAAAAGGTTTTTGCTTGAGACATTGTTCCCTCTCTGGGTTTGTTATCTGCCGGGATTCGCATCGTGCGCGGATCACGCGACTCTACGGTCCGTCTTGGACAAGAAATTCTACCGGCTGGCTCTCAATGGGCTTGCCCTCCGCATCCGCGCTGACCGCTTGCGCGGTATGTTCGCCCGGAGTGAGTGACCAGAGGGCGCGGTAAGGAGGACGGGAAAATGAGCCAATAACCTGGCCGTCTACGATCAGGCTCAACGAAGGTGCACCCGAGTCCGCGGGCTGGGCGGCAATTTCGATCCTTTGCATGTCGCGCGGCAATTGAAGGCTGAGCGCAAAGACCGCGTTCGGCGCAGGGCTGGTGATGGCCAGTGTTGACTCGGCCTTTTCGCCGCCTGCGTTTCCCTGCTTGGCCACACCGTTCGTTGACAGATCTGCTTGCTGCACCGGCTGTCCCTGGCAGTCCGTCTGAGGCGGCTCCGGGATGCCTTGCTTGCGGCCCCACTCTTGAGCATCGGGAGGAAGAAAGCGGTAGACCCGCTCGATGGGCTGACCGTGACACCCCTCCTCCCACAAAAGCCCGGTCGCGCTGTCGAGTAACACGGCGCGATAGCTGTCGTCAGGACGGGTCGGCTCAGTGCCTGCGATAAAGACCTCGCTGCGCTGGCGGGGACAATCCGGCGTCGCCAAGAGACCGGAGGTGTCGCAAATCTGCACGTCGACGAGACCATCGGGCCGTGAAAAGTCGCGGACCGGCCGGTTCTTGAGCGCCTCCTCCATGACGTCGTGCCAAATCGGGCCCGCCCCGGTAACTCCGGAAATTTTGTACATGGGCGAGTTGTCGGCATTTCCTACCCAAACTCCAGCGACGAGATCGGGCGTATAGCCAATGGTCCAGTTGTCCCGAAAGTCCGTCGTCGTCCCTGTCTTGGCCGCCGCGGGACGGCTCAGGTCGAGGACGCTGTCCTCGCCAAATGCGGGGATGCGGGCGGAATCATCCGACAGAATACTCGTGATGAGATAGGCTACCTGTGGGCTGAGGACGGGTTCCGGATTGCTCGGCTGCGACCAAGGCACGCCGTTCACCGAGAGAATGGGTACGGGGTCGACGCGTCGGCCTTGGTTGGGAAAGGCGGCATACGCGGCGGTCAGTTCGAGGAGCTTGACTTCGCCACCGCCCAAGGTCAAAGAAAGACCGAACCGATCTGGATCGCCAAATGTCGAGATGCCGAGCGCTTGGGCCGTCTGGATCATCGCCGGGAGGCCGACGTGATCGAGTACTTTGACGGCGACCATGTTCGAAGAGGTCGCAAGCGCCTGCCGCAGTGAGATGGGGCCGTGCCAGATCCGATCATAGTTCTCGGGCTCGTAAGGTTGGTTCTCTTTTGTGAGAAAAGCGGTTGGGACGTCGGAGACCACGGTGGCCGGCGTCCAATCGCGACTGAAAGCCGTGGCGTACGTGATCGGCTTGATCGCCGAGCCCGGTTGCCGGTTCGCAAGGGCGACATTCACGGCTCCGTCGATTGCGTTGTCGAAATAATCCGCACTGCCGACCATCGCGAGGATCTGGCCCGTGCTGGGATCGAGAACCACAACCGCCGCATCGTTAACATTGTAATCGGGGGCACCTTCGTCGCGTGTGCGTCGCGCCAACTCATCCAGACGCTGCCGGACGATTTCCTGAGCCCGCTCCTGCAGATCGATATCGAGCGTCGTGATGACCTTCAGCCCTCCATGATTCACCTGTTCCGGGCCGTAACGTTCTTCGAGCAGGTTGCGCACATAGGAGACAAAGTGGGGGGCGCGGAGAGTGGCCGTCGGGGTACTGGCGACCAGGTGAATAGGCTCAGCTTGGGCCACTTGAGACTCTGCAAGAGTGATGGAACCGCTCTTGACCATGAGACCGAGGACTATGGCCTGCCGTGCGCGGGCCGCGTCGAAATTAACAAAAGGGTTGTATAAGGCAGGAGCTTGGATCAAGCCCGCAAGGAGGGCCGATTCGGCGAGATCGAGGTCGCGGGCCGGCTTGCCGAAATAGGTGCGCGCGGCTGCCTCCGCGCCGTAGGCGAGTTGACCAAAGTAAACCTCGTTGAGGTACATATCGAGGATTTGGTCCTTGGAATAGGTCTGGGTGAGGCGCACCGCGAGAAATGCCTCTCGCAATTTGCGGACATAGCTGCGCGACTCGCGCTCTTCTTGCGAAAGCAGGACGTCACGGGCGAGTTGCTGCGTGATCGTGCTCCCACCTGCGACGATCTCTCCGGCGCGCAGATTCTGCACAGCCGCACGCATAATTCCGGAAACGTCAACCCCGGGGTTGGAATAAAAGCTGGCGTCCTCGACGGCGACGACGGCCTCGCGGAAATAGGTAGGCAGCTCACTCAGCGGGACACGAGTGCGCCGCCCAGCGCGCGGGTCGAGGACCTCGTAAAGAAGCCGGCCGTTCCGATCATAAATCTTGGTCGTGTCGGGGGACGAGCGCTTGATGAGCGCGTCAGGCGCGGGCAAGTTGCCCACCAGGAGATACAGGACCGTGGCGAGGCAGAGCGCGCTAAACAGGATGGTTAGGAGGAGAAGACGTCGTCGCATCGGCCGTCCGAAGGCTTGAGGGAATAAGGAATTTCGGCGAAAGGGACAGGGACAAACGCCGACAAACGCACAGCGGAGCGTTCGCTGGCATCCATAGCCGCGGGTCGCGTAGACAAGGCAAACCCGAGAACAATTATACTCTCAATACCAGAGACGACATAATTGCCCCAAAAGTTCCTCTCGGTCTGTTGCAGCTATTTGTCCTTTGGGTTTCACAGGCTTTGGTGGACGATCTCGAAAAGCAGTGTGCGTTGCGAGTACCCTATGGACTTGCGATGACATGCAAACATGGCAATCCCCCCGGATCTGCCGTGCGGCAAGGCGAATCCTCAGCCATGAAGCTGCACCTAGTTTAAGGGATGGCTGCTGCAATAGTATGTCGGTCCCGTTCCAGTTTCGTAACGCCGTGTTACAGATCTGTCACAAAGGGGGAGCGGAGAGATGTGATACGGGCGGTGAGGCCGAGTGCGTCTCAGTTTAGAGGCAGGCGCGAGCGGAGCTGCCTTCAGCCTGGCATCACCCGTTATGCTCCTCCGTTATAGATAGTGGGGCCTTGCCAAGGGTCATCGCGACCCGATCGGCGCCTCGGTCGGGTCGGTGAGCTGGCACATAGAGAATCTCCGCTACATTACCGGCCACGAATTGTCGTATTCATCCGGCCAGACAACCTGGCGGCGATTGAAAGGGCGCACACGGCCGAAGCAGCACTGAAAGGTGCTCTGTACCCTAACACGCGGCAGGTCCGCGAGCATCGCGAAAAACTGCGCACGCGTTGCAAGCAACCCTGAGCTCTTGTTCATTTGCAGTTTTCGTCTTGAGCATTCGATACTGCACGGCGGGGGGGAGGATAGATTGGTGAACAAGAACAACATCTTGTGCCTTTTCCAGAAAGTAGATGCCGGAGTTCGCAATATGCCGCGATCCAGACCTCTTGCATGACGGGACGGTCTATGCCGTTCCGGCTGACCAGGTGCCGATCGGCAAGGCGGCCGCTATTTTCAGGTACAAGCTGATGTAGGTGTGACGCCGCACAGCCAATCGGAACAGAGAAAGAGCAGATGCCAACAGCTGCCCTTTCTCGCGGTTGCCGGAGGTGGTTAACAATATCTTGTCGCCCGTCAGTGGTAGCGGAGGTCAGGATATTTCGGGCGTGGGGCAGCCTTGCCGCATGGCCCTTGTCAGGGGCTCTGTAGAGGCATAGAATCGAGAAGCGTTCAGACGACATCGGGACGGGCGGACCGGTTCCCGTCGACAGAGCAGAGGGGACAAGCGATTATGACACAAGTTGAACAACTGGCCGAGTTCTGCTGGCATGCTTCCTTCGGCGATCTATCGGATAATGCACGGGAGCAGCTCAAAATCCGCATCCTGGATGCCATCGGCTGCGCCATGGGTGCTCTCGACGGCGAGCCGATCCGGCTGATTCGAGAGCAGATCAATGATTTCGGGGGAGCATCTCGCTGTACCCTGATTGCCGATCATCAGACGGCTCCGGACCGAGCAGCCCTTTATAACGGTGCGCTGGTACGTTACCTGGATTTTAACGATAGCTACCTGGCGAAGGGCGAGACTTGCCATCCGAGCGACAATCTGGCACCCGTTCTCGCGGGAGCCGAGTATGCGCACAAGAGCGGCCGTGATTTGATGACCGCGCTGGCAGTTGCCTATCAGGTTCAGTGCCGGCTGAGCGATGTCGCGCCGGTGCGAGCGAAGGGTTTTGACCACACCACCCAGGGGGCCTATGCGGTAGCCGCCGGCGTCTCCAAGGTATTGGGGCTGGATGCGGCGAAAACGGCGAACGCCATCGCTATCAGCGGAACGGCGTATAACGCTTTGCGTGTCACGCGGACCGGGACGCTGTCGAACTGGAAAGGTCTGGCTTATCCGGACACGGCTATGGGCGCCACGCACGCCACATTTCTTGCGATGCGCGGGATTACGGGGCCGCTCGAGATCTTTGAAGGAAACAAGGGCTTTATGGACGCCATCGCAGGCCGTTTCGAGATCGATTGGTCGCGAGAGAATCTCGAGCGCGTGACACGGACGATCCTGAAAAGGTACAACGCCGAGATCCACTCTCAATCCGCGATTGAGGGTATCCTGGAATTGAAGCAGGAGCATCCGTTTACGGGTGATCAAGTTCAAGGGATCGAGATCGACATCTTTGACGTCGCCTACAAAATCATCGGCGGGGGTGAAGAGGGGGACAAGACGCAGGTCCATACCAAAGAGCAGGCCGATCACAGCCTGCAATACATGGTCGCAGTCGCGATCCTGGACGGGCAGGTGATGCCCGAGCAGTACCGTCCCGAGCGTATCCAGCAGGCGGATGTCCAGAGTCTTTTGCGCAGGGTCGAGGTGCGGCCGAATGAAGAATACAGCCGGCGCTTTCCGAATGAAATGCCATGTCGCCTTACGGTCAAGCTGAAGAATGGCGAAACCCTTGTGAAAGAGAAGCATGACTATGAGGGTTTCTTTACCCGCCAACCTTCGTGGGAAACGGTCACACGCAAATTTGAGCATTTGAGCGGACCTTACACAAGCGAGCCGCTCCGTCGTGAGATTGTGGAGGCCGTTTCCAACTTGGAGACAATTGAGGTGGCAGACTTGGCACGGCTCTTGGGGAGCGCGCGAGCGGACTAGCGCAATGGCCGGAGATCAATCCCGCCCATTTCTTGATCTCTCCCGGTCTGCCGACTGGAGGGGGCGGGACCAGATATAAAGGAGATACCATGGCACCTACTCAGAACACTGACGCGGAGCGGGCTTTCCCGTTTCTGCGCATCAACGAGCGCCCGGGTAAGCCGCGGGCGCGTGGAGTGACCGAAATTCGCGGCCCTTATTACAGCCCGATGGGCAAGCGTTATTTGCAGGATGTGCTCGAGACGATGGGAGCCTACGTGGACGTCCTCAAATTTGCGGGTGGGTCTTTTACCTTGATGCCCCGTCCGGCCGTCAAGGAGTTGCTGGACATTTGCCACCAGTACAACGTCCTCGTATCCACAGGGGGCTTTATCGAGCATGTCTTGACGCTCGGGCCGGAGGCGGTGGATGCCTATATCAAAGAGTGTAAGGCGATCGGATTCGACATTGTCGAGATTTCCAGCGGGTTTATCACGATTCCGACGGATGATTGGCTCCGCCTCATCGAGCGAGTGCAAAAGGCAGGGCTGAAGGCCAAACCGGAGGTAGGCATCCAATTCGGGGCCGGCGGCGCGACGTCTGTGGCGGAATTGGAAGCAGAGGGGACACGCGACCCCGAATGGGCTATTCTGCAGGCCAAGCGGTTCATCGACGCCGGGGCGTACATGATCATGATCGAGTCAGAGGGGATCACGGAGAACGTCAAGGTCTGGCGAACGGACGTCGTCGCCAGGATCATTAACGCGCTCGGACTAGAGAAGCCGATGTTCGAGGCTGCCGATCCAGAAGTCTTTGCCTGGTACATTAAAAACTATGGACCGGAAGTGAATCTCTTTGTGGACCACAGCCAAGTCGTCCAGCTTGAATGCTTGCGTTCCGGCATTTGGGGCACGAAAGGGCTGTGGGGCCGCATTGTGACGTACAAGGGTTAGTGGTTTGCGTCTTATTTCACATTGTTGACATAGGTCGAAACCCAAGTTATAATCATCATATCTTTAGACCTTTGGGACCTCTGGATGGCTCAAGCGACAGAACCTATTTTTCACACGGTCCGTGTAGCGCGTGCATCAGAGGATATAGTCCTGCAAGTCAAAGACCATATCTTTTCCGGAAAGCTGGCTCCGGGTGACCGGCTCCCCTCTGAAAAGGAGCTGGCCGAACAGTTTGGGCTCTCTCGCACGACCGTGCGAGATGCTCTGCGCGTGCTGGAATCCCAGAACCTCATAAGTATCAAAGTCGGCGCCGGCGGCGGCGCTTTTGTGGCTCGTCCAAGCGCCACGACGATCAGCGAGGCGCTGACTGACATGTTGCGCATGCAGGGGGCGAGCAGCCGAGAATTGATCGAAGCGCGCCGGGCGATTGAGATGACGACGGCTCGGCTCGCGGCCGAGCGCGCAACCGCGGAAGATCTTCAAGCCATGCGGGCAGCGATTGACGGCGCGCACCAGGCCCACTCTTCAGGGGACCCCCACTTTACCCCACACAGCGTCAATTTCCACGTCGCTATGGCCAAGGCCGCCAAGAACCGAGTATTGCTGTTTACCGTTAGCTCCTTCCAAACCCTCTTTTACGAAACGCTCGAAAAGATCATCCCAGATGAACAAATGGGAGCGCGCGCAATTCAGGATCATGAAAAACTCCTCGACGCCATTGCCGCGCACGACAGCGAGCGCGCGACCCGGATCATGAACGAACACCTCGTGTATTTCGAGCGGCGCGTCCAAAAGCTCGAACAGTCTCATTCGTAGGGCTAGCGATCTTGCCGATGTAATTTTCTGGCTGCATTACCTTGACACGAGTCCGGCGACATGAACTTGTCGACCCGGCCTGATGGCTTGTTCTTCCTCCGCCGGCACCTATCATTCAGATTCGCCGTTCCGGTTCACTAGGAATGATAATAAATCATCTGCTGATCAAACAGATCAAGATTAAGGGGGAGACATGGGCTCTTGGGAAGCCAGTGCGAATGAAGCCAAGGCCAAAACAGGCTTTGATCTTCGCGACCTGAGGTCGTCGATCGATTGCATGCGTGCGGAAGGGAAACTGCTCGAGACGGACATCGAGGTCAATCCCGACCTCGAGATCACAGGCATTCAAAAAACGTTCGACGGCGGCCTGCCAATCCTCTTCAATAACGTCAAGGGATATCCTCACTTGCGCGCGGTGACGAACCTGTTTGCCCATATGGATTTGGTGAACCACTATTTTGGCTGGAAGGACCGCCAGTCACGCACCCGTCAGCTCGCCTACTCGCTCACCCACCCGATTCCCCCGATTGAAATCTCCCAGCAAGATGCCCCGGTTCAAGAAGATGTCCTAACAGACGATTTGAATATCAACAAGTGGGTCCTCGCCATCCGGCACACGATGCTCGAGACTGAAATGACGATCGGCAGCGGCAACAGCGTGGTGGTGGGCCCGTATTTCGGCGGCGGCTCCCATACCGGCTACAACCGCATGTCCGCGCGTTGGGGCAATGTCTCGACGTTCCAGGCCGCGCCCGGCGCCCACATGTGGCAGATCATCAGCGAGCACTATCACGACGACAAGCCAATTCCTTTGACCATGTGCTTTGGCGTTCCTCTCGCGTCGACATTGATTGCGGGCGGCGGTTTTGACTATGCTGTTCTGCCCCGCGGCGGGGACGAGCTGGGTGCGGCCGGGGCGGTGCAAGGCTATCCGCTGCGCATTGTCAAGGCGCGCACGCAAGATGCCTGGGCGCTGGCCGACTGCGAGCTTGTCCTCGAAGGCGAAATCCACCCCCGGGACAAGCGGTATGAAACCCGCGAAGCGGAAGAGCACGATACGCAGGGCAAGTTCTTTTTCCACCCCGAGTGGGCGGGGTACATGGGCAAGGCGTACAAGGCGCCTACCTTCCACGTCACGGGCATCACGATGCGCCGCCGCGCTTCCAAGCCGATCATCTTCCCCCTCGGCGTTCACATGGAGGACTGCCAGAACATCGATACCACGGTGCGCGAGTCAGCGATCTATGAATTGTGCGAGCGCCTGCAGCCGGGCATCATCCAGGATGTCAATATTCCTTACCCCATGACGGACTGGGGCGGTTGCATCATCCAGGTGAAGAAGCGAAACCAAATCGAGGAAGGCTGGCAGCGCAACTTTTTGTCGGCGATTCTCTCCTGCAGTCAGGGCATGCGCCTGGCGATTGCCGTGGACACCGATATTGACATCTACTCGATGGACGACATCATTTGGGCACTGACGACGCGCGTCAACCCCCATACGGATATTCTAAATCCGCTGCCCGGCGGCCGGGGGCAGACCTTTATGCCGCAGGAGCGGATGACCGCAGGGCAAAAACAATGGACGGCTTCGAACACTCGGTTCGAGGGCGGCATGGGTATCGACGCGACGGTGCCATTCGGCTTTGAGCAGGATTTCCATCGCCCGGTGTACCCGGTGGACCGCGTGGACGTTAAAAGGTGGTTCGAACCAGCGGACATTGCCAAATCGAAAGACCTGATGCGCGGCAAGTGGGGCGATGTGCTGTCCAAGAACGGACGATAAGAGCCAATGAGCCAATGAGCCAATTGTCCAATGGGCCAAGTCGCTTGTCACTCGGCACGTACACACATTGGCTCATTGGCCCGTCACTTGTCAATCTTGGGAGCCTCTCGCAGGTGGACGATCGCTTCAACGAGGATAAGCCTGTGGGAGGACCAGGCCGCGGCCGCCTCTTCCCCCGTACCCCTCGCAGTTGTCTCGTAAAGCGGCCTTGTCTAGCGGCAGTAGCTCCTGATCCTGCGTCGCGCAGAGCTGGTCTTTTCGATTCAATGTGGATTCTAGTCTGTGAGAGCAGGCGGGTTGCTGCAAGAGAGTGTGATCGGACCCGGAGAAAGAACACCGGCGGGACGGTTAGGCAATCTCTGAAGTTGGGTACGGCAGAATAGGTGAAACATGGCTGATGAGACGGGACGGGCGGCGGCTTTGCTCTCTCCCTATCGCGTTCTCGATCTCACCCAGGAAGACGGGTGGCTGTGTGGCCGCCTCCTCGCCGACCTAGGCGCAGATGTCGTCAAGATCGAGCCGCCCGACGGCGATCCAGGACGTTGGCACGGACCCTTTTATCATGATCAAGTCGATCCGGAAAAGAGCTTGCCCTGGTGGGCGTATAACGCGAACAAGCGTGGCATCACGCTGGATTTGGACACGCCCGGCGGACAAGCTCTTTTCCGGCGCCTAGCTCACAAGGCGGATTTCGTCATCGAGTCGTACGCGCCCGGCTATATGGCGGCGCGCGGGCTCGGCTTTCAAGACCTGCATGGTCTCTTCCCCCAGCTCGTCTACACCTCGATCACTCCCTTTGGTCAAACAGGGCCGTACGCGGCCTACCACGGTTCGGACCTCATCGCGATCGCGATGAGCGGCTTTATGAATCTCGTCGGAGAACCGGACCGTCCACCGCTGCGCGCCATTCTCCCCCAGGCACCGATGTGGACGAGCATGTATGCTGCGTCCGGCACACTCCTCGCGCATCATTATCGTCGAAAGACCGGCCAGGGCCAGCACGTGGACGCGTCGCTCCAGGCAGGCATGCTGTGGGCGTTGGCAAATGCGCCCTCTTTTTGGACTCTGAGCCAGCAGGACTTGGTGCGCGCGGGAACACAAATCGTCGGGCGGAGCATCCATGGCGCGCGCATGCAGGCCATTTCCCCGTGCAGGGATGGATACATCAATTTCATCATCTACGGCGGGGAAGCCGGCAAGCACTCGAACCAGGCGATGGTCGCGTGGATGGCAGAACGGGGCATGGCGCCCGATTGGCTGAAAGAGAAGGATTGGGACAAGTTCAACGTCGCGACGAGCACGCAGGAGGAGATCGACGCGATCGAGAAGCCCTTCTCCGCCTTTTTGGCGACTCTGACCAAGGAGGAATTCGGCAATGAATCGGCCAAGCGCGGCATCCTGGGCTACCCGGTGAACAACGCTCGTGATATTCTCGAGGACCCTCAGCTGGCCGCACGGGACTTTTGGAAACCGGTGGAGCACCCTGAGCTGCACGCCGCCTTCAAGTATCCGGGCCGCTTTGCGAAATTCTCCGGCAGCGAGCCGCGCGATGGGCGCCGGGCGCCCTGCATCGGCCAGCACAATGACCAGGTCTATGTGAACGAGTTGGGATTGTCGAAACAGGAGCTGGCGAGCCTGCGACAGGACCGGGTGGTATAACCTATGCCGACACACGAAAAAGCACTCGAAGGAGTCAAGGTCGTCGAGTTCGCGGTGTTTGCCGCGGGGCCGATGGTCGGGAAACACATGGCGGAACATGGGGCGCAGGTCATCCATGTCGAATCTCGGTCGCGACCGGACGGCTTTCGCATGCACTATCCTCCCTACAAGGACGACAAGCCCGGCCTGGACCGGACCGGCACCTTTGCCTTCTTCAACGACACCAAATACAGTATCGCGTTGAACTTGAAAACGAAACGCGGAACCGAGGTCGCCAGAAAACTTGTCGGCTGGGCCGATGTGCTCGTCGAGAACTTTGTCCCAGGGGTGATGGAGCGCCTCGGTCTCGCATACAAGGTGGCGAGTGAAATCAATCCCCGGCTCGTCTACCTCAGCTCGTGCAACATGGGGCAAACGGGACCTAAGGCAAACCAAAAGGGTTTCGGCTCGCAGCTCACTTCGCAGAGCGGGTTCACCGACCTAGCGGGGTATGATTCGGACTCGGCCCCCCAACTGCTATACGGACCCTATATTGACTTTGTCGCCGTCGGTTTTGGACTGGCTGCCGTTCTCGCCGCACTGGACGAGCGGGAGCGGACCGGACGGGGACAGTACATCGATCTCTCGCAATACGAGACCGGGGTGGAATTCATTGCCCCGACACTGCTCAACTATCAGGTGAACGGAACGATGCTGCCGCGCAGCGGCAATCGGCACCCCTATGCCGCACCGCACGGGGCATTTCCTTGCCAGGGCGACGATCGGTGGTGCGTTATCGCCGTGTTCTCCGAAGAGGAATGGCAAGCGTTCTGCCGCGCGGTAGGCAAGCCCGAATGGGCAACGGACGCACGGTTCGCCACGTTCGCAGCACGCAAGCAAAATGAAGACGAGCTCGAGCAGCTGGTGGGGAAATGGACCGCGCAATTCACACCCCACGAGGTGATGGAAAAGCTGCAAACGGCGGGTGTGCAGGCGGGAATTGTCAGCCGGTTGAGCGATATCTTTGCCGATCCCCAATTGAATCACCGGCACGTTTGGGACCAGCTTCCACACCCGGTCTTGGGTCCATTCGATTACATGGGCCCTCCGTTCACACTTTCAGAGACTCCGGCAGAGCATTTCCGCAGCCCGCTCTTGGGCGAGCACAATTTGGTCGTCTGCCGCGAGGTGCTCGGCATGCCGGAGAGTGAAATTGACCAATTGATTGCGGAAGGCGTGCTTGAATAAAGGATGAGAGCGGAAGAAGGCGAGAATAGGCAAAGGCCTGTTCTGATGGAGCAGGGCAGATCAAGGAGGATCCATTGCTCGATCTGGATGTCCACGTATCGAACGACATTGCGGCCGGGACGCGGCGAATTGCCGAGGGATTGGATTGGCG
>JAMDCU010000136.1:27968-38931 GCA_023489485.1 Chloroflexota bacterium
ATGCTGGTGCTTTGCGGCCCGAGCCGTTAGCAGAGTTGGAGGCATTTCAGGGGATGCCTCGGCCCGCGGCGATCGAAATGCCCGTGCCGGACACACTCCAGCAGACGGAAATGCCTGTGGGGCCGGAAACCGCGTGCCATTTGAATTGCACCGCTTTGGGTGCCGGTACGGGCTCCGGCAGTGCAGGTGGTCCACGGGCGCCCGCCGATGTTGAACGCGCGCGATACTGTATTCAGTGTCGCGCGTTTGCGTTTTCCGCGAAAAACCTGAGAAAGTTGTTTGGAGATTAGGTGATCGGACGAGTGGGTGATCAAGTGAATCACAAATGACAAAACGTGATCCGTGAAATGTGATGGGTGGTCGTGAACGCTGCCTTGATCAGACTTGAGGATGGAATGGGGTGCGAGGCCTCCGCAGGGTGCTGGAAATTGCGGAGGAAATCTCCGGGAAGGAGAAGCGATGGTCGAAGCGGCACTGGCGGGATTGCTCGGGGTCTTTAGCTGGCCGGCGGTCGGCTACATGCTGGTGGGCATTGGGGTCGGGCTCGTCGTCGGGATCCTGCCGGGGATCGGAGGGCTGTTCACGCTCTCGGTCCTCGTCCCGTTCACGTTCAAGATGGATCCGACGTCCGCTTTTGCTCTGCTGTTGGGGGCTCACTCGGTGAGCTACACAGGTGGGGCGATCACGACGATTCTCTTGAACACGCCGGGCGACCCGCCGAATGCGGCGACCCTGTTCGACGGGTACCCGATGACGAGAAAGGGACAGGCGGGACGCGCGCTCGGGGCCGCGTTGAGCAGCTCGGCGACGGGCGGCGTGTTTGGGGCGCTGACGATGATTGCCTTGATACCGATCATGCGCCCGCTGGTGCTGGCGTTTGCCCCTCCCGAGTTTTTCATGATGGCGATGGTCGGTATTGCGTTCATCGCCGTCATCAGCGGCAAGTCGCTTCTCAAGGGATTGATCGGAGGGGGATTCGGACTGCTCCTTGGCTTGGTGGGCCTCGACATGTCGACCGGCGCGCAGCGCTTCACCTTCGGTCAGCTCTACTTGTGGGACGGGATCAAGTTGATCCCCATCGTACTGGGTCTGTTCGCGATCGCAGAGATGATTGAGGTCGCGATCGAAGGGGACGAGCCTCTGCCGGAGGGCATCGCATCCAAGATGTCCGGCGCCCTGGAAGGGATCAAGGACACTTACCGGCATTGGTGGCTCACCTTGCGCTGTTCGGTGATCGGGAACATTGTGGGCATCATCCCCGGGATCGGCGGGGATACCGCCTGCTTTTTCGCCTACGGTCATGCGAAACAAACGGAGAAGAACGGCGACGAGTTCGGCACCGGCGTGGTCGAGGGAGTCATCGCGCCCCAGTCGGCGATCAATGCAAAGGAAGGTGGCGCACTTGTCCCGACGATTGCGTTTGGCATTCCCGGGAGCGCGGGAATGGCCATCCTGCTCGGCGCGTTCTACATTCAAGGCCTCCAGCCCGGGCCGGAGATGCTCAGCAAGAATCTATCCCTCATCTTTCTGATGGCATGGACGGTGGCCATTGCGAACATTATCGCCGCGGGCCTCTGCCTCATATTTGCAAACCGGCTGGCCAAGGTCGCGACGCTCCCCGGCTCGATTATTGTCCCGATGGTACTCTTGCTCGCGGCGATCGGCGCTTATGGGACCCACGTGGCGATTGAGGACATTGTCCTGGCCGTGATCTTTGGGTTTGTGGGTTATGCGATGAAAAAGTTCGATTGGCCGCGGCCGGTGCTTGTCATCGGGTTGGTCCTGGCCAGGACGGCAGAAAAGAATTTGCTCCTTTCGCTCCGGCTGTTTCAGGTCGCGGATTTCTTTACGCGACCCCTCACATTGGTTCTGATCGCGATCTTTATTGCGACGCTCGTGATGACCATCCGCAGTCGCCAGGCCCAGGAAGCCAAGGCCAGGTTAGTGCCGGCCGGCTCGGGAGGGACACCTGCATGAAAGCTCAACTTCCATCCCAACTTTCAGGCGAATCGACTCAAGGAGCGCCGCGCCGGATCACGGGCCGCCAGCGTTCAAGATGGATCCGACGTCCGCTTTTGCTCTGCTGTTGGGGGCTCACTCGGTGAGCTACACAGGTGGGGCGATCACGACGATTCTCTTGAACACGCCGGGCGACCCGCCGAATGCGGCGACCCTGTTCGACGGGTACCCGATGACGAGAAAGGGACAGGCGGGACGCGCGCTCGGGGCCGCGTTGAGCAGCTCGGCGACGGGCGGCGTGTTTGGGGCGCTGACGATGATTGCCTTGATACCGATCATGCGCCCGCTGGTGCTGGCGTTTGCCCCTCCCGAGTTTTTCATGATGGCGATGGTCGGTATTGCGTTCATCGCCGTCATCAGCGGCAAGTCGCTTCTCAAGGGATTGATCGGAGGGGGATTCGGACTGCTCCTTGGCTTGGTGGGCCTCGACATGTCGACCGGCGCGCAGCGCTTCACCTTCGGTCAGCTCTACTTGTGGGACGGGATCAAGTTGATCCCCATCGTACTGGGTCTGTTCGCGATCGCAGAGATGATTGAGGTCGCGATCGAAGGGGACGAGCCTCTGCCGGAGGGCATCGCATCCAAGATGTCCGGCGCCCTGGAAGGGATCAAGGACACTTACCGGCATTGGTGGCTCACCTTGCGCTGTTCGGTGATCGGGAACATTGTGGGCATCATCCCCGGGATCGGCGGGGATACCGCCTGCTTTTTCGCCTACGGTCATGCGAAACAAACGGAGAAGAACGGCGACGAGTTCGGCACCGGCGTGGTCGAGGGAGTCATCGCGCCCCAGTCGGCGATCAATGCAAAGGAAGGTGGCGCACTTGTCCCGACGATTGCGTTTGGCATTCCCGGGAGCGCGGGAATGGCCATCCTGCTCGGCGCGTTCTACATTCAAGGCCTCCAGCCCGGGCCGGAGATGCTCAGCAAGAATCTATCCCTCATCTTTCTGATGGCATGGACGGTGGCCATTGCGAACATTATCGCCGCGGGCCTCTGCCTCATATTTGCAAACCGGCTGGCCAAGGTCGCGACGCTCCCCGGCTCGATTATTGTCCCGATGGTACTCTTGCTCGCGGCGATCGGCGCTTATGGGACCCACGTGGCGATTGAGGACATTGTCCTGGCCGTGATCTTTGGGTTTGTGGGTTATGCGATGAAAAAGTTCGATTGGCCGCGGCCGGTGCTTGTCATCGGGTTGGTCCTGGCCAGGACGGCAGAAAAGAATTTGCTCCTTTCGCTCCGGCTGTTTCAGGTCGCGGATTTCTTTACGCGACCCCTCACATTGGTTCTGATCGCGATCTTTATTGCGACGCTCGTGATGACCATCCGCAGTCGCCAGGCCCAGGAAGCCAAGGCCAGGTTAGTGCCGGCCGGCTCGGGAGGGACACCTGCATGAAAGCTCAACTTCCATCCCAACTTTCAGGCGAATCGACTCAAGGAGCGCCGCGCCGGATCACGGGCCGCCAGATCTTTGACCTTTGCGTGATGGCGATACTGGCGGCCATAGTGTACATGGCGCTCGGGTTCAACTCTCAGGCGCGCATGATGCCGTTGGTGGTCGCGGTTCCAAGTCTCTTGCTCTCCATCTGGCAGACGGTGCTCGATTTTACGGCGCCGCCCAAGGTCAAGAAAAAGAAAGCAGAGGCCGATGGCGCCAAGGAAGCGAAAAAGGCGTCCGACTCTCTTATCGCGTTCGGTTGGGTGCTCCTGGCGTTTGTCCTGATCTATCTCCTGGGCTTTACGATCACGACTTTCCTGTATCCCCTTCTCTACATGAGAGTGCGGTCCCGGATGGGCTGGGGCATCTCGCTTGGCGTGTCTATCGGGTTCGTGGCTTTTCTGTACGTCGTCATGGTTACGCTGCTCCAGGTGCAGTTGTACGATGGAGTGTTGGTAGTGGCGGTGAGGAAGGCGGTGATCGGTTACTAGGCGAATGAATGAGAGGTAGGTTGTCACCCTGAGTGAAACGAAGGGTCTGGCGGTCGGCCGGCTAGAAAACCAAGATGATATGCGAGCGCGACACCGGCGCAGATCGTGGTCAAGCATCATCAGAAGCCTGTCGAGATTCTGCGGGTGAACTGCACCCGACACTTTGTTCAGAATGACAGACGCAAATGCGTGAAACGTGAGGGGTGACACGTAAAACTTTACCTTGAACCGGAACGTGCAACTTGAAGGGAGTCGGACTCGAAAGACACTTGCTCGAGGCGAACAGGCATTGGGAATGAGTTAGAGAGAATGAGGTAGAGAGAACGGGCTAGAGAGTAAAACAGCTGTACGTATCCAATGGAGGAGGAGAAGATGCTCTCGCGAAGTGGCATTGCTCATCTGGTTCTAGTTCTCGGCATTGCAGCGCTGATGCTGGCGTTGGCGGCGTGCACGGCCCCGGCGCCAACGCCCGTTCCACCGACTTCGGCTCCGGTCGTTCAGCCAACGACAGCGCCGGCCACAGGGCCGACGGCCGCAGCCACCACCGCGGCGACCAAGGCTGCTGCGACGACGGCCCCCACAACTGCTTCTACCACGCAGGACCTTACGGCAGAAGCGACTTTCTACAAGGGAAAGACCGTCGATTTCATCGTCCCCTACGCGACCGGCGGCGGGTATGATCAGTGGGCCCGTGTGCTTGCTCCGACTCTGTCCAGGCTCACCGGCGCGACCTTTGTGGTCAAGAATGTCCCCGGCGCGGGCAGTGTCGTCGGAACGAACCAGCTTTTTGCCGCCGACCCGAACGGGCTCACGATGGGCATTCTGAACGGCGCGGGCGTCATGCAGGCGCAATTGACAGATGCGGCGGGCGTGCAATATGATCTGGCCAAGTTCACCTGGCTCGGCCGGATTACGACTGATCCCCGCGTCATTACCGTGGGCGCCAAGGGCAAGTACCAATCGATTGACGCCATGCGCACGACGACGGACAAGGTCAAATTCGGCGCTCCCGGTATCGGAAGCTCGAATTTTGTCGAAGCGGCACTCATTATTTCCGCCCTGGGAATTAAGAACGCGGACCTTGTGACCGGTTACGACACTTCGGAAGAAGCGGACCTCGCGACGATCCGCGGCGAAATTGATGCCACCCCCGGCAGCTATGCGAGTAAGCTGCCACAAATCCAGAGCGGCGATCTGAAAGTCATCCTGCAGTACGGGGCTTCCAAGAACCCGGGCCTGCCCTCCAGCGTACCGATGCTGACCGAACTGCCAAACGTGAACGCCCAGGGTCAGCAGATGATCAAGATCGCGCTCGCGCTCGGCGAACTCGGCCGGCCTCTCGCGGGACCGCCCGGCATGTCGCCAACGCGTGCCGCGTATCTTGAAAAGGTCATCAAGCAGGCACTGGAAGACCCCGAGACCGTGGCACTGGCCAAGAAGCAAACCTTGGATGTTCTGTACATGTCGGCGGCGGAGATGACCAAACTGGTCAAGGACGGGATGAACCTGTCGCCGGACCAGAAGAAGGTGCTGAAAGACACGCTGGCCAAGTATCAACCGTCCAAGTGACAGAAAGCAGCTTCTGTAGCATAGGCCCATGTGGGCGTCTTGAACTTTTGTGAATCCGGGTCTGAGTTATTCCGTAAGGTGCGGACCTGGTTTGGTCCGGGCCTCCGAGCATTGGAGGCGGCGGAGGTCCGGACCTCCAACATTGGACAAGCATTTGACAGATTCTATATCAGGAGTACGGCATGTATCGTGATTTGCACCAACATCTAGCCCTTCTCGAAGAAAAGGGCCTGCTCCTGCGGGTGAAACAGCCGATCCAAAAGGAGACGGAGATCCATACCTTGGTGCGCTGGCAGTACCGGGGCGGGATTCCGGAGGCTCAGCGCAAGGCGTGGCTGTTTGAAGACGTCTTCGATGCCCAAGGCCGCCACTACAAGATCCCTGTCACCGTGGGCGCGCTGGCGGGCTCACCACAAATCTACGCGCTCGGTCTGGACACGGACGTGGACGGCATTGAGAAGGTGTGGCAGACAGCGTTCCGGAACCCAATCGCGCCAGTCATCGTAGAACAGGGACGTGTGCAGGAGGAAGTGCACCTGGGCGACGACGTCAAGCGTCTGGGTTTTGAGGAATTCCCCACCCCGATTTCGACGCCGGGTTTTGACAATGCACCCTACACCACTTGCACGCACTGGTTCACCAAAGACCCGGAGACGGGCATTCGCAACGTCGGCAATTATCGCGGTCATATCAAGGCACGCGACCGGATAGGTGTCTACCCGATGATGGGGCAGCACATTATTATTCACTGGGACAAGGCCAAGGCCAAGGGCCAACCTCTGCAGGCTGCGCTCGTGGTGGGCGCGCCGCCCGTGGTGAGCTATGCGGCAGTGCAAAAAGTGCCTTTCGGAGTCGACGAATTGGCGATTGCAGGCGGGCTGGCCCGCCAACCGATCCCGCTCGTCAAGTGCAAGACGGTAGATATCGAAGTACCCGCGGATGCCGAAATCGTCTTTGAGGGCCTGATTTCGACCGAGTGGCTGGAACCGGAAGGGCCGTTCGGGGAATCGCACGGCTATATGCACCCACGCCAGTACAATCCCTTTATGGACGTGACCGCGGTGACGCACCGCAAGGATGCGATCTGGGTGTCCTGGATTTCGCAGGTGACCCCGAGCGAGTCGAGCGTAATCAAGAAATCCGGTTACGAAACGATGTTCTACGAGCACTTGCGCTACACCTGCTCGATCAAGAGCGTCAAGCGCGTGGTGATGCACGAGCCGCTGACGAACTTGCGCAAATTCATCGTGATCCAGATGAGCAAACCGGGTGAGACGGACGTCTGGCGCGCGCTGCACCAGGCGGCGACATTCCATCAAGGGGTCGGGAAAATCGTGGTCGCGGTGGACGAGGATATCGATCCGACGAACACGGACGCCGTCCTGTGGGCCATGTGCTACCGGATGAAGCCGCATCTGGATGTCCACATCATTTCAGGTATGGAAAAGGGGCACGGGCCTCCGTTCAAGTTCAATGAAGAGGGGACGGAGGACGTCATCAGTTTCTACAATCCGGCGAACGACAGCGCGATGCTGATCAATGCGATCCAAAAAGAGCCGCTGCCTCCGATTTCGCTCCCCAAGCGCGAATACATGGAGCACGCGAAAGAGATTTGGGAGGAGCTGGGTCTCCCACCGATCAAGGAAGAACCCCCCTGGTACGGCTATTCGCTCGGCCAGTGGAGTGAGGAACTGGACGAAGAGGCGAAGCTGGCGGTAGAAGGGCGGCACTTTGAGACGGGAGAAAAGCTCAAGGCACGACGCAGGCGCGCATAGCGGGTGATTGGGAGACGCACGTGAAGGTCACGGTGATTGGGTGATTGGGTGATTGAATAGACCTTGCGCGCGATACGTGATGCGTGATGGGCTGGGTGGCGCCGATGATAGGTTCAGGGGAATCGGACCTGCCGTCACGTGTCACGCATCACGCGCAAGGCACCCGTCACTTGTCACTTGCGTGGGAGTTGAGGGATGTTGAGTCATATGGAGTTGCGGACCAAGGTCGCGACCTGCGTCCGCATGATGGCGATGGAAAGAATGATCGACTTTAACGGGCATGTGAGCGTCCGGGTCCCCGCTGAAGAACGTGGGGCAGGTCCCGCCTCCGATGGCGGGCCGAGTCGTTTTCTGATCAATGCCCGTTATTCGAGCCGGGTGGCGCTCACGGCCAAGGACGTTGTGATGATCGACGAGGACGGGCATCTGGTGGAAGGCGAAGCGGAGCCCCCGAGCGAATCCCCCTTGCACCTGGCGGTCTACAAAGCCCGTCCGGACGTTGGGAGCGTGGCACACCTGCATCCCTACTACGCGACGGTGGTGACCATTGCCGGGGCGCCGTTCAAGCCCGTCTATATCGTCGCGAGCGAATTCGGCCCGGAGGGCGTGCCCGTGTTCGACAACCCGGGACTCATTCGCAAGATGGAGCAAGGAGAGGCGGTGGCCCGCGCCCTCGGCCCGCGGCAGGCGGTCCTCTTGCGCGCGCACGGGGCGGTGACGGTGAGCACGGATGTCGAAGGGGCTTTTGCCGTAGCGGTCGCACTCGAAGAAAATGCTCGTACGATGCTGTGGGCGAGCAGTCTCGGGACGCCGCGCCCCTTGTCTCCGGAAGAGATGAAGGCGTATGGCGCCCCGGTGAGCAGCCGTGGCACCAAGTACAAGATGTGGGATTTTTACAGTGAAAAGGCACGCGTGAGCGGTTGGTTAAACGGATTGGATTAGGAAGCAGGACAAGGAGGAAAAGGAATGACAGCTGAAGAAGCTGCCGGCGATGTCAAGTGGGAGCGCTGGCAAAAGAAACGTGTCTTTGTGCGCGAAGTGGCCGGCAAGTACGGCGAGCTTTACCGGTCGCTTCTCGAACAACCCCGTGTATTCAAGAGCAAGGACATGAAGTGGAAGGGCGGTCCGACCAAGTTCGGCAAGAACGTGGTCAACCCGCAGGCAACTCAAGTCACCCAGGCGATCGAGACTCACATTGACGTGCTGGCGCCGGGCTCGTACGGGCAGCGGCATGGGCACATTAACAGCGCGGTGTTTTTCATCCTGTCCGGCAAAGGATACGATGTGCACGACGGCGTCCGGATCGATTGGGAGGAAGGGGATGCCGCGATTGTCGAGAATGCCTGCGTGCACCAGCATTTCAATGCCGACCCCGACCACGAAGCCCGCATCCTGGTGTTCAAAGCCAAACCGACGTTCCTGTTCTTTAACTTGTTGTTCCAAAAGAATGTCGTGTATCCGCCATCCGAGCCGATGAAGGGATTTGAGAGTTTTCAGCCTGAAGGATGAGAGCGGCGAGATCAGTGGGCAGAAGGGATGCGCCCGACTACGCATCACATCACTTGTCACACGTCTCTAGTCCCTTGCCACTTTATTCCAGAGGAAAGGATAATCGACGATGAGCTACGGGGAAGCGAAACGGTCCATGAAGGGAACCGCGACAGCCAAGTACTATGAGGAGCACCTCAAGGAATCGGCCGACTGGCGCAAGGAGTACAAGGCCAAGAAGGGGATCGTCAAGGCCGAAGAGATGCCCTGGGAGGACTCGCCGCAAGGGCGCATCAAGCACGTGGTCAACGAGAAGATGAACACGCGCGAGTGCGCGCTCGACATTTACCAGCAGGTCTTGCCGCCGGGTGGATCCTCGGGCAAGCACCGCCATCTGGCCGAAGAGGTCTTTTTTGTCCTCGAAGGCAAAGGGTACGATCTGCACTGGGATCTAAAGTTCGACTGCACGGACGCGTACGTCTGGGACTGGGAAGCCGAGCCGAAGAAATTCGAGTGGGAGGCAGGCGATTTTGTCTACATCCCCCCGTACTCGATGCACCAGCATTTCAACGCAGACCCGAAGTCGCCCGCGCGGTTTGTCACGGCGTCGAGCCGAATCATCAAGGCGCTCGGCCTGGACTGGATTGAGCAAGTAGAACCTGCTCCGGACTACAAGGCAACAAAATAGTATACCACTATTCTCCCGTAAGGTCGTCGCGGGAGAAAACGCGATGACCGGTGCCGGTCATCAAACCAGGAGGAGGAAAAGTGAACGCTCATCGGAACCGCAAGTCAGTTCTACTCGCAGTTGCGTTTGTCCTGCTGATGCTCGCCGTCGTGGTGCTCACCGCCTGTGGGTCGCCGGCCCCGACGCCCGTGCCTACGTCGGCGCCGCCCACGACCGCGCCGGTGGCGACGACCGCGCCCGTAGCGACGACGGCGCCCGCGGCAACCAAAGCTCCGGCGACATCTGCCCCTGCGGCGACAACCGCGCCGACGACAGCGCCGACCACGGCCGCGACCGTCAAACCGGATTTCGGGTACTATAACGGCAAGACGGTCACCTTCATCGTCGCGACCAAGGCGGGCGGCGGGTACGACGCCTATGCTCGTGCGGTGGCGCCGTATCTGCAAAAGTACTTGCCCGGCAGCACGGTCATTATCAAGAACGTCCCCGGCGCGGGTCACATTATCGGCGCGAATGAGACCTACGCGTCCAAGCCGGATGGGTTGACGATCGGGACGTTCAACACCGGCTTGATCTACAGCCAGCTCATCGGCGCAGAAGGGATGAAGTTCGACCTGACCAAGTTCACCTGGATCGCTAAAATGTCGAGCGACAACCGCGTCCTGATGGTAAGCACCAAGAGTCCGTACAAGACCTTCGATGATGTGCTCAAGTCGTCCAAGCCGATCGTGCTCTCCTCGGCGGGCGTCGCGAGCGCTTCTCAGACGGACGCCGAAATGCTGGCGAAAGCGCTCGGTTTTAAGGTCAAGATGATCTCGGGCTACCAGGGGAACGACAGCGACCTGGCAATGCTGCGCGGCGAAGTGGACGGGACGGTCGGAAGCTACAGCAGCCTATTGCACTTTGTGGACGAAGGGGACGGCCGGATCCTGCTCCAGGTTGGCGCGAAAAAGGTCCCCGGTCTGGATGCCCCCCTGGCATCCGACCTGGCGAAAGGGGACGGCGAACCCATCGTGGCGATCCTGACGGCGAATGCCTCCCTCGGCCGGCTCGTCGCGGCCCCTCCGGGCGTTCCGCCGGAACGGCGCGAGGCGTTGATTGAGGCGTTCCAGAAAGCGATGGTTGATCCGGATTATGTGGCGTTCATGAAGAAAGGCCAACTGCCCGTTGATCCGGCGTACGGCGATGAAGTGGACAACTTGATCAAGCACGCGTTGAACGTGTCGCCCAGTGTTCTCACGCAGATCAAAGATATCTTGAGCGCGGCAGCGGGAGGCTAGAAACCCCTCCAGCCAGACAACCCCCTATCCCCCTCTCTCCTAATCGGCCAAACTTCTCGATTGGGGTCGTAGATCCCCGAAGCGCAGCGGAGGGGAGAGAGGGTAGGGTGAGGGGGTCGTACCACCGCACGGCACGCAACGACGGGAGCTGACAAAGCTGTCACATCATATCTCTGAACTCCCGGAAGAGAGGAGGCACGGATGCTAGAGGC
>JAMDCU010000076.1 GCA_023489485.1 Chloroflexota bacterium
CCAGCGCCGCCGTTGACGCCGAACCAAGGCATTCAAATCGTTCACCATCCAAGTGGGCAAGTTCGGCCAGGCTCCTTCTAGCTCCAAGGGGACCGAGGGTTCAGGCATCGCCTGTCCTTGACGAAAGCGCAGATACTCGACGAGTTTCGCCCGCGCCCGTCGGCCGGTGGTCCATTTTCTCTCGGAAAATAGCTTTTTTTGGGCTCGGACCGCTGGCCTAACCGGCTACTCAGCATGGCGAGGCAAGTCCAGGGAGCCATCTCGTCCAAGATCACCCGGGCCATGCGCTCGTACGTCTGGCATGTGGCCGGATGATAGCCCCCGGCTTGCAACCAGGTCTTAAACTCGGCCGAGGCGGCTTCCAGCGGGTGTGTCATGCCGCCCTCCGTTCAGACCGACCACCGCGCGGGGTCCCGGATGAGGAGGCCTCCGCCAGATTCTGGCCAGGCTGGGCCAGCGTGTCCGGGTTCGCCGCTTCATCCCCGGTGATCCGGTGCATACTTTCAAAATAGTCGCGCCGCACTAACGGGTCGGCAACATGCACATAGACCTGGGTCGTGCGCAAAGAGCGATGACCCAGCAGCGCCTGCAGCGACGTGACCGGCATCCCGACTTCAATGAGTTGGCGACTAAACACATGCCGCAGTTGATAACACGTGAGATGCAGTCCCGCTTGCTCGGCGTAATGCGTCAGTCGTTTCTGCACCGCCGTCACGGAGAGGTGGACGCCATAGCGATTGAGAACGAGAGCCCGGTCCTGCGCCGCCGGTCGCATCGCCAAGTAAGCCCGTACCCGCTGCTCGGCTTGCTCGGACAAAAAGACCACCCGCTCCGTCTGGCGCTTGCCGTGAATTCGCAGACGCGAGGCCTGCTCGGCCCGACTCCGAAAGAACACATCGTCCAGGTTCAAGGCGATCGCATTCACCAGGTTCTCCCGACCGACCATTTCATAAATAAACGCTTGTCGCACTGGGTTATCGATCGCCGTGATCAAGCCCTGAATCACCGCCAGCACGTAAACGTGCCATAGCTGGATCGCCCCGCTCGCGACCAAAACTCCAAAGACCGCGGCTTGGAGCATCAGCAAGCTCTGCGTCACGACGAGGGCGGAGCGCTTGGGCAGGCGGTCTGCCAAGACACCGCCGAACAGCGCAAACAACATCACCGGCAGAAACTGCAGGGTAATGACGAGGCCGAGCGCGAAGGGAGAATCGCTCGTCAACTTGAGAACGATCCAAGCTTGGGCGGTCGTCTGCATCCAGATGCCGATCAGCGAGATCACTTGGCCCGTCCAGAACAAGCGGTAGTTGCGAACTTTTAAAGAAATAAAGCCGCGGGCGGCGGCCAAAACGAACGAATTGAAACGCGAATCATGAATGGGGGGTGGTTTTTGTGGGATCACTGGGTCATGTTCTTGAGCGAGGTTTCCGAAACGAGTTGAGCTTGCCGCTTCGGCTCCGCCGGTTCAAGCCCGTAGACGGAGCGCTAATCGCGCACCAACAATGCCAGCGGTGCCGGAGCGAGTGCTGCTCTTCATTGTATGCGATCAACCAAGGGTGTCAAAGATCCTGCGGAAGCAAACTCTCCCTCCCCTCTTGTTCTCTTGTCGAGAAACGACTGGATGCTCGATGATGAAGGGAGGCACCCAGGCACGTACGAGGGAGAGGGTCGCTTAGCGAAAATCCACACAAGAGCTGAGGCATTCTCCCCTTTGGCGAGAATGGGAGAGTGCTGGCAGCGCCGGGGCGTGGAAATCAGCAGTTGGCCCAAGCCAAACCGGAGATCTGGAACAGCGATCAGGGCAGCCATTTCACCAGCGCGCAGTACACCCACCTGCGGGCTGGCGGCGAGCGTACGAATCAGCATGGACGGACGAGGCCGTGCGCTGGACAACATCTTCGTTGAACGGATGTGACGCTCCGTCAGTACGAAGAGGTCTACCTGCACGATTACACAACTCCGCGGGAAGCGCGGCAGGGGCTGAGCCGCTACTTCGAGTTCTACGATCACGAGCGCCCGCATCAGGCCTGGGGCTATCGCACCCCAGCCGAGGTCTATTTCGGCACACGCGCGGCTGGTTAAGGTCAAGCCCTGGTCTGTGGGGGCGGTGGACAACTGAAGAGCACACCTGCCCACCGCCCCCACAGACCCTACTACTCTGGCTGCGGCCCGATCAGTTCATCATTCCCACCGGAGAGGAGGAAATTCCACCTTATCTTTCGACCAAATCGTGTCTTGATAATGGGGTCCACCTTAGGCCTTCGTCTGCCTGGTCGGGATAAGAGAGGATATTTGAGAAATACGATGCCCGTCATCACTCCGCATGGAGTACTAAGCCAGAACGTATTTCTTTTCCAACTCCGTCCAGAAATCCAGACCGGCAAATCTGAACATGTCCAGGATTGTTCCTGCTTCCACAGTGTCAAAAGCCCTCAATGTCCCCGTTTTGAGGAAGTCCTTGTACAAATCAATTACCAGTTTGGTAACGGCGCCCACCGGTATTGCCGTCACCCACATCTTGGCACCCACCTCCTCGTAGTCTGCCGCCGTCATCTCGCGTGGTCCCATTGCCCAAATCTTTACCTCCGGGGCTCCCACTTTCTTGTAGAGCTCCCTCAGTGTCTCCTTGCCCCGCTCTTTAAACTTGGCCTTCGGCGGGACGGCATGGGGCAGGATGACATCTACGCCGAGCTCGACGCACTTCTTGGCCCTTACCAGCATCTCATCATCGCCCAGCGTAGCCGCCGCATCAATCCTGGCAACAATAACAAAGTCCTTGTCCAGCTTGTCCCTCGCCTCAAGAACAGCCCCGATCTTGCCATAGTATTCATCCCGCGGCAGGACTTCTTGAACGCCCATAAACGGGCATTTGGTGGGATGTTTCTGGTCATCGATAAAGATACCGGCGGCGCCAATCTTGATTAGTTCTGTCGTGGTCCGGAAGGCAGCCAATGCCCCGCCGTAGCCATCATCAGCATCAACGATAAGTGGTATTTCGACCGAATCCGCCATATACTTGGCGATGCTGACGACCTCACTGGCCGTCGCGATACCAATATCAGGCATGCCCAGCTGGGCGCTGCGGATGGAGCCGCCACTCATGAAGACCGCTTTCGCCCCGGCTGCCTGGGCGCATCTTGCCGTCAGGCAGTCATATGCCCCGGGTACACACAGGAACCCCGGCTTGTTCAAGAGGTCACGCAGCATAGTTGTTTTCTTCACTTGACCACTCTCCTTGTCTTTTTGTTTGTCGATGGGCCTTGTTTTGACTCCCTGATCCAAGCCGCTGCTATCCCTTTCCTTCCGCGATCAGCTTGTCGCCATAGGCTTCAAGGCTGCCGGCCTCGAGCATGTCCAGGAGAAAGTCCGGGAACGGCTTGAACTTGATCGATTCCCCAGTGGTGACATTCTCGATGATACCGGCATGGAGGTCGGCCTCCACCACGTCTCCTTCCTTCACCTTCTTCTTTATTCCGGGTAATTCAATCAGGGGCAGGCCAATCGCCACCGAGTTCTTGATGTAGTTCTCATCAAAGGACTCGGCGACGACGACCGATATGCCGCACTGCTGTATGGACTGCGGAGCATGGGGATGATCATGGCCACAGCGGAAATTTGTGCCCGCGACCATGATGTCGCCCTTCTTCACCTTCTTGTGGAACTCGGGATCCACATTCTCCATGCAGTGCTCCCCCAGTTGGTCGTGGGTGAAGACTCCATAGTGGAGCTTGGCAAATGACACTATCTCGTTATCGACGTCCAAGTTGTCGCCGAAAATCCAGGTCTTACCCTTAAACTTTAGTGCCATCTATTCCTCCTGAAGGTATTTTCTCGGGTCAGTTATCTTGCCCTCAATCGCCGATGCCGCCACGGTGGCTGGACTCCCCAGGTAGACCTTGGCACTCTCGGCACCCATTCGACCCGGAACATTGGTCGTGCTCGACCCGATGCAGACCTCGTTCTCAGCGAGCGGAGTGTAGAAGCCAGGACACATCCCGCACCCCGGCGCGCAAACAAATGCTCCCGCTTTGAGTAGCGTCTCCAAAACACCCGATTCTGTCGCCCGCGTCATAGAAGCGCTGCTGCCCGGCGTAATGTTGAACACCACCTTTGAATTTACTTTTCGACCTTTCATGATTTTGGCGGCTACCGCCAAGCCCTCATCACGGCCGCTGGCACAAGAGCCGATGAAGGCGTTGGTGATTGGTGTCCCTTCGACCTCGGCTATATTCTTCACCGTTGACCGATGTGGGGGAACAACCACCATGGGCTCAATCTTGGCACCGTCGATTTCGTAGATCGCCGCGTACTGAGCATCCGGGTCACTGGCCAAAGGCTCGAACGGATAGTCGGTCCGGGCCTTGTACCAGTCGAGCACTTTCTTGTCCGGATTGACGATGCCTGTCTTCGCCCCGATAAACACCGAAAGGCAGCACATCGTACAGCGGCTGTCGATGCTCATTTGGTCGATGATCGGCCCGGCGTACTCGGCTACCTTGTTGAGGGCGACAGTCGGCCCGTACTCTTTCAGGATATACTCCAGGACGTCTCTACCCATAACGCCTTTCTTCAGCTTCCCCTTGATGATGAACTTTACGCTCCCCGGTACGCGGAGCCATGTCCAGCCGAAGCGCATGATGAAGTTGTTTGACGCCGAAGGAGCAAACCCAAAGGCGCCAACCCCACCCACGCTTATGGTGTGGTTGTCACCACACAGGTAGAAGCTTCCCGGCGTGACCCAGGCGCCCTCTACGGACATATGATGGTCGATGCCTATCCTACCGAGATCGAGGATATTTTCCTCAGGCACTCCCATCTGTCTGGCCCACTCAGCGTTCTGGCGGTGCGACTCCCTTTGACTTACCTTATCGATTGGTCGCCACCAGGCCCCGGCATGCTCCGGTGCCACCAGCGCCTTTTGGGGGTCCCAAATCTTGTCCCAGCCCCGCTTCTTAAAAGCTGCCGGCATGTTTACCCCCAAGTCACTGGTCATAAAGACAGACCTGGATGTGTTCCTGACCTGCACGTAATCGCCGGGGGGATACTTCTGGTTGTCCGGCTGCTTTGGCCAGGATTTTTTCAGCAATTGTTTTTCCCAATTTCTATAACCTCCTCTGCTTTTGTATTTATCCGAGTCTTAAGGAATTGCCGACCTCAAGGCCTACCCATCAGTGACGGAAGTACCCGATAAGATTACTACCAGCGAATCATTTGCCGCCATCTACCGCTTCTTCGATAACCTCCTTTCATCTAGTATGCAGATCAGTAAGAGATAAACCTCCTTGAGAACCTTCCCACTACCTGCCGCATCGGGTAAATCCGAACTCCGCACGGAGTACTAAGCCAGAACGTATTTCTTTTCCAACTCCGTCCAGAAATCCAGACCGGCAGCCCTGAACATGTCCAGGATTGTTCCTGCTTCGGCAGTGTCAAAAGCTCGCAATTCTCAAGACGCCGGCGTACCCATCTCGGCAAAGGGACGCTGCGCGTAATTAGGCTCCAAGCCATTCCGTTCTCGCGTTCTAGGCCTTGCTTGGTAGGCGATGCCTAGGATACTGAACGGATGGCTCCTTTGCAACCTTTATGAAGTTCTATTTAGCCTGGATGACTTTGCAGAATCTTTCCCTTATTCTGGACCGAAGTTCGTGAACCTCAGTGGCCAGGTCGCACCGATGAGGGCTCAGGTAGTAGCGCTGCAATCCGAAAACCTGATCAGTTTCATTGAATACCCGTCGCAGCGTCTCAAGGTACTGCATCACTAGAGCTGCATCTTCTTCTTCAAAGTAACTCGATCGACCCCGAATGACGGTGACCATGTCAGCAATCCTTTTATCAAAATCCCCCTGGGTGACGAGCTCCGCCAAGAAAAGGTCCTTGTGTATTGCTTCAAGCTTCTCCCAAATCTTGCGATAAATCACCGGCACACTTGCATTTGAGGCCTCAATGCGCCAAAAGTCTCGCTGCCGCTTCCACCGATAATAGGCTACGACCACAATTATGCTGCTTCCCAAAAAAGCGACGAATGGGGCTACTGCATGTACGAGAGATTCATTCATGGTTCTCTGTGCCTCGTGCAATCACCTTCGTCGAAACCTTACTCCGCAACGCCATAGGTAGAATTGACAAGAAGAGATTGACGGACAAGTCCTGACACCAAATTCGGATGACGTTATTCAGTCGATTCGTTCCATGGACCCATGTTCGGAGCTGTGTGATCTAGCTCCAGGCTTTGCCACGCGAGATCACGCTGCAACGCCATGTTTGTTTCCTTTACTTCCAACGCTTTTCTTGGACGACATACTCTCCCGCCAGACTGCCCATCGCAATATTCTCGGCGAGGTTGCCGCCGCCGTTGTAAAGCATCCCAAAGAATGAACCCAGCTCGCCGCAAGCATAGAGCCGGGGGATGGGAGTTTTGTCGGGACGAAGGACCTGGCAGCGGATATTTCGCATCGGTCCGCCCTGCGTATTGGGACCGCCGGGCCACAGCTTGACGGCATAATACGGCGGGTCTTCCAGAGGACCGAGACTGGACTTGGGCCGGTGGAAATCAATGTCCTCGCCATCGCGGCACAACTGATTGTACCGTTGGACCGTTGATTTGAATCTGGAGGTATCCATCAAGCCATTATTGTCGGGGTCCGCGGCGATGAAGCGGCCTAGTTCCTCGATCCTGTTCGCTTGCCAAATCCACCCTCGGTCTATTTCGGCCGAGTTGTCCTCACTCCAAATGTAATGAATCCGTCCCTTGATACCGCGGGGCGGATTGCACGCGCCGTGGACGCCGGCGAGCGGACCCAATTTTCTTCTCTTCTCGTCAAAGATCCAATAGCATGGTATTCGAGGGTAACACAGAGCATAGCCATCGTAACCTGCTAACTCATAGCCGAAGGCGTGTCCCTTAAATCTTTCGTTGCTGAATCTGTTTCCCCGCTTGTCTACAAAGATGCTCATTTGGGAGTGATGCTGCGTACCGAAAGCGATGGGGTGTTCCGGGAACTTCATCGTCACGCGGTAGGAAATACTGTTCATTTGCCACAACGCCGCCCCAACTCCTAGTGCCATATTAATGCCATCCTCTGTATTTCCCGGATTGCAGGTGAATTCAATCGGCAAGGGTCGAAGGTAATACTACAACGAGACTTCGGCGTCAGTAGACGCCCAAGTGTCGGAGTCATATGAAGTGTCGGAGTAATATTAGGGCCAAGCCTAATGTATCTACTCTTGCACCGCCGTGCCGAGTAGGTCCCTCTCATTCTTGGCACGGTGACCCCCTATCCAGGTGAGAGCGACGGCGACAAAGCAAACCATTCCGGCAATGATCAACGCATCTTGAAGACCCGCCAGCAATGCCGCCTCAGAATGATCAGCGTCCACCAAGGTCAGCCCGGACACACTCGCGTAATAGGACGTCCTCCCCGCCCAGACGGCTCCCGCCAAAGCGATCCCGGACATCATGCCCATGTGCCGGGCTGTTGCCAATAGCCCAGATGCACCCCCCGTTGACTGGGAAACGCGGCCCCAATCAACAAACTCGTATTGGGGGATAGAAAAAGCCCCCCCCAATACTCAACAGAATATAAGGGGGAACAATTCCCGCAGATGCGGCGGTTGGACTCTGTCGACTCATCCAGAAAAAGCCAGTCCCGCCAACGGCCAAACCCAAGGATGCCAACACCCTGGGATCCATTCCGCCCGCTAGCCATCCACTGAGCGGAGCCACGATGACAATGCCGAGCGGAACACTCATCAATATCATGCCTGCGTTCTCAGCCCCGAAATTGAACAATCGCTGCAGAAGAAATGGCGAGAGAAAGGTATTGGCTGTGGTCGCGACGTAATACAGGAATCCGCTTAGAAATGCAGCGGCAATCACCCGTTGCCGCAGTAGACGTGTGTCGAGGATGGGCTGACTGGTGGATGCTTCAACCCGCAGGAAAAGCAAGCCAAATGCGATGGAAGTAACGAAAAGAGCTAGTACATTCACCGACCCCCAACCCGAATCTTGTCCATAGGTGACTCCTAAAAGCCCGGTCAGCAGGAACCCGCCTAAGACGATGGCGCCGGTCCAATCGAATCGCTGGGTAACGAGGATTTTTCGCTCTCGCAGGCTAAACGCTGAGAGAATTGCCCCGAGGAACACTACGGGGGCACTGGCAAAGAAAATCACAGGCCATTCCGCTCTTGCCAAAATAAAACCGCCCAGAGAGGGTCCAAGTGTCGTGCCAATGGCCGTAATGCTGCTGAGGATTCCTATGGCCCTTCCAAGCTCACGCGGTGGGAAGGCATCAGTGACAATGGCTGTTCCGTTCGCGACGATAAGCGCGCCCCCTATTCCCTGTAGGACACGTGAGAGAACAAGTAGGTAAATATGACCTGCCGATCCGCATAGAACCGAGCTGACTCCGAATAAAACTGAACCAGATATGAACAGCCTTTTCCGCCCGAAAATGTCCGAGAGGCGCCCCACGCTGACCAGCAAGACGGCCATGACCAGAGAATAGTCCAGAACAACCCACTCCGCCGCGGCCAGGCTGGTTTTAAGGCCGGACTGGATGGCGGGCAGTGACATATTGATGATGCTGAGATTCAGGCTCGTCACAAAGACGGCCAGCCCCGCACCGGCCATTACCCACCATTTGCGCTCGTAACCACTGTCGCTACTTTGATCTTTGATGAGGGAAGCATCCGCCTGCACGAGCTGTGACGTTGTAGGCATGCCTCTACCCGGGCCTCAGACGTTGCGAAATTGACCTTGTGCTCTCGGGTGCAAAAGCGGCGAAGATCAGACTCACCAGTACCAATATGAACGCCGCTATGTACAGGGGAATGCTTGCCTCGGTCTGATCCATGATCCAGCCGGACATCACGGGTCCCAGGAAGAGACCAAGCGTGTGCCCATACTGACCTGTGCTTGTAAGGTCGCTGGCATAGGCGGCGGGGGCGAGTCTCGAAATACCCTCGCCTACACCCAAAATACATGCGCTGAAAAAGAACCAAGTAATCGTAGACCCTAATCCGAACAACATCAGCCCCACCGCCATCACGATTGTACTCGGTACAATGACGGCGTTCCTTCCATATCGATCCGCCAAGGGTCCGGCGACGAACAGCGTGAGCATGTTGACAACCGTATCCAGAGTAAGAGCAAGGCCAATCTGCCCTTCGCTCAGACCCAGCTTTAGGCTGCCGAGAAGCGGAACGATTGTCCCACGCGCCCCGTTGCGCGCAAAAGCGGCAGAAAACGTCACCAGTACAATGAGAACAAATCCCGGCCGAGTGAGCAACCTAAAGACACTCGAAAGGCGACGCACAGCGGAGCGGATCCCTTGGTCAATGGCGCCGCTTCCCCAGCGGTTTTCCGCTTTGCCAAGCCAAATGGTTTCAGCGACGGCCCCCGCGCTCTCCCGCCCGCCCTGATCCTCACGCAAACCCCAGTGAGTCCACACCGCCGAAATTCCCGATAACAGTGCATAGATCCAGAAAGGAGCCTGGTAACCCCAGTTTTCCGCAGCCAATCCGCCCAGCGCAGGGCCAAAGCTCGCGCTCAGTAGGAAAGCACCTTGGTACCAGCCCATCATTCGCCCGCGGTTCGATACTACTTCATCTTGGCTAGTGCCGCGAAGGCAGTGGTATTCTGTAGTGCTGAGCCTACCCCCTGCAAAATACGAAAAAGGAGAAGCTGCGAGAAATCATTCGTCCACCCAGCCCCGAGTGCGGATACGGCGATGACCAGACATGAGAGAACGAGCACCGGTCTAGACCCTACTCTGTCTCCGAGATGTCCGGCCGGAAGGTTGGTGAAAATGCGCGCCAGTCCTAAACCGCTAATCAGGAGACCCACTGATGCCAAGCTCACACCAAAGGTCCGCGCATAAATGGGCAAGATGGGGCTCATCAGATTTAGGCCCAGCCCAGAAATCATCGTAGTCCCACAGCGAACAACAAATGACCTGTTCGCGGGAATAGTTGCCATGATGCCTGGCGCACGGCTCATCACGAATCCTTTGTTCCGACAGTCGACAGCATTCTCTTGGACGCCTATGCCTCATCACACCAGACAAGGATGTACTTTTTCTGTTGTCTGGGGACCACCGCCAAGCTGAACGGGTTATTGGGAGTCCAGTCTTTTCAAAAGCAAGGCATACTCCTCTTCCACCTCCTTTTGTACCAGTTCCAGTTCTTCGGGCGTGATTCCGGCAAAGCGACCTTGGAGCTTGAGGTATTCGGCGACGGGCTGGGGTTTGCCCACCGGAACCGTGATTCTTCCTTTGACCCTGTCGACAATCTCATATAGCGGCCAGCTTCGTGTTCGGACGGCGGCCCGGGCGATCTCGACGCTCTTTTCTGGCTCGAACCCCCATCCTGGTGGACAGGGCGAGTGAATATGAATATAGGCCGGGCCGCCACTCGCTTTGGCCTTTCCGACTTTCTTCCGCAAATCCTCGACATATCCGATGGAGGCAGTCGCCGCATAAGGGATGCCATGCGCCGCCACAATCTGCAGCATGTCTTTTCGGCGTGCCGTCTTGCCGGCCGGAGTGGTCGTGGTCCACGCCTGATGTGGCGTCGAACCGCTTCCCTGGATGCCCGTGTTCATGTACGCCTCGTTATCATAGCAGACATAGAGAATACGGTCGCCCCGCTCGAATGCACCCGACAAGGACTGTAGACCGATATCCACCGTGGCACCGTCACCTGCAAATCCCAGCACGTTGATGTCACTTCTTCCCTGCATCTCAAAACCCGCTTTGATACCGGCCGCATACGCCGCCGTGTTCTCCAAGTTCCCCTGGAGTCCAGGTATTCTCAGCGCCGTCTCACTGCCAAAGCCCGAAAATAGAGCAGCGCAACCGGGGGGAATCACAATCACCGTGTTCCGGCCGAGCACGTCCACGACGACGCGAATCGCCAGTTCCAGCCCACAACCTGCACACGCACTCACCCCATGAGCCACGAAACCTTTGGCACGTGTTTTGATCTCCAGCATTATGACTGGACCTCCCGAATGAACAAGGCGTTCTCTCGGACATCCAACCACCTTGCCCCCGATTCCAGTTCCTCTTGGCTGAGGAGCGCATAAAAGGCATTGGCAATACTTTCGACCGGCACATCCCTGCCGCCCAAGCCCGCGACAAATCCATGGATTTGCGTTGTGCCCGACTCTTTGCAGGCGGCGAGAACCTCGGCACAGACCGGACCGGTTTCAGCCCCGAGGTTCGCGGAGCGATCGATGACACCGACACGAGGAACCTTCTTGAGGCATTTCCGGATCTCCGCCGCGGGAAAGGGCCGAAAGGAAATTATCTTGAGCACACCGACGCGGGCTCCTTTGGCTCTTAATTCGTCGACTGCACACTTGGCAGTACCGGACATCGAACCAAGCGTGATGAGGACGGCTTCGGCATCTTCGCAAGCATATGCCTCGACCGCGGAGTAACTCCTCCCAAATCGTCGGCCGAAATCCTCGAACACTTCAGAAACAACCGACCGCGCCGCTTCGAAAGCCTGCTGCTGCTGATAACGCATTTCCATGAAATCAGACGAAGGGGTCAGGTCGTTGATGAAGATGGGATGATCAGGGTCGAGGACGAGATTGTGCGGCTGGTAACGGGGCAGGAAATCATCGACATCGCTCTCCTCGGGGACCGATACGGCGTCGGTACGATGCGAGAGAAAAAACCCGTCGAGGCAGATCATGGCGGGCAACTGGACCCGCTCGTCCTCGCCGATCCTATAGGCAGCCAAGGTCAGATCCAGAACTGCTTGTGCGTCTTCGGCGAAGAACTGTAGCCATCCCGAATCCCGCTCGGCCATACTGTCCTGGTGGTCGCACCAGAGGCTCCAGGGACTGACGAGGGCCCGGTTCACCACCGGCATGATAATCGGCACTCGGCACCCTGCTGCGACGCCCAAAACCTCGTGCATGAGCGCCAACCCGACCGACGAAGTCGCCGTCGCTGCGCGCACACCTGTAAGCTGGGCGCCGATGGCGCAAGACAGCGCAGAATGCTCCGATTCCACCCGGATGTATTTCGCGTGCAGTCTCCCTTCCGCTACATAGTTGGCCAATTGTTCCGCAATGGGACTCTGCGGCGTGATGGGATACGCGGAAATCACCTGGACTCGTGCCAGTCTCAGTGCTTCGCTCGCGGCACCATTGCCGTCTAGCATCATCCGGGGCATGCTTATTCACCTCTCTCGGGGACCATGGCGATACATCTCTTGGGGCATACGTTGGCACAGATTCCACAACCCTTGCAGTAGGCATAATCAAAACTAATGTCTTTACGGGGCGCAGAGCGTGTCACCGTGACGGTATCCACAGGACAATACTTCTCACAGATCTGGCAGAAGCTGCATTCTTGAAGGTTTACCACGGGGCGAACATTGCGCCATGAACCCGTGTTGGTGCTGGCGAAGACCGTGGCCACTGGTCCAAGAAGATATTTCCGTGTCTCGGGCTCTCCACTACTCATCGAACCGGAACGTGGGGGTCGCTCTGAGTGCAGCGTGTTCAAGAATCTCTTCTCTGTGCCCGGCGATTCTCTGTGGAGGGGGACAGCTTCTTGGAGTTGATCGTAGGCTCGCTGGGCGGCCTCGGCGTTCAGAGTTCCGGACTTGAACGTTTTGTCTATCGAGGCTTTCACCGACTCGATCTTGACGAGACCCGCTCCAGCCATTGCCCCCAGCATAGCCGCGTTCGGGATATCTCGCTTGATGGTTTCGAAAGAAATCCTGTGTGCGTCGACGAAATATGTCCGATGGTTCCGGAAAGGCATACTCTCGTCGAGGCTCGCCGCATTCACGATGAACACGGTCTTTTCATCGGTACCCGCCATGATGTCCACGCCCTTTTCAACCACGGCGACGTCGAAGAGAATCACATAGTTCGGCGTGTAGACAAAGGATTTGGATTTGATGGGACATGCATCGATGATCACATCGGCATAGACGGGAGCGCCCCGGCGCTCGTGGCCGTACGCGGGAATGGCCTGCGCAAACCTGTTCTCGACGATACCGACCGCTTCGGAAAAGATTTTGGCCGCAGTGACCACTCCCTGGCCCCCCAATCCGTGCATCTTGATCTGCTCCAATGGCTATTCCTCCCCTTGGAATCGGTACCCCGATAAGGCCGGCCGCCGCGTTCAGTTTTCCTCGGCGGTCATTGCTCCGCACTGTGTGTTTCGATGAGCACTGGATCTCCGCTCTTTATTGGACCGGGCTGGAGCACGCACGCGTAGACGCGGGCCCATCCCTTATGAGTGGTCTGCGAGACTCTGCCGGGATTCCTGCCTGCAAAAAACGATGTGATGGTGTCACAGGGCGAAGTAAAACGCGTGACCAGTACCTGCACCTGATTGCCCAGACGAAGGCGCACCCCAGGGATCACGCGCGGCCAGTCGAGATCTGCCACAGTGATGTTTTCGCCCAGCGCCCCGGGGAAAACCGGATGCCCTTCCGCCTGCAAACCGAGG
This sequence comes from Chloroflexota bacterium, assembly GCA_023489485.1. Classification (GTDB taxonomy): domain Bacteria; phylum Chloroflexota; class Anaerolineae; order UBA4142; family UBA4142; genus JAMDCU01. The sequence goes on from JAMDCU010000076.1 coordinate 13,479, forward strand.
ATGCATTCGAGGGAATATAGACAGAGGGCGCGTTCGGGTCCCCCATGTTTGTCAGGATGCGCGGATCGATCCCCTTCGATCCCAAGCAACCCGACTTGGCGCTGGAGAATTGGACACTTGGGCACGCCTCCATCCGAGACATTGATTTGAAAGATATAACCTGATGATTTCATACGTATCCTTACTTCTCAAAAAGCTGGGGTGGCGCGGCGGACAAACACCACGCCACCCCAGCGAGCCTCGATTCACCATTGCTGCTCAGGTTCCGCCTATGCAGGCATATCAGCCAAGCCCTTTGAGGACGGTGCGATCAGTAGCGTTCTCTCAATCGCGGGTTGATGACCTCCTCGTAAGCTCGCGTGACCATGTACGTGGCAATCACAAAGAGCGACAAAGCGATACCAGGCGGCAGGACCCACCACCATGCCTGCCGAGTGGCCCCCGAAGCAAACGCCCCGTTCAACATCTGGCCCCAGGTGGGAGTCAAAGGATCGCCAAACCCCAAAAAGCTCAACGCCGCCTCCAGCAACACGCCCGAGGCGACGCCGAGGGCGACATAGAGGAAAGTCAGTGGCAAGACATTCGGTCCGATGTGAAGGTATATGATGCGCAGATGGCTGGCTCCTGCCGCCCTCGCCGCTAGGATAAATGGACGCTCTTTCAGGCTCAAGGTCTGTGAGCGAACGACGCGTGCAGTGGTTCGCCATAGGAACAAAACAATCACTAGGATCACATTTTGCAGGCTCGATCCGGCAACGGCCAAGAGAATCAGGGCAAAGGGCAGGAACGGGATTCCGAAACAGACATCGGTCAGTCGCATCAAGATCTGGTCCACCCAGCCGCCAAAGTAGCCGGAGATCAATCCAACATTGGTGCCGATAAGTACGCTCCCCAAAGCCGACAGCCCACCCACCGCGAAAGCCGTCGGGAACCCCAAAATCAACTGGCTAAAGACATCGTAGCCAATGTTGTTGGTTCCTAACCAATGTGCCGAACTGGGCGGATCGAGCCGGAGGACGGCCCCATTCGCTCGATACATGACGTCAAACGGTTTGTAGGGCGCGAGCCAGGGAGCAAACAACGCAACGAGGGCAAACCCGACCAGCAAGATTAAGCCGAGCGCACCCAACCGATCGCTGGTGATCGTCTTGAGTGTTCCGAGAAAGCTCTGCCCGACACTCTTTAGAATTCTTAACCCATTTCCGAGGAGATCGGGTTGCCTCTGTTCGACAATTTCCACGTTGTATCTCCTTTTTTACCCTGATTAGTATTTGACCCGCGGATCAAGATAACCATAGAGCACATCCACGACCAGGTTCATGCTCACGACCACCAGCGCGGTCAGGAAGAAACCGGCCTGAGCCACGGGATAATCATGATCCATCAGTGACGTGACGATTTGACGACCAATGCCGGGCCAGGCGAAGATGGTTTCAATCAAGACTTGGCCCTCAAACAAAAAGGCAGATATGACGGCAATATACGTGATGAGGGGCAGAATCGCGTTCCGAATGGCATGACGGATGACCTGCGGCTCGGATAGTCCTTTCGCCCAGAGCGTCTCGAAAAAGTCCTCGCCCTTTACTTCGATGATACTGGTCCGCATGAGGAGAAAAGATTCGTTAGCTCCTCTCAACACAAGCACGATCGTCGGCAGAATCAGGTGACGGAGAAAATCAAGAGAGAAAATTTCCTGCAAGAAAGGCAGGTTGGTGCCCGCCTCGACCATGCCGCCTGAAGGGAACCAACGTAGATTGTAGGAGAATATCATGAGCACGATGATAGCAAGGAAGAAGGAAGGCACCGCGCGCGTCGCGAGCGACACGATGGCGCTGATTTGTTCAAATCTCGAGCCTCTGCGCCAACCGGCGACCGCGCCCCACACTGCGCCCAATACCACCATCAGTACCACTGAAGGTCCCATCATCACGATGGTGTTTAGGAGTTTGTCTATGATGATCGGCCTGACACTGATTCCCTGAGTAAAAGATTGGCCAAACTGAAACGTGACCAAATTCCACAGGTATCGGAGATACTGGATATAGATCGGGTCATTGAGGCCCCACAACTCGCGCTGTCTTTGGATGGCAGCGGGATCACTCCAGACCGCTTCATTGATAAACATCTGTGTGGGATCCCCGGGGACAAGTCGGACGATCAGGAACAACAGGGTTACGATGGCGAATAAGGTGAACAGCGTCGCCGCGAACCTTATCAGCAAAAAACGCTTCAATCCCATAAGCCCTTCTCCTGCAAGTCAGGCGGCCGAGTGGCGATCAGCAACAGTCCCGGAGTCGGTCCGTGCCGACCATCATCTGGAAGAGTTCGTCCAGGTCAGCCAAGTGCTCAAGGTCATCTACGAGTTGAATCGCCCGTTCCACTTGTTCAGTATTCATGACCCGTCTGGCGATATCGCGGAACTTGAGCAGCACCGCCTCTCGGGACGAAAGCGTAACCGGCTTGCCGAGGTGAATCATTGGACTGTCCGAAGAGGCTTGGAAGATACGATCGTCATCCATTCGCACCGTTACAGTTACCCCGCTCTCAGGATGGCTGTCCAATCTTATCTTTGACAGCAGCAACTCCATGTCAGGCCGAAAGCGGCGCTCGTCGCGAAATGTATCTAGACGAATGTGCCCATCCAGAAGGGCGGCGGCGAGACAATATTGGTAACTGAACTTGCCTTCCAGGCCAGTGCTTGGACGCGGACGATTGCTAATCGCCCGCAGAGGCATATTCGCAGGACATTGCAGAACGACTTCGGAGATGTGCGAGGCGTCAAGGCGATGCTCGCGCCGCAGTTCTAGTCCGAGTTCGATAACCGCATGAGTGTCTCCCCGCGCCGGGTAGAACTTAATAACAAAACCGGGGCTGACCATGCGATAGGTCGGCAGGCACACGGTTTTTGCCGCTCCCCAGTCGTACTCGTCGGCATGGTCCTGGTAATACGCCTTGACCCAGCCACGCTCGCCTTCTATCGCTTGTTCGTTCGCGGTGAAACCTTCCGCCGCGAGGAGCGCCGCTTCAACTCCCATACGAGCTGCATTTCCGCAGTGACTGGACTTGCACATCGTCCCGATATTGGCGATCAGTCCGCCGCCGCGACTGGCGGCCATACCCAAAGCCCACTGCGTCTGCTCAAGGTTCAGACCGAGTAGCCGCGCCGAGCACGCAGCGGCTCCAATGGGACCAACCACTCCGGGCGGATGGAAGTGCAGGTCTTGGTGTGTTTGTTCGAGCCTCTCTGCGCCGTACCGCAAGCGAGCCTGCACTTCGTAGCCGACCACCAGAGCCACTAGCGCCTCCTTCCCCGGTCTATGCATGAGCTCGCATACCGCGAGAATCGCAGGCAGCACCGGGGAGGTGGCGTGAGTAGGCGGGCGCATCAGCGGCTCGTAGTCCAACACGTGAGCCGAGATGCCGTTGATAAAAGCGGCCATCGGGGGAGAGGTCTTGTAGCCCAGGCCGAAAACAGAGCAAACAGGATGTCCACCCATCTTCTGCGCATACCGAGAAGCGAGAGCAGGAGCCTCTTCTTTGGAGCCAGCGAGGAGAACACCGATACCGTCCAGGAAGTAAAGCTTGGCTAGGTCGCGAACATCTTGAGGCAGTTCCTCAATTGCGGTCTCTAGTGCCAAGCGGGCGTAGACCTCTGTCGTGTTGATTTTCGTTCCCCCTGATCAGAGTGGCAGGCGAACTAAGATTTCGATGCCGCTTTCCGCTTCAACGCACCCGCACAGATTTTCTTGAATTCCGGCTCGGATAGGTATCCCTTTTTGCTACTCCTGATCTCTTTCAAAGCGCGGCGTCGGACTCGCTCGATATCCTGCACGGAATACTGAAAGCCCCAATCGTCCAATTGGATCTCAATCGCGCCGCCGTACATTGTGGTAGTCCCAAAGATCTTGGTGTAGTGACGCCCAACCGTTTCGGGCACGTAGGGCACGTACGCTTCCGGTGTGCCGCCGACGATCGCGGCATGCATGGAGCGATGATGTCCGGCAGATTCTTCCATGAACGAATTCTGACCAACGATGGCTTTGTGCGGCTGACACTTGACGCCGCTTTTTTTCGCCACGAACTTGGAGAGCTCATAGAGCCTGTCCAATTTGATGCCCGTGTTCACGCCGTAGAGGATTTCGAGCGCGCTGACCACTTCTTCGAAGGAAGCATTGCCTCCGCGGTCACCCAGCCCATTAACCACCAGATCGCACCATTCTGCTCCGCCCTCAATGCCCGCCAGAGTATTCGCGGTGGCCATGCCGAAATCGTTGTGGACGTGGATTAACACCGGAGTCTTACCCACCGCCTGCTTCACTTGACTGACCAAGTGACGAATCGAAGCCGGTAAGCCCACGCCGAGACTATCGTAAATCTGAGTTCGATCCACTCCGGCATCCGCGGCAGCCTTGTGAAACCGTTTGAGCGTGTCCAGGTACGTCCGGGTCTGGTTAGGCCAGCCGAAGCCTACAGTCGCACCTTGGTTCTTAGCGTACTGGACAGTCTCCCCGATGATCGCCTCGACCTTTTCTTTGCTGAATTCGCCGCCAAAATCGGACCAAGTATCTTCCCGCGAGAAACTTAGAGAAAGGGTGAGATGGTCAAGCCCGAGATCAATTCGCCTCTTGATGTCGTCCTTCCACGTGCTCGCCTCATATGGTGGAGTCCGAAAGTAGATGTAGGATTTGCGGCACTTGATACCGGCGCGCTTAAACTCCTTCGTCACCTCAGCGCTTTCCTCGAGCGAACTCGCCATCGGCATTTCCAATTCCGCGACGCCGATATCCTGCAACCTGACACCGATCTCGACTCGGTCCTTCAGATCGAAAACCACGCCGGGTGTCTCTTCGCCTTCGCGTAACGTGTCATCTTTGACACATACCTGTCGCGGGAGACCCACCATCCCGCCGCGAACATTCTCGTGCCAATTATGGGGAGACGTGTACCATCTTCCCGGAACATGCCACGGTCGTTCACTCGCCATGAATCGCCTCCTTCGAGGGTGATTGCTATTGAGCAGACTGTTGCTTGTTCTTCAACTCACTCTTGATATACTCCATTAGTCCGCCTGCCATGAGGATCTTCAAGCTGATTTCGCTCGGCGGTTTCGCTTGCTTGGAGGTGCCTTTGGTCAAATTCCTGACCTCGCCGGTCTCCAGGTTGACCTCCAGCTCATCGCCTTCATCGGCGAACTGCGTTATGCCTGCGCAACTCCAGGCCGGAATGCCCACATTGATGCAGCTCCGGGCAAACAGCCGACTGCACGACTCGGCGACGACGCCGCCGAGGTGAGTGGCTTTCAGGGTCTTGGCGTGATTCCCCCCGCGACTGGATCCGTACCCGCAGTTCTTGCCCGCCACGATGATGTCACCCGGCCTGACCTTTTTGTGGAAATCCGGGTCTATGCCGATCCACGCGTACTTGGCCAAGTCTTCATCCTTGACCGTTGTATGCGCCCAGATATGAGTCGGCGCCATCCGCTCGGAATCCAAGTCATCGCCATACTTCCAGACACGCCCTCTCAATATGAGTTTTGCATCCATGTTGCCCCCTAAACAAATTCACGTGGATCAGCGATCGCGCCCGCGACTGCCGAAGCGGCGACGGTGCCTGCATTGGCAATGTAGGACTTGGAATCGGGATGACCTTGCCGCCCCTTGAAATTGCGGTTGGCAGATGAAATCCCTACCTCTCCCGCCGCCAACAATCCCTTGTCCAAGCCACCGCAAGGTCCACAACTCGGAGCGCAGACCACGCAGTTCGCGTCGAGGAAGATTTTAATCAGACCTTCGTCGAGGCACTGCTTGTAGATTTCTTGGGAAGCGGGAATGATGATCAGCCGGACATCCGGGTGCACTTGGCGATTCTTGAGAATCTGTCCCGCCATGCGGAGGTCTTCCAGGCGACCATTGCAGCAACTGCCGATGAAGGCTTGATCGAACTTGATACCTTTCACCTCGCTCACCGGCTTGGCATTCGCAGGCCGGTACGGCACGGCGACTTGTGGCTCCATGCCGGTGACATCCACGTTGAACACGTGCTCATACTTGGCATCCGGATCGCTGTAGAGCGGCGTGAAGGGCTTGTTGGAATGCTGCTTGGCGTACGCGATGGATTGTTCATCCGGGGCGATAATGGCATTCACCGCGCCCATCTCGGCCCCCATGTTGCACAGGGCAAGGCGGCTGTCGAGACTCATGGATTCGATTACGGGGCCTGCAAACTCGACGCTCTTGTCTGTTCCTATATCCGAGCCAAAATCGCCGAGGATTTTCAGGATAATGTCCTTGCTGACCACCCACGGAGGTACTTGCCCTGTAATGTTAAACTTGATCTGTGGGGGGACTTCGAACCAAGTCGTCCCCAGCAGGAGCACGCCGTTCACCTCCATAGCTCCGATGGAGGACGAAAATGCTCCGAACGCGCCGTAGATCGCCGTGTGCGAATCACCGGCAAGAACGACATCGCCCGGCCTAACGTGTCCTCTTTCGACCATCACCTGATGACCGATCCCTGTGCGTCCCATCTCGTACCAGATCGTCCCTTGCTCTCTGGCAAAATCCCGCACGCCCTTCGCTCCCGCGGCGGACTGCGGCGAAGAAGGGGGCGTGGAATGTTCCACCATCGCAATGACCTTGCTCGGATCCCATACACGGTTGACGCCGATCTCGTTAAAATCCTTGAAAAGGTCTGTCAGCCGCTCGCCGCCGATTTCCGTTACCCACACAGCATCTACTTTGGTCTCGACCGTGTCACCCGGTAGGACGAAGGGCTGACCGCTTGCGCGCGCCAATATCTTTTCCGTGATCGTCATCCCCATGCTAACGCCTCCTTCATGTAGGGTTGTTTAGAATCAAAACCGTTGACCAATGGTCTCGGCGTACTTGCGTGTCACTTCCTGCGCAGGCAAATACTTTTCTTCCATCTGCCGAATCTCGGCAAAGCCCGCGAAGGCATGCATGTTCTCCAATGGATGCCCTTTCATCGATTGATTCAAGTTCCGCATCGCGCTGACCCCATCTTGCTTAAGCGCGGTCGCAAAATCCCAGACGGCTCTGCCTGCCGCCTGGTAGAATGCCCCCGTCACAATCAACGAGTAGCCCAGTTCCTTGATCTGGCTCATCGTCCAAGTCGTGCCCTTGATGGCAAAGTAGTTGAACCATTTCGGTCCGGGGATTTCGCGTCCCGCCCGCTCGACCTCCTCAAGGCTGGTCAACGCCTCCAGGAACGCCATGTCGGCGCCTGCTTCGATATAGGCGCAACCGCGCCGAACGGCTTCTTCAAAGCTCCCTCCCACCGCTCCGCGCGCATCACTTCTTGCGATGACGACAAAATTCGGATCAATCTCATTCTTGGAATCGGCCGCCGCCCGGTATTTGCCGGCCGCCTCCTCAAGAGAGATGACTTGCTTGCCGGCGACCCAGCCGCAACGTTGCGGTGCCAGTTGGTCGTCAAGGAGAACTCCCGCCACCCCGGCCCGAGCAAAGACCTGGATCGTCCGGCGCACGTTGATCGCGTTTCCCCAGCCGGTATCAATGTCTACAATTACCGGGACATTGACGGAGTTCACGATGTTTTGGGCGACCGTCAGGACTTCGGTCATCGTCGTCAATCCGGCATCCGGAAGCCCCGTGAAGCAAACCGAGAGTGAGCCGCCGGAGACGAACACCGCCTCAAAACCGACCCGCTCGGCAATCTTGGCTGTGAGCGCGTCATACGCCATCGGCGCCCAGACCGGCTCCCCCTTCGCAAGCAGTTCGCGCAAACGCGTCGTCCCTTTCATCAATCCCTCCGTATTGTGGAATTGGCTCTTGTGCCCCCGTTGCCTTCTGACACAGAATGGTTCCCTGCATCAGCTGAAACACAAGCTTTCCATTTTCTACTCCCGGTCTCATGATGTGCTGCACCGCCGCATCAGCATTTAGCAGAGCGATTTCCAATTCCCTCTCAACTTCAGACGGCACTCCCATCCGCCAAGTCCAGTCCTGAAATACCGTCGTCGTCGGCGCACTCTCGCATCCAGTGATGACCAGTCCCTCGTCAGCAAAGATCCGCACCAGCTGAGAGAGCGGGTAGGACCAGTGATGCGACGGATCGCGTCGCTTTTCGAATTGATTGATCCAAAGCGCCACATCCGGATCATCGGGGACCACACTATCCACAACCGCTATGCGTCCTCCTCGCCGACAAACTCGCGCCATCTCGCTTACGTATTTTCGCACCTCTCGAAAATGATGTAACGCAAGGCGGCACGTTACCAAGTGGAACGCTTCAGACCTGAAGGGCAGTGTTTCTGCATCCGCACGACAGAAGATGATGTTGCTCAGATTCTGTTGATACGCAACAGTCCACGCCTGCAACAGCATCTCGGTAGTCATGTCCACCGCGACAACACGCGCAACATGGGGGGCCAGGATCGCGGCAGTGAAACCTGCTCCAGTTGCAATATCTAGAACCCGATCGGACGATACCGGCTGTGCCAGTTCGACAAGGCGTTGGAGACTCTGCCCTTTGGCTTGACTGGAACTAATCGCGTAGCGCTCCGCAAAACGACCAAACTGTCGGCGAACTACGTCTTTCTCTTCGATACACACCTCCCCGTTGGGGTGGCTCTGTACACCTCAGTAGCGATGACACGCGACCTGGACACCCAACCCGACCGCGCGTAATTCAGGTCTATTCTCCAGACAGCGCTCCATCGCAAACGGGCAACGCGGCGAGAACCGGCAACCTTCCGGGATGTCAATGGCATCAGAAATCTCGCCTTTGATGGAGAGCGGCTGCCGCGTAAACCCGGCTTCGACGATCGGAACTGCGGAAATGAGCGCTTGGGCGTAGGGATGGTGCGGATAATCAAGGATACTGTCTTTTGGACCTATCTCAACCACGTTCCCCAGATACATGATGCCCACTCGCTTACATATGTGCCGCATGGTGGATAAATCGTGCGAAATGTAGAGGATGCCCATCTTGAGTTCATCGGCGTAAAACTGAAGCAAGTGCAGAATGCCCGCGCGGATAGATACGTCGAGCATGGACACCGGCTCATCCGCCACGATGAACTTTGGCTCAAGGACGATGGCTCGGGCGATGGCGACGCGCTGTCTCTGCCCGCCGGAGAGCTCGTGCGGAAAACGATTTAGAAACTGGTCGGGGGGAACCAATTCTGCCAGTTCGAGAGCGAAGCGGACTCGCTCGAGACGTTCTGCTTCCGTATGCCCGATCCCGTGGATGATGAGCGGCTCCATCACCGTTCGCTTGACGGTAAAGCGCGGGTTCAATGATCCGAACGGATCCTGAAAAATGATCTGCGCCTTCCGGCGAAATTGTCGCAGTGCGCCGGCAGATTTGCGGTCGAGTTCTCGCCCTTCGAAAAAGACCTGCCCCGCGGTGGGTTCATACAGATGGAGAATCGTCATACCCGTCGTGGTCTTGCCGCAACCGCTTTCGCCGGCCAGCCCAACAATCTCGCCCGCGCCGATGGAGAGATCAACTCCATCCACCGCCTTGAGATACTTTTCTTTGCCCGTACCGGAGAGTGGCGAAAACATTCCGCGCTGCAACGGGTAATACTTTTTGAGTCCCTTAACTTGGACTAGTTTCTCATCAGGTCCGGCGTCCACTTCTTGTCCTTTGTCATGCTTCCGGAGTGATCTTCTACCAAGTCCTTGTTCACTCCATGTTCGAGGACTCCCTCGCAGATTTCCTTGAATTCATTTATCTCAATAGCGCCCCGCCGAAAGATAATCGTGTGGGTCAAGCGCTCTTTGATTTCTGCCAGATCTTGTTCGCTATCCTGACAACCCCAGATGTCGACCATGTCGGTCCAAAAGCGCGTGCGGCGCGGGGAAAGGATATTGCCTCCCAGCATGCTCTTAAAAGGCTGCCGCCCCACTACCTGGGCAGCCAACCCTGAGGAGGTCTCCGGCGGCTCCTCCCCGGAACCGCGATGCCCTGAGCCATTCTCCATGAACGCTCCATTCCCAAGTCGTTGTGAAACTGAATGTAGAAGGGACGATCCCCCGCAATCTCTTTGAATTTGCTCACAATATATTGCGCGACCAATGGATTACAGTCCCCCCGGCTGTCCCACGGGTAGATCGAGTCGGCACCCGCATCAACAGCCGCCTAGCAGAAGGACAGGGCCGCGGATAAGCGATGCCGCATCTGCTCGCCGTGACCATAATTGACGTGGACACATTTTCTCTTGGCATACTGCGTAGCTTGGCCGATGGCGTCGATCGCCTGTCCTTAGGTGATCTTCCCGGAAAAATCCGAAACCACGTCGGACCATTCCCAGAAGGAATCGACGAGAAAGCCATCTCTGCCCACATCCGTCTTCAGATCCATTCGCACTTTCCAGCCGGGTCTCAGCGGGGGACGATAACCAGCCACCTTGTTGAGAACCAAACCCTTGACCCCCGCCGTTTTACGGCCTTGACCCAGTCCACTTCCTCTTTGCAGGAGCATGCGCCCGAGGTTGTGATGGCTCCTACTCCAATCTCATCCAGCCTAACCGCCAACTCGATCTTGGAGCACCAACTGAGATGGCAGCCTACAGCATCGAGTCCTTCCGCCACGGTGCAGTCGGCGAGACGGACCTCTTTTGTTACTTGGGGCACCCGCGCTTGCAGCTCAGCGTCCCACCGCGCGGGGATTGTCCGCTCCTTGTTTGGCCCATACCACGGATTGTGATTGGACCTGGTTCCCGCTTCGTCACGTTCTTAATCACCTCTCCACCCGGTCGCGCTCGGCTTCCTTTTCTCGGCCATGCACTAGAACCGTTGACCAATGGTATCCGAGTACTTGCGCGTAACCTCTTCCGCAGGCAAGTACTTGTCTTCCATCTTCCGAATCTCCCCGAATCCGGCAAAGGCGTGCATATTTTCCAGGGGGTGTCCTTTCACAGATTCTCTGAGGTTCTGCAATGCGGCGACTCCATCCTGCCTGAGAGCCGTCGCAAAATCCCACATGGCTTTGCCCGCCGCCTGATACATCGGCCCACTCACAACCAACGCGTAGCCCAAGTCCTTAACCTGACTCAGCGGCAATGCCGGAGTCTGTCCAACTCCGTTATTAAGCATCTTGGGACCTGGGATCTCGCGTGCGACACGCACAATCTCGTCAACCCCCAACAGGGCTTCCAGAAAAATCATGTCGGCGCCGGCGTTCTTGTATGCCCATCCCCGTTGAATTGCTTCATCTAGACTGCCACCCGCCGCCGTTCGCGCATCACTTCTTGCGATGACGACAAAGTCCGGATCAATCTCATTCTTGGCATCCGCCGCCGCGCGATACTTACCCACGGCCTCTTCGATTGGAATGACTTGCTTGCCCGCGATGTGGCCGCAGCGCTTGGGCGCTTGTTGGTCCTCGAGCAACACCGCGGCCGCACCCGCGCGGACGAACGATTGTATAGTGCGACGGACGTTGATGGCATTCCCCCAGCCGGTATCGATGTCCACAATCACCGGGACATTGACCGAGTTCACAACGTTCTGGGCGACCGTCAAGACTTCGCTCATGGTCGTCAATCCCGCATCCGGTACCCCTGCGAAAGCCGCCGAGACCGAGGACCCTGAGACAAACACCGCCTCAAAGCCGACGGCCTCGGCAATTCGGGCACTGAGTGCATCATACGTCATGGGAGCCCAGAAGGGGTCTCCCGTGGCAAGCAATTTACGGAAACGTGTGGTCCCTTTCATCGGTAATTCTCCTCTTGACCCTTCAGTTGCCCACCAAGTGCGCCATTCGCTTCTTGGCCCCTCCTGCAGGGCCGAATGCCTGCCAAGTCTCCTCGCGTTTTGCCAACTCGCGGATTTCCTCGATACGGGTCCAATGATGGCAAGCCGTTGATTGATCGCTCGTCACTTGGGTCAGTGGCGGCATCTCTTCTCGGCAAACGTTGGAGTGGAATGGACAGCGATCGTAGAAACGACAGCCTGGCGGTGGGTTGACGAGGTTAGGTGGCGAGCCGGGAATCGAGATGAGTATTCTATCTTGTTTCATACTCGGGAAGGCGTTGCGCAGCCCCAAAGTGTACGGATTATACGGATGCTCCAGTACTTGCCGCGTGGGCCCGATTTCCATGATCTTGCCCGCGTACATCACCGCCGCGCGATCACAGTTCTCGGCCACCACCGCCATATTGTGCGTCACGAGGAGCATCGCCTTCTTGAACTCTTGGCGGATCTGTCGCACTTGACGCAGGATTTGATCCTGAGTGACAACGTCCAGCCCGGTGGTGGGTTCGTCCGCCAGGATGAGAATGGGATTCAGAGACAAAGCCATCGCGATCATCACACGCTGGCGCATTCCGCCGCTGAACTGGTGCGGATAATCGCGCACACGTTTCCGGTCCAAGCCCACCAGTTCAAACAGCTCCTCAGCCCGCTGCATCGCCTCAGCACGACCGACCTTCTCGTGGGCGACGATGCTCTCGATGACCTGATCACCTACTCGCTGCACCGGGTCCAGTGCATTCATCGCGCTCTGTGTGATCATTGAAATCTCTTTCCAACGCAGCCGGCGAAGATCACCCGAACCCAAAGCCAGAATGTCGCGACCCTGGAAAAAGATGTGCCCGCCCGCGGCGAATCCATTCGGCGGGAACAGTCTCAGGACCGACTTGACCAAGGTGGATTTGCCGCAACCCGATTCGCCCACCAGCCCCAGGCATTCATTGTGCTCGACGGCGAAAGAAACACCGTCGACGGCCTGCGCATACCCGTGTTGGGTTCGGTAATGGATTTTGAGATCTCTGATTTCTAAGAGCGACATTGCTGCCCTTTCGCAAGTAGGTGATCAAGCATCGCGAATACAAGACGGTCGGCCGTTGTTCGAGTCCTCTTGTCAACTCGCGATCATAGTCTTGATTCGCTCTTGGTATTTGGTATCCGAAGCCGGCGGATAGTGCAACAGTCCCTTGTCGTCCCAAGTGTACCCCGCCGATTTCAGAATGTCCTTGGCCTTGTTCAGATCGAAGGGGATGGCCGGGATATTGGGATTGTAGTATGGGTGGGCCGGTCCGAAGACGGGGTCGCCCGAGAGCGAACCCGCGCCTTCCCACAGCACCTTGACCACAAATGGCCGATCGATCGCGTGCTGCACGGCTTTGCGAAGTTCGATATCCGCCCAGGGCAATTTCGGCTTGAGATTGAACTGGATTTGAGGAATAAGATAGTGGTTGTCAAACGATGGGGTGTTTACGATGGCGAGGTGCTTGGATTTCTGAAGCTCCTGCGCCTGGGAAGGGGTCAAATTCACGTTTGCCATGTCAATCTCTTTTGTCTGTAACTGCCCCATGATCCCATCCAAAGTGGGGATGACCTTGAAAAGCAGCTCATCGTAGGCGGGTGCCGCCCAATGGTCCTTGTTCGCCACGAGCAGCATCTCTTGATCCTGAATATGGTGGCCGAACTTGAAGAACCCGCTCCCAATGGGATTATCGATGATGAGATCACGCGGATCTGTCTTGCCTTGTTTCTCCAACAATCCATCCCACTGGTGCTTGGGCATGATGAACGAGACGAGCAGGAGACTGCCGACAAACGCGGCATAGGGCTGCTTGGTCACAAACCGCACCGTTCGGTCCCCCACTATATCCACACTCTTCAATGGGTCGAAAGCGATGGTCATCATGCCAGGCTTGTACTTCATCCAGTAGTCAAAGGTGAACTTGAGATCCTCGACGGTGACCGGTACACCGTCATGCCACTTCATGCCCGCCCGCAGAGTGACATCCCAAGTCAGCGGGTCCACATTCTTCCAGGATTCCACCGCCCAGGGGATGATTTTCATGTCTTTGTCGAGCTGAACAAGTCGGTCGTAAATAAATTTACCCTCGTCGCGCCACGCGTTGGCGGGGCCAATCACGTTCGTGGTCCGCGCGTCAGCGGGCCGGCCGACGATCAAGCGCTTCTTTCCGGTCTTGGACTTGATGTTGATGTAAGTCCAAGGGAATTCCGTCCCCGCGATCCCGTTTCCAACGGTGGGCACCACTCCCTCCCAGTCTTCGGTGTCGTAGGCGTGAATGAGGTCCGGGTACCCCACGGCGAGATAGTAATAATTGTCCGCCATGACCTGAGTCGCTTGCCAAACAAGCTCTTTCCGCTTGGCGGGGTCTACCTCTTTCGCCTGTGCGTTGTACAACTGGTCGTATTTCGGATCGACCCACTCGCCGAAATTGCGCCTGCCGATTGGCGCCTCAGTCGAACTGCCGCGCGAAAGCAACAACTCATTCGGGTCAACCCGCTCCAGCCGGGAGTACGCCACCCCTGTGGTCAAGTCTCCAAACGTATGCTTGATCATGACATCCAGCCATTGGTCATTGGAGACTGGATTCAATTTGACACGGAACCCGATGGACTCCAAATCGGTTTTGAACTTGCGCCAGCCGTCCGCGCTCCACGTTACGGCTGTGCTATAGGTGGCAGTGATTTCCGAGACGACATCTCCGGCAGGTCCGGCGGCCTTGGCGGAAACGGCGGTGGCGGCCGGGACCGCGGTCGCGGCCGGCGCCGGTGCCGGGCTGCACGACGCCAATACACTGGGCAGAACCAAGCTGCCCGCACTCAGGCCGAGCAGCTTGAGAAAGGTGCGCCGATCAATCGCGAGGGATTGCCTGCGATCCAAGTCGCTTGTTTGCATTTCTTCTCGTTCATGTTCCGCTTTCATCTCCGATTCCTCCTTTGGCAAATCGTGGCCTCCGATCAGCCCGTTTCAGAGTTTTCCCGCGGCCGCCCTTTGCTTGAGGCGCGGGTAGAGCCCCCCGGCTTCGATCATCTCCAAGAGAAACGATGGATACGGGATGAAATGATATTCCTTGCCCTTCGTCATGTTCCTAATCACTCCCCCCGCCAGGTCCAACTCGATTTCATCTCCTTCCGCTGTTAGCTTGCGTATTCCCGGATACTGCACAACCGGCAGCCCGTGCTCCAGTGACATCCGGAAGAAGTTTCCGCTGGTTGAGTCACAGATGACTGCCGCGACCCCCGCCCCCTTAATCGCCTTGCAAGCGTGATCGTGGTCGTGCCCGTATCCAAACGTCTCCCCCGCGACGATAAAGTCACCCTTCTTTACTTTCTTGGGAAAGTTCGGGTCCACCGTCGTCATGCAGTATTGCCCCAAATCCTCCGGCGTGGGCATTTTCCCCTTCGCGATGAATTGTTGAAAGATCTCGAAAGGGCAAATCTCCCAGTCCACATCCATCACGTCACCAAACGTCCACGCCCGTCCTTTCAGTTTCGTTGTCATCTTCTCCTCCTTTCATAAGTACTTGCGTGGGTCCGCAATCTTGCCCTCGACGCACGACGCGGCTACGGTCGCCGCATTGGCCAGATAGATTTCCGCATCCCGGCTACCCATTCGACCGCGGTAGTTGCAGGTACCGGTGGCGACGCACACATCTCCCGCGCCCAAGGGGGTTGTCAAACCCGCGCACATGCTGCAGGAGGGTACCGGCACGATCGCCTCGGCTTCGAGGAAAATCTCCATCAGCCCTTCTTGGACGCATTGCTTTAGGATCCGATCCGTACCCGGCGTAATGTTGAAGACGACTTCGGGATGGATCTTGCGTCCCTTAAGAACCTGAGCCACCATCCGCATATCTTCCATCCGGCCATTCGCACACGACCCCGCAAAGCCACGGTTGATCGGCTTGCCCTCATGCTGGGTCACCGGATGTACGTGATATCGCTCCGGTGGCGGCACTATTTGCGGGACGAGGTTCGATACGTCTATCTCAAAGACATGGGCATAGCTGGCGTCAGGATCGCTATATAACGGCTCGAAAGGATTCGGATTCCGCGATTTCACATACTCGATGCACTTTTGGTCCGGGTTGATGATCGCCGTCCAGGCGCCAAAAAACAGCGCATTGCAGCATAGGGTGAAGCGACTATCGATGCTCATATCGTCAATCGCCGGTCCCACCCACTCGATCACCTTGCCGGCCGAGGCAATTGGGCCGATCTGCCCGAGGGCGTACTCGACCACGTCACGGCCCACGACACCCTTGGGCAGCTTTCCGTTTACGACAATCTTGACGCTGTCCGGCACTCTCACCCACGTCTTGCCGGTTATCAGATAGTTGTTCGAGCCGAACGTCAGAGGAAAGGCGAAGGCGCCCAATGCACCTGAGGTCGTCGTGTGGCCGTTGTTGTGCGCGCACATGAAAATCTCGCCGGGCAGTGCCCAGGCGTTATCGCCGCTGACGACGTGCTCGATGCCCGCCCTACCTAGCTCAAAGATATTTTCGAGCGGAATGCCCATGCGCTTGCCGAACTCGCGCGTGCGCGAGCGAGCCTCCCCCGCGTTGTGGGAGGGCGACGTTCCGATATGCCCATCTACAAAGTGAATGAGGTTCGGGTCGAATAACTTGTCGACCCCCAACTCTTTCATCATGGGGCTTGTCCGGTCACCCGTAAATCTACCCATCGTGATGGGAACGCGGGAGCTAACCTCAATGTACTCCCCAGGCGATACCGGCCTTCCCGCTGCTCTAGAGAGAATTTTCTCTGTAATGGTCTGACCCATGGCGAATCTCCTTCCTTTGGGGTTCCTGGATATACTCCGCGGTTTGCGCTAGAACGGTTTCTGCGGTTCCGTGCGTTTGTCCTTGCGCGGCTCGTAAAGTCCACGCGATCCTTCATACTTCGCCAGCCATTCCACGGGCAGGTATTTCTCCTCCGCCTCGGCGACCTCCGGAAAGCCGACAAGGTCGAAGGTGTGCGGCACAGGATGATTCCACGCGTGCTTTTCCCATGCGTCATGCGCTTGCGTACCGCGCACTTTAAAGTCGTTCGCAAATTCCCAGTACGCCTGAACCCGCGCTTGAATCATTCCAAACTCGGGCCACAAGGAAAGCCCCAGCGAGACGAGTTCGTCTGGAGTTGCCGGGGGCTGGATGAAGCCTAGCGTACAAAACATCGGTCCGTCGACCGCCGCCCGGACCTGCCTGATTTCTTCCCGGGAAAGAAGTGCTTCCGGATACACCACATCCACGCCGACTTCTTTGTAAGCTCTCAAACGGCGGATCACTTCTTCGACCGAACCACCCACCGTCCCGCGAGCATCGCAGCGAGCAATGATGACGAAATCTGGATCGAGTTCGTTCTTGGCATCCACCGCAGCCTTGTACTTGCCCACGGCCTCTTCGAACGAGATGATCTGCTTGCCCTTGACAAACCCGCAGCGCTTCGGAAAGGGCTGGTCTTCGATGTGGATGCCGGCAACCCCCGCGCGAATGAACTCCTGCACGGTGCGACGCACGTTAATGGCGTTGCCAAAGCCCTGATCGGCATCACAAATGACGGGGATTTTGACACAGGAGGCGATTCGTCTCGCATTGTCGATCATTTCCGTGGCCGTGATAAGGCCGGCATCGGGGAGTCCGTAAACTGTGGCGGCGGTCATCGCCCCCGAAATATGGGCTACCTCGTAGCCCGTCATTTCGATGATGCGCGCATCCAATGCGCAACCCACGACCGCGCCGATGATGACTCGTCCTTTCCGATTGAACAACTCCTGCAGCTTCGTCGTCGGTCTCATTGTTCTTCTCCTGACATTTCGTTCGCCACTTTATGCTTGAGATGGGGATACAATCCTCCCACCGCGATCCTCTCGAGGAGCGACTCGGGATAGAGCGGGAACCGCATTTCGTCTCCCGTCGTGAGGTTAACAATGGTGCCTGCAGCGAGATTGACTTGAAGGTGATCTCCTTGATGCACTTTGTCCCGCAGGCCGCGACATTCCACGACCGGTAATCCCAGATTGAGCGATGTCATCATGAAATTCGCGTTGCTCGATTCGCACAGTACGGCACCAACCCCAGCCTCCTTGATGGCGAGCGATGCAGCACCCATCGCATGCGGATCCTCCATTTCACAATCCAGGCAGGAGGCGCTATAGCCCATGTTCTCACCGGCGACGATGAAATCTCCCGGCTGGACGCAGCGGCTAAACTCAGGGTCTACGTTCTCCAAACACACCTTACCCAATTTCCCCGTCAAGAAACCCCCGCCTGGGCTCTTGAGTTGAGCCATGGTCTCGAGCGAGCAGATTTGCCAATCGGCGTCGAGTTGATCGCCAAAGACCCAGGCTCGACCACGCAACACGAATGTATCCGTCAGTTTCCTCACATCGAATCACCCCCTATCAACCCGTTGGTGGAAACGGGCACCTTCCTCGGTCGTTCATAGCTTTCAGCAAGCGCTCTTCCCCGGCGGCCCAGGCGACGAAGCTGCGAATTTGCGATCGAGCGACGCCCCAGTTCAGACCTCAGTTTGCATCGGCCACCATCTGAATGCTGCCGCAGGGACATTCCCGTGCACAGATCCCGCATCCTTTACAATAGCTGTCTTCAAAATGATAGCCGTTTCCCGGCCCCAGCTTTTTGATGGCCATATCGGGGCAAAAGGTGCGGCAGTTATCGCACTCGAAGCACTGGGTGCAACTGAAACAGCGCGCCGCTTCGTTCTTCGCCGTGGACACATCGTATCCCGTGCCGTAGACTTCTCGAAAATTCCGCTGATGTTCCCCGGCGAAACGCCCGGTCAATGAATTTCGAACTGTCGGAGAAAAGTAGAAGGGATTCAGCGTTTCGTAAGTGACCGTTGGGGCTTTTCCGTTGGGAGCGGGAAGTTCGCCTCGCAAAAAGGCGTCGATACATTGAGCGGCACGTTTTCCCTGGGCCAGCGCCCGCGCGGCGGTTCCGCAGTCGGGCGTCGCGTCCCCCGCTGCAAACACACCCCGCCGGTCGGTCATTAGGGTCGCCGTGTCCACCGCGATATTGCCTCTTGGGGTTTGCCGCACCGAACCCGCCCTCGAGATGAACTCGACCTCGGGCGCTTGACCTGCCGCAAAAATAACCATGTCGCAAGGTAGAACCTGATCTGACCCAGGGCGGGTCTCCCAAGTGAACCAGCCAACCGGGTCCATGTTTAGGGCAGCGACTTGCTGGCAGCGCACCCCGGAAATATGGCGCTCTTCATGGAGGATTTCCGCCACCGCCCGCTCGTCAATGATTCGAATTCCTTCCGCTTCTGCCGCACCGATTTGCCGAGGGTGAGCGGGCATGGTGTCGGCGCGTTCCAAGCAGAGGATGTCGACTTGCTTGGCGCCGAAACGAAATGCAGTGCGAGCGACATCAATAGCTACGTTCCCTCCGCCGACCACCACTACATGTTTGCCGACTCGGATTCGCCTACCCGAGCGCGCATGATGGAGGAATTCCACCCCTACCAGCGCATCGGGCAGATCGGCTCCAGGAATAGCTGGTTTGTAGCCGCGATGGGCCCCCACTGCGAGGAGGACAGCCTGATAATCCTCGGTGAATAACAGGTCGAGGTCCGTTACTGGAGTGTCCAACTTGATTTCAATGCCCAAAGCCAGCAGCCGGTTGATCTCGGCCTGCAGCACCCTTGTGGGCAAATTGAATTTCGGAACTCCGACTCTCAGCATTCCACCAGCCACCGGAAGCGCTTCGAAAACGGTCACGGCATAGCCATGACGAGCTAGGTGATACGCAGATGCCAAGCCCGCAGGACCTGAACCGACACACGCCACCTTTGTGTTCCTTCGCTCGGGTGGCGATGGGAGTTGCAGGGAGTGCTCCAGAGCATAATCGCCCAAGAACCGCTCCAGGTTGGCGACCGATACCGGCTCATCATACGGACTGCGATTGCAGTTCTCTTCGCACGGAGCGTAGCAAATTCGTCCCAGGACCGCGGGCAAAGGATTATCACCCACCCACAAACGCCAAGCGCCGATCAGGTCACCTCGTCTGAGCAATTGGAGACACTGAGGGATTTTTGTATTATTCGGACAACTCACAGTGCAGGGGCCAACTCGGTTGGTGTGCGCTGGTCGTCGGTCTCGCCATCCCACACGAGTGTTCCCTTCTTGGGGGGCTCGCCGCGCAACAGGCCATCGCTCATCCAGCATGCCTTAATCCCCCCATTGAATTTGCTCTCGACCTCTCAATGCCCTTGATCGCATCCTCTTGTATGTTGGCAATCTGCTCTTCGGTGAGCCCCTCGAAGCGGCCTTGCGTGAGAACATAGTCCTTGACCGGTCTCAGTGGTCCTGTCGGCTGGATCCACCTCTGTTGACCGTCGATGATTTCGTAGAGAGGGAACAGGCCCGTTTCTACCGCCAAGCGAGCAATCTCGATCGTCGCATCGGGTGGGTAATGCCAACCCGTAGGACATGGGACATGAAGGTGAATAAAAGCAGAGCCTTCCGCCGCCAAGCCACGCTGGATGCTTCTTTTCAACTCTTCCGGGTATGCAACTGATGCTGTAGCGACGTAGGCCGGGTTATGGGCAGCGATGACCCGAGCAATATCCTTACGCGGCGTCAGCTTCCTCCCCGGAGTCGTCGTCGTCAGTGCCCCTATCGGTGTTGACCCGCTTCCTTGAGCTCCGGTATTCATGTAACCCTCGTTGTCATAGCACACGTAGAGAAACCGTTGCCCCCGTTCCAGCGCTCCGGAAAGAGACTGCAATCCAATATCGACGGTGGCACCGTCTCCGGCGAAGCCGACCAGATGGAGATCGGACTTGCCCAGAACCTCTAGACCTGCTTGCATACCGGAAAGATAGGCCGCCGTTGCCCCAAGGTTCCCCATGAACGCCGGAATCTGAAGGGGCGTTCTGGATCCCATGCCGATGAAGATATATCCGCAACCCGGGGGGATGACGAGGATGCTGCGGGGTCCGATTTGGCTTAGGAGCAGGCGAAAGGCTATCGCCATTCCACATCCGGCACACGTGGTTAGTCCTGGCTGTAAGAGATCTGTGACGAAACCCTCTCGCAAGTCGCTCATAGAGGCCTGTCCGGAAGCACATCGATCCAACAGGAGCGAAACCCATCCGGTGAACTTTCCGGTTTGAGCAACGACTGGATGATCTTCTCAATAGTCCTAGGGCTGATATCACGTCCTCCCAAGCCGGCCACAAAGCCACGGACTCCAGGCGGGCTGTCAAGGTTGTAAAGGGCTGCCCTCACCTCACTCGTCAGAGGACCTACATATCCCAATGCAGGGCTTCGCTCGATGACTCCCACCACCCGCGCGCCCCGACACACTGCCCGCACTTGCTTGGCCGGGAAGGGACGGAACGCGGTGAGCTTGACCAACTTGGCACGTTCGAGTGCATACTTCTGGAGCACATGATGAATCGTTCCACACACCGAACCCATGCCGATTAGAACGACTTTGGAGTCTGGCGGACCAAAGCATTCGACCGGGGCATAATGCCGACCGAAATGAGATTCGAACTCGGCCATGACCTCAGGAATGACTTCGCACGTCGCGTCGATCGCTTGGCTGTGCCGGTATCTGACTTCCGTGTATTCATCCGGAGGCGTCAGGGTGTTGACCACCATCGGTTCATCGACGTCCAGACGAACGGGAGATAGAGCTCGCGGTGGTAAGAATGCGTCTACTTGCGATTGATCTGGCAGGGATAGCACTTCGCTGACATGCGAAAGGAAGAAACCGTCCAAGTTCACCATCACGGGCAGCAAGACCCTTCGATCCTCGGCAATTCGGTAGGCTATAATCACAAAATCCAGCGCTTCTTGGACCGTCGCGGCGCAGAGCGAAAGCCATCCCTGGTCTCGCGTTCCCATCATATCGGATTGATCGCCCCAAATATTCCACGGTCCCAAGATGGCGCGGTTGACGACGGCCATGACGATGGGTTGACGGCACCCGGCGGCGAGACCCAGGACTTCGTGCATCAACTCCAACCCGACTGACGAGGTAGCTGTAAACGCCCGCGCACCGACGAGGGAGGCACCAATGGCACCCGCGAGCGCCGAGTGCTCCGACTCCACACGCAGATAGCGCCCATTCAGCTCGCCTGCACTAATGGCCTTCGCCAGGCCCTCGGGAATCGCGCTCTGGGGCGTAATCGGGTACGCTGAGACGACTTGGATCCGAGATAGACGGGCCCCATAGGCAACCGCCCCGTTTCCGCTCAGGACAACCCTAGTCGCCACGAAACTCCTCAGAACTTGGTGATGTTCTTGAAGGCTCTTCTTGCTACGAGCGCGTTTCTTTCCCCTCGTTCGCCTGGCCAAAACGCCAAAATGGCTTGAACCAGAGCGCCTATACCGATCCAGCCGGTTGTGGCCGCAAAGGCCCCGAGCATGGCGGCATTGGGAGGGGTAGCTGTGCCAAAGGTCTCTTGCGTTATTGCATTGGCATCAAGAAAGCCGCCGCAAAGACCTAACTTGAATAATTCGGGAGATTGAGAATGAGGGAGATTGGCTACGCAAAACACTGGACGTTGACCCTTATGGATCAATTGAGCCCAGGGGGTAGCATTCCAGAGGAACGAGACAATACAGTCGGGCTTGTATATATACGAGTGAGGAAGAATGGGCTCGTCAGAGAGGCGAACATGCGCATAGACGGGAGCGCCGCGTTGCTCCGGGGTGAACGCAGGGATGCTTTGCGCGTACCGGCCTTCGTACACGCCCGCTGCACTGGTCAAAAGATGAGCCGCGACAACGACTCCTTGCCCGCCGAGACCGTACAGAGATATCTCTTGCACCAGAGAGCATCTCCTCGCCTGAACAAGACGGCACGTCACTCAATCAGCGGAGATCTGTCGCCTGCTGTCATTACACGACTTACCAACTCGCTCAACCAGTCACGATCAACTGGAGCCCGGATTCTCGTCTAATATACGATCCCAGTTAAATCGAGGGAAATAGTAAGCGGATTAGTTCGCAAGTCAGCTCATTTTGCTTATGTGTGTTCCTCTCCCATTTATGCCAGGTCATTCGTGCTTGCTCAAACCGAGAGGACGTTAGAAAGAGGGCGGAGTAATCGCCCAGATGGCGATAGTTTTTTCTGATCCCGGATTGTGATACCAATGAGGCAGAATACTTCGAAAATAGATGCTATCTCCAGCCTCGAGTACGAATTTCTCACCGCCGATGTGGATTTCAAGAGTTCCCTTGAGGAGTACGGCACATTCCTCGCCGTGGTGACTGTGCGGATGATCTTTGGTAATGACACCGGGAGCATGCTCTATCCAGAGCAATTCGATCGCACGATTCAAGTCAGGACTCAGGAGTTCGTACGTGACATTCATATCAGGGAAGCTGAGGCGCTTTCTCTCCGATCGTTTGACCACGACTTGATTGGACGAACCTGTTCCGTCAAAAAAAGATGCAATCGGAACGCCCAGACCCGTCGCGAGCTTATGGATCGTGTCGTAGGAGGGGTTCCCCAAACCTCTCTCGAGTTGGCTCAAGAGACCCATGCTGACACAGGCTCTCTGAGAGAGCTGCTCCAGGGTCAACCCCCGCTTTTCGCGGAGCTTTTGCAGAGTGATACCTAATTCTTGGAGAGAATTTGTGTCAGGCATGCTGGTAAACCTCTCTCCCGTCCCCCCTTGTGACCGCTTTCACATATTGAAGAAATTTCACTCTAATGAAACCTATTATACGAGTTCAGGGTCGGATTGCCAACACCCGAATGGGTAGTTTGTGTGATGCGAATGGATCTAGTGCCATTCAAACGATCTAACGCATAAATCGAGCGATGTAGCATTTGGCACTTGCGTGCTCCTTGTTACGCCAATGCAAGTAACGATAGATCCGACGCCGCCGCAGCAGATGGGACGAATCATCCGAGTTCTTGAGCGTGGCCGCATGGAGGGCCGTAAATTCGGATTCAATTGCATTCAGCCACGAGGCATCGGTGGGCAGATAGACCGCTTCCATATTGTGACCGGGAAAGAACTCATTAGCCGCACAAACATTCGCCGAGAGATTGTCCAGGTTGTGTGCCTCTCCTGATTATGTGGCCGCTGCACGATCTTTGACTTGAACCACCGAGCCGGGGGTTGCAAACCGGCCACGTAATACTTCCCGTGGGTTTCTCTTTTTCCAATTGCCTTTCCTCGGTTCCAGCCGGATAATCTCATCACATCTTGCAAGGAGGAGGTTATCCCGATGCTGGAACGCTACTACGTCCTGTGGTGGCTGAAAACCCCGTCCGTGCGGAATTTGACTCCAACGGGACGGTAGATACACTTTCTTGAAGTTTTTGACAGCTTCCCGGGAGTCGATCCGCGTGCTCATTCTCTTCCATTGGCTGACCCCACTTGTCGTTCGTCTCGTCACCTTCCTTGAACATACTCTCCTGCATATCACTCAACCTTCCCGCCATTCAATTGTGTTCAGTACTGCCACCGACGTGACACGCAGTAAAGCTGACCTGGTCGCTGAAAACGCTCTGCTTCGCCAACAACTGATTATCCTTCACCGCCAAGTCAAAAAGCCTACCGTTTCGCAAGCTGATCGTCTCTGGCTCGTCCTGCTCGCCAGTCGCGTCAAAAACTGTAAAGAAGCACTCCTCATCTTCAAACCCGACACGCTCCTCCGCTGGCATCGCCACGGGTTTCATCTCTTCTGGAAATTCAAATCACGCCAGCGCGGCGGTCGTCCCAAACTATCCACGGAAACCGTCGCGCTGATTCGGCGGCTGGTCCAGGAGAATTGATGGTGAGAGGCCGAACGCATTCGCGGGGAATTACTCAAGCTGGGTTTGACGGTCGCCAAGCACACCCTTCAGAGATACATCGCGTGCGTGCGCCCGGCCAAGCACGCTTCGCAAACTTGGGCTATATTCTTGAAGAAAACGGAAAGCCGATCCAGCGTCTCGCGTCCATAAGCGATGGAAAAGGCAGTCGGGTCCGAGCGATGCTCCCCGACCAGTGCAAAGAAACGCGTCTTGCCCGCCCCCAGCAATGCTTGAGCGTCGGCACGGGAGAGCGTGCCCTGGCAGTAACCGTGCACCAAGACCTTGACTGTTCGACCGTGAAGCGCCGGCGCAACTGATCCATCGTTTCCCCTTTTTCGGCTACACCCTAGTACGACAACGTGACTTCACACTCAAGATGGTATAATGTTCTTTCCGAGTCATCGGACTGGAAAGAGCGTAGGACGTGATCGTACGGGTTTCGAAAGCGACGCCGCCTCCCTCCGGCCGCAAACCAGGACTGAATCTCGCTCCCCGGCAAGTGAGCGGGCTGAAGCAAAAGCTGGTGGCGTACCATCGCCAATATGCGAGTGCGTTTCAGCGTAAGGAACAGCGCTTCTGGGCGCTGAAGTATATGGAAGGCCAGATGCTCGAGATCGAACGCAAATCGATT
>JAMDCU010000014.1 GCA_023489485.1 Chloroflexota bacterium
TCGGCGGACAAGAGTGCCGGGTGGGCATAGGCGGGGAGCGTGTAGGCGAAGGGGACGAAAACGCCGATAGCAAATGAGCAAATGACAAATGACAAGGGAATGAAACGTGAAACGGGATTCGTGATGCGTGATAATCGAGGGAGGAGGCGGGATAGGTAATGAGACGCGAGACTGGCGAGTTGGGCGAGACCGAGGACAAAAAAGAGCGCAAAGGCAGGGATCGCGGGGAATAGATAGCGCCCCTGGTCGGCACCCTGCGTAGTGCGGATGAATTCGAGCTGAGCAATGAGGATAAAGCCCAGCCACGCAGCGAGGAATGCGGACAGGGTGCGAATCTCAAACCTCATTTTGCGAATGAGGAATAGGGTGCCGACGAGAGCCACTCCCGCCACCAGCGCCAGCACCACAAGGAGAGGAAACGAAAAATCACCCGGCGTCGGCCCCCCCCAAAAGGTCTGCCAGATCCACGGGAGCGAAATGTGCAGCAGTTCGGATAGCGTCAACGGTCCCGTTCGTGGGAACAGAGCGGACGCGGCCACAAGGCGCGACGCGAGAGGGTCGCCATAGAGGATTTGATTGCGCAGGAACCACCAACCCGAGAGGACCGCGGTCACGGCTAGCAGGATGGCATTCCCGACAACCGCAAAACGAAGGTCGCGCCGCCGCCAGGCCAAAAAGAGCAGCAGGAGCACCGAGAGCGGAATCAGCCCGATGGCGGTTGTCTTGGTGAGCACCGCGAGTCCGATGAGCACGCCCAGCACCGCGGCGGTCCTGTAACTAGGCGCACTCGCCCCAAGGAGAGAGCGCCCCCACACGAGCAGGACGAGCGCCGAGAAGGCGGCGAGGGGCACATCGTTTGAAACGAGTGCGCTCAAGAAAAGAAAACTCGGATTGAACGCGACGACGGCGGCAGCGCCCAGGGCGAGGGAACGGGCGAGAGGAGGCTCCCACAATGTCTCCGCAGCCAGCTCAGCCAGCTTGTAGGTGGCCCACACCGTAACCGCGCCGAGAAGGATCGTCAGCAGGCGAGCCAGATGGACGGCGAGGGTCGTGCGCGTGAACGGAAAGTTCTCCGAGTCGGTGTGGAAATAGATGTTGCGCCCACAGCAGGCCGGGTCTCCGACAAAGGTCGCCGCTGGATTGCGCCAGAGATGCTGCGGAAAATCGGATGTGTCGAGCGGCGAGATGACGGCGGCGACGAGCGAATAGTAAAGCGGAGGCTGCCACCCCTGGTGGCCGGCCGCGCCGCCGCCGGGCTCGAAGAGTTGGACCGGCAGAGCGTGGTAATCCGCAAGGTAGGTGGCAAAACGAAAATGGTCGTCCTCGTCCGGTCCCTCAAAGAGAGGGATGATGAGCGAATAAAAGACGGCGAGCGCGACAAAAGCGACGAGGAGGAGCGCGAGGCGCCGAGGTATGAAATTGTGGGCCGGTTGCCGATGCAGTCTGAGGTTCATGGGGAACTCGCCACCACGGTCAAATCTGCCACTTCCACCTGGCGATCCGGCAGGGACGCGCCGTTCGCATGTGCGACGAGCCGCTCACCACTTGTGGCATCGTACATTCCAACTACGATGCGGTACCGGCCGGGCGGCAGTCCGAGCGGCAATAGATGCGAATCGAGAACCTGCTCGCCTGCACTCCAGATCCGAGTCGGGTACTTGTTCCTCCCGGGAGCGCTGTCCTCCTGGGCGACGATTTGACCCCCTTGATTCAGGATATGGACAAAGACCTTGAGCTCTTCCGGCGATGCCACTTGGCACTGCCAGTACAGGCGTAGGGCGAGTGTCTGGCCGAGCCGGGCGTTCAGGCGTGATGGTTGCGAGTCGTCTCCCTTTGCGACCACGTTCCCTCGGGCATCCTGGACGCCTAAATCATACCCGGTGAGGCGAATCGCGGGGCCGAAAGAAATAGCGGAGGCATGCTCTGGGCGCGCGGCCTGAGCATCCATCGGAACTAGCACCGTGCCCAAATCAACCGCGTCGTCGGGCGAAGGCCCCGCTGCGGTGGTGACGGGCAGTCGCTCCATCGACCCGTATCGGTACAGACCGGCGACCAGGTGATACTCCCCGGGTTCGAGGCTCCGGGGCAGGAGAATGGGGCGCTTGTCGACGACGACCTCACCCGGCCTCCATAACATAGAGGGGTAAAAGCCATCGGCGGTCATTCCGTCGTGCTGCGCGACCATTTTGCCATCCGCGTCAAGTAGTTGGGCGAAGACTGTCAGATCTTCCGGGAGGTCGGCCTCCGCCTGCCAATACAAAGTGATGGGCACAGCCTGTCCGGGATGGGCAACCGCAGGGAAATCGGCTCCCAACAAGCGGATATGGTCTCCCAGATGGGCATCCACGCGCCGCGCCATCAGAGGCTCGACAGGCGCTGGTAAAACTCCTTGCAGCAGTTCGAGAGTGCTCGCAGGAACGAACTGACCTGAACTGCCAAAGGCAACCTGCAACTCGAATTTCCCGGCCGGCATGCCTGCAGCAAGAGGCAAATCATACTCGTCTTGCACGATTTCATCCGGTATCCATGCGGTGGGAAAGCCCGTGCCATAGCGTGCCGCTTGCGTGTGCGTCGCCCATACATGGCCTGCGCGATCTGTTATCCGCCATACGAACGGTTGGTTCGAGAGCGGTTGCTTGACTTGCCAATAGACCTGCAGCTGGAGCGAGTCAGGCGCCCCGGCGATCTTCCAGGTCGCAGAGTCATAATTGGCATTTTCAATGTGCAGGCCGAGCAAACGAATCTCGGGCGAGACATCGACGGTGGAGGACTGCAAGGCTGGTGGTGCCGCTGCGAGCGCAACCGAGGTGGTAAGCAAAAATATGCCCAAGAAGGATCCGAGCAGAACCAACAGCGCGACCAATTCCTTCTCGCGCCGCCGGAAGGCGAGGGCAGCCAGCCCAAAAAGCGCACAGGTTCCCAAGGCGGACAAGAGCGCGCCGACACGCCGAGGCCAGGTATCCTCCCAAGACAAGATAATACGATGATTTCCCGCAGGGACACTCAGCGTGAGCAGGCCAAGCGCGGTGCTTGCGAAGGTTGCAGCGGGCTGGCCATCTATGGTCGCCTGCCATCCGGGAAAATAAAAGGTCCGCCAGAAGAGAGTCGCCGGACGCTCGGCCGCGATGTCCAGTACTTGCCGCGCCGCGCTCGCTTGCTCCAAATGGATGCCCGGGGCATTGCCCTGGACCGGTGCCGCGGGCAGTCGATCCGCGACGAACTTGACCGAGAGCGGCAGATACTCGCTTTGCGACCCAAAACCCAAACCGCGTGTGTTCACTTCGAACCGCGCCATCTGAGCGGTGGTCAAGTCTCCCACCGGGTTATCTAGCCCCTGCATATGAAGGTTGGCCAGTCCATTCCAGGCGAGGAGTGCCACGAGCAAGACGGTCAGAGCGACCGCAAGCCCGCGGAGGTTCTCACGGAGAGAGAGCACCGCCGGCAGCGCTCCAATCAACACGGCAACACATAGATTAATCAAAACACTCGTGCGCCACGCGAATTGAACCGTGCTCAGGAACGGGACGGCCAACCAGATGCTCTTGGCGGCATCGAGCATGAAGAAAATGGCGAGGAGCCCGACCGCACCAAAGAAGAAAAGCGTGCCGCGCCCTTTGAGCGCCCTTCCCATGAGCGCGAGAGCCGCCAATGCCGCGGCGGCGAGTACCATGGGCAGTAGTCCGAGCGGATAGGGTTGATCGTGATATTGATACGGCAGAGCGGATTGGATCAGGTCTGCGGGGGCAAGGAAACTGCCTTGAAGCAGATCCATCAATGCCTTTTTCTCCTGGCTGATCGCGACGAGGGACAACTCCGTCAAGGTGGGCAGCCAGTAGATCGCCGCGGTCATACCGCCGAGCAGTCCGGCCACCACAAGGTGCGCCAGCGCGCCGAGGCGAGCCTCGCGCGGCAGATGGATGGTTTCCCAAACCAGAAAAACGACAAGAAAGGGAGCGACGAGGAGCAGGGTCAGATTGTGGCTGACGAGTGAAATGGCAACCCACACCGCGGTCATCAGCGATGATCCAAGAGTCCGTCGCTCGATCGTGCGATGGAGGGACCAGACCAGCCAAGGCAGGACGGCGGCGCCCAAGGCTTCGGCGATCGCGCCGCGCACAAAGATGTCGATCAGGAAATAGGGGAAGAAAACAAAAGCCGCGGCCGTCAGGAGGGCCGAGAGGTGGGGAGTCAGGGTGGCCTTGAATAACTCGGCGCCGAGCGCGTAGGCTCCCGCAACCCCCAGCGCGAGAATGAAAATGAAGGCGGCGATCAGGGCTCCTGGGATGGCGAGCCCAAGGATGTGCAGCGTTTCGGCGAGATAGTAAGCGAGGGGAGGGTAAAAATTGAAAACAGGATAGCCGTAGCCATACGCGAAATCGGGCGCCCAGCGCGGATAGATAGCTCCCTGCCGCAACACTCGATCAAACTCGAAGAGGCGGAAAAGGTGCAGAAAGCCGTCGTCCAGAAAATAAAACCGGGCCGCGGGCAGGCAAGGAAGCGTGGCAACAAGGCAAATAACGACTAGACCGAAGAGGGGAGCCCGACGTCTCATGGTGACGCCAACGTCTACTTACAGGCCGTCCAATAAACGTAATCCTTGCCAATGTACTCCCAATAACTCCTGCACGAGCGCGGGGTCTCGGCCCGATTGTAGGCAAGCTTGAAAGAGACTGGGGCGGCGCTGCTATTCGTCACCGCGATAAACCAGGTTCCCCCTGCATTCGCCTGCCCGACCCAATACAGGTCGTGGCTCGGCTCTGACCGATTGTACGTTCCACGTCCTTTGGGGACCGTGCTTCCCGAAAAATCACCCATTTGGTCCGGCGCATAGACAGCAAAACCGATGCCGCCTTGCCCGTTCGCATCCAGCCAAACTTCGAGGCGCTGCGGGAGGTTTCCATCGCCCAGCCGGTACCAAAAGCTCGCGCCGGGTTCGAGCGTCTGCCAGGCGTCGGGTATTTCCATAGCGGTCGACGGGCTGTCCCCGCGGGGGCTCGCGACGACCGGAATGGGGACCGGATTGAGCGCGGCGCTAGCGGCGGCGCGGACTGGAGGGGATGGCCGCCGCCGCATAATGACACATTGGGAACACGGTTCGTCCCCATCTGGCATGCAGGCAAAAGCCGACGGAGTGGCTATCAGCATGAGCGAGACCAGAGCCAACAGGGAGATGAGAAGAGTTGCGCGTACCGTCATGAATCTGTCCTATGACACGAGGAGTAGCCTGACGCTGTCAATTCAAGAGCCGGCACCTACTATGACCATTTCCTTTCTACGCGTTCGGTTCTTTTTGCAGATTCAGCTCGCGCGGCTCGACGAGCGGGGGTGCCGTGCCCAACATGCCAAAGCGCTTGCGGAAGAGGAACAAGAGGTTGGAAAGGCCGTCGCGCCATATGTGCAGCTTGCTGGCGCCGTGCCGCTCCTTGTAATAGATCGGCAATTCCTTGGACCGGACCAGTTTCTTTTTCGACATCGCCTCCAATTTGATCTCTTCCGAAAAGGCCATGCCGTCACTCGTCAGGTTCAAATACTGCAAGATGCTCCGGCGGAACACCCACATGCCGGATTGAGAATCGCGTACGCGGACCCAGTAAATCAGGAGGATAAACCAGTTCAGTACGTCGTTGCCAAAAACGCGCAGCCAGTTACTGCGCTTGTCCTTGTGACCGGTTCGGTCGCAAGTGATGAAATCAAACCCTTCGTCAATCATGACGTCGAGGAGAATCGGGATAAAGTTGCGAGGGTAGGTGCCATCCCCGTCCATGGCGATAATGATATCGCCGGTCGCACGGCGCAACCCGGTCTTGTACGCAGCGCCATACCCCTGCCTCTTTTCCGCGACCACGATTGCCCCCAGCTCGCGCGCGACGGCTGCCGTGCAATCCGACGAATTGTTGTCGGCGACGATCACCTCATCCACGCAGGCAGGCAGATCGCGGTACACTTCCCGCAGCCCACGTTCTTCGTTGTAGCACGGCATGACGAGCGAGATGCGATGATTCTTGTACATGGCGGGTTAGCTTTCGACGGGCTGAGGCGCCACCTCCACCGCTTCCGGCGCCGAGCCGTGGCGGAGCTCGGCCCACTTGAGAGTCGCCCACTCTTTGAGGATCGAAGGATACATGAACGGGTTGAACAAAATGTTCACGGTCAGGAAGCACTCGTAGGTGCAATAGCACTTGGTCTGCCGGATCCAGCGTCTGACCTCGTCCGCCTTGGGCGAATACCAGATCTTGTTAAAATCATAATCATATTCGCGGACGTTGCCGAGCACCTGATCCTCCCCCATCAACTCGCACGCTAGCACGTCCCCGTTCGAGAACATGGCCCCGCCCAGAGTGCCGGCATAGCAGGGAAGGAGGTGGCGACGCTCTTTGACCATCTGGGTGATCAACTTGGGGCGGATGATGCGCTTGGCGTTGATCAAGTCGCCAAAGGGCATCTTGTAATAGCCGGAGAGTTCACGCGACTTGTTGTCGCGTTCCAGGCGATAGTGAAAGTTGAGATAATTGTCCACGTCGAACTCGTTCGCGTGGGGATCAATCGGAGGGGTGAATTTGGCCGCCGGATCCTTGGGCCCGCCGCGCAAAAGCAGGGTAAAGACTGTGTTCACACCCACATTGGAACGCAGGTAGTCATAGATTTCGTCCAAATGGTCGTGGTTATAGGCGCTGACGGCAATCTGGATGCAGGCGGAGAAATTGGGATAATGCTTTTCGAGCACGCGCAGTTCCCGGTAGGTGCGGATGGCACGATCGAACAGCCCTTTAAACCCCCGCACGCGGTCATGGTCTTCGCCCACCCCGTCGATCGAGATATCGATATGCAGGTCCAGATCAGGGCAGGTTTCGAGGATGTCGCGCGTGCCGTCCACGACCCGGCCGGTGAGAGAGCCGTTGGTCGGGATCCCGACGTTCGGCGCATGGTTATTCTTGTGGAAGATCCGGACGATTTCCGGCAAGTCCTGACGCAAAAAGGGCTCGCCGCCGGTCGGCGTGAAGAACAACATGTCGCTCATGGAGGCACTGACCTTGGCGATTTCGTCGATGGTCAGTTCGCCCGTGTGCCGTTCGTGGGAACCGAGCAAGCAGTGACCGCAGCGCGCGTTGCAGTTTTGGGTCACAAAGAGGACAAAATAGAGCGGCGAGGCGCCCTTTTTGTATAGGATGCGTGGAGCGAATTTGATGTAATTGGCGACAGCCATGAATGCCCCGAGATGTAGAACTTGCGATTTAGGATTTAGGATTTGGCGACTTGCGCACAAGTATTTCCCAACCCTGAAATCATAAATCGTAAATCCTAAATGTTCTAGTATTTGATGCCCCGGGCGTATTCGAAGAGCGCCGTGACCATGCCGGCACCCACGGCAGCCGCATCGACCGGCTGCATGAGGGCAGCCCGGAGGGCAAAGGATAGGCCCCGCTCATGAGCTAGAAAGAGCAGCCAGGGCAGGTTGAGACCGTAAAATGTGCCAAGCAGCACCACCCCAAGGAGCAACGGGATGGCATTGAGAAACAGCGCCCCGAGAACGAGGCACAGGATGCCCGCAAATAGGGTTGGAACGGCGAACTGGTAGAACGCGGGGACGCTGGTGAAAAAGGGGCGTCCCCATTTACGCAGGCGCATGAGGGTGAGAGCACGCGCCCGCTGGAAATCGGTGCGCAGGACCTGGGCGGGCGTATAGCGCTTACTGTGCCGGACGACGATGCGGTCGTCGACGATCAAGCGGCACCCGGCAGTCCATGCCCGCTGGCCGAACTCGGTATCCTCGCCAATGCTGGCGCCGGTGAAATTCTCGTCAAATCCACCCAGCCGGAGGAAGAGGTCGCGGCGAATCGCGGCGACACTTGTACAAAAGACGCCGATGCGCTCACGCGGCAGGCGCGCGTAGGTGAAACGCATCCAAAGGTTCTTGTAATTGCTCGAAAAATCCCCAAAAGGGATTTTGCGGTCGAGCAGTCCGACGACCCCGGCAACGCCATCGCGAGCCAGGTCCTCGGCCACCCACGCGAGACTATCAGGCGCCACGACCACATCGTCGTCTGTGAAGAACAAGACCTCGCCCGTTGCGCTCCGAGCTCCGCAGTTCTTGGCCTGAGCGGCGCCGATTGGCCGGTCCGCTCGGGCGACGGTGCAGCCATAACGATGGGCAATCTCGGCGGAAGAGTCAGAGGATGCATCGTCGACGACAATGATCTCGTGAGGCGGCAACGACAGCAATCGAAGCGACTGCAAGCAATCGGCGAGCGTGGCCGCGCCGTTGTGCGTGGGTATGACGATTGAAACGCGTGGGCGTGAAATCATGCCGCGAAACCGGCAAGATTATAGCATAGCTCAATGCTTGGTCAAAATTGCCACGCGTTGAGTTTTCACGACATAGAGCGCGATCGAGCCGGCCACTGCGACGTTCAGCGATTCAATTCGGCCCCACATCGGTAGGCGGACAAGCAAGTCACACTTGCTCTCCACCAGGCGGCCCAGGCCGGCGCCTTCACTGCCAAGAACGAGCATGAGGGGCATGGTCAAGTCGGCCTGAAAGAGATCGCCGGCTTGAGGGACGTTCTCGACGCCGACGACCCAGATGTTCTCCCGCTTGACTTGTTCAATCGTCCGCGCGAGATTAGTGACGCGAGCGATCTTGAGGTGCTCGACGGCGCCGGCGGACGCTTTTGCCACCGCGGGTGTGACACCGGCTGCCCGGCGCTCGGCGAAGATGACCCCCTGAACGCCAACCGCCTCGGCCGTGCGAAGCAGAGTGCCCAGGTTCTGCGGGTCCTGGACGGAGTCGAGCATCAAAAGAAAAGCCGGCTCGCCGCGGGCGGGCGCGACGGCCAGCAACTCTTCAAGGTCAGCATATTCGAACTCGCGCACCCGCGCCAGAATGCCTTGATGGTGCTGTGCGAGGCGGTCTAGATCCGCACGGGGAAGCTCACGGACGGGGACTCCCGCCTGGCGGGCAAACGTCATCACCTGATCGAGGGCGCCTCGGGTGTGTACTCCACGGGCGATAAGGATTTCCTCAACTTGGCGCCGCGCGCGCAACGCTTCGAGGACCGCGTGGCGTCCATATAGGTAATCGCTCACCTCGGTTCCGCTTTCCAGGTCGTACCTTGAGGCGTGTCCTCGAGCGTAATACCCAGCCTGCCGAGCTCCTGCCGAATCTTGTCGGCGAGGGCAAACTGCTTGGCGGCACGGAGGTCTTGGCGGATAGAGACAAGCAAATCGACGAAAGGAGCCGCGGCAATCTCTTTCGTTTCGGGCTCGGCCAAAGTCAAGCCCAGGACGTTGGCGAGTTCACGCAGAGTAGCCTGGGCGGGGGCAAGCGTTTGTGCATCGGCCCCTTCGCCGCGGGCACGGTTAATCTCACGCGCAAGATCGTAGAGCGCAGCAATGGCCTGCGGTGTTCCGAAATCATCGTCCATGGCCGCGACAAACGCGCTCCGCGCCTCGTTCGCCGCTTGCACGAGCCGGCCGCTCGGGGCGCCG
>JAMDCU010000097.1:0-1050 GCA_023489485.1 Chloroflexota bacterium
ATTCATTGTCCGCGAGCTCGAGGATATGCGCGGGGCAAGCGGTGATGCAGTCGCCGCAGCCGCTGCACCGGTCGGTATCCAGCGTGATATAGAATACACCCGAACCGTCGCTATAGCCAAAGTTGGCTTGCGTATGAACCCCTCGGCTAAATGTTCAATGTTCCGGATGAGATCCTGGAACCAACCTTGAACCTAATTTACCGCCAGCGCCTGGGCGAAAAGGGCGGCGCCGACGGCCCCGGCGATCTGTGTATCGAAATTCGGCTTGATCGCCTGGAGACCCATTTCCTTCTCGAGCCGGGAGACGATGCCGATGTTCTTGGCGATGCCGCCGGTGATGGCAAAGTCCTTTTCGACGTTGAGGCGTACGAGCAGGGTATAGACCCGATGCGCCATGGCGCTGCAATACGCCGCGAGCACCTCGTTCTTCGGCCACCCCTTGCGCAAGAGGCCGACCGCCTCGGACTTGGCGAACACGACGCAAGTGCTCGACACCGGCTCCGGTTCCTTTTGCACCTCAAGGGAGAGACGGCCCAGTTCCTGGATCGGCACCTGCATCAGGTCGGCAAAGACTTCCATGCCGCGGCCGGTGCCGGCGGCGCACTTGTCGTTCATCAGAAACGCGGTGACCTTGCCGTGCTCGTCACAGCGAATCGCCTTGCAGTCCTGCCCGCCCATGTCGAGCACGGTGCGGATGGACGGGCCGTACATGAAATTCGCGCCCCGCGCGTGGCAGGCGATTTCCGTAATGGTCTTGTGCGCAAACGGGACGTTCACGCGGCCATAGCCGGTGCCGACCACATAGTTGATTTTGTCGAGGGTGAGGTCGGTATCTTGCAGCGCCCAGTCCATCGCTTTCTGGGCGCTATCCGGGCTGTCCGACCCGGTGCGCATATTGGCGTAGGAGTACAAGACGCCGTCCACCATCACGACCGCCTGGGTGCTCACCGAGCCCACGTCCACGCCGGCGGAGACGATGTGGCCGCTCTTCCAATGGATCTCCCGGGAGGTCCAGTTTTCTTCTGTCCAGCGCCAGTATGACCAAAGCCG
>JAMDCU010000097.1:1060-9461 GCA_023489485.1 Chloroflexota bacterium
CGCACGCCCCTGCGCGTGCGGGGTGCCGCTCGATCAATGCGGGCGAGCGCGATCCCGAGCGATCAGAGCCGCTCCCAGCGCGCCGACAAACTCGGGATCGGCGGGCACGAGCACGTCCGCTTCCAGCCCGCGTTGGAGCGCCTCTACAAAGCCGGCGTTGTGGGCGAGGCCGCCGATCAAGGCCACGTCTTTTTCGATCCCGACGCGCCGCGCCATCGAGGTGATGCGGCTGGCAATCGCGTCGTGCACCGCGCGCACGATATCGGGCTTGGGCGTCTTTTGGTGAATGAGCGAGACTACTTCCGATTCGGCAAAAACGGTGCACTGGGCATTCATCGGGACGGCAGTGGTCGATTGGAGCGAGAGTGGGCCCATCTCTTCGAGTTTGAGCTCGAGCGCGCGTGCCATCGCTTCGACGAATGTGCCCGCGCCGGCGGCGCATTTTTCGTTCACCGCGAAATCCGCGACCTTGCCGTTAGGCGTGCATTTGATCGCGCGTCCTTCTTCGGCGCCGACGTCAATCACCGTTCGCACATGAGAGTTCAGGAACGCCATCGCGCGCGCGTCCGCGCTCACCTCGGTCACATTCCCTTTGATCCAGGACACGGCTTGGCGTCCCGCCCCGGTCGCGACTATCGCCTGAATATCACTCTTCGAGAGCCTCGCCTGTGAGAGGGCATCGGCCATGGCCTTGTCCGCCGCTTGCTGCTGCTCAAACCCGGTGAGCACGAGGCTCCGGGCGACGACTCGGTCGTCATTCAGGATGACGGCTTTGGTCGTCTTGGCGCCCATGTCAATGCCGGCGGTGATCATGGTGTCGTCGTTTTTGCTCTTTTGACGATCATTCTTTGATCCGCAGGCAGGGGAGGCGGAACGGGTTCGCCCACAATCCTTTTCACGGCAGCAAAGCGAGGCGGGCAGACGTCAAAACACGTTTCGCATTTGATGCATTTCTCTTGATCGATCACGTGAATCTGGTTCTTGCCGCCCATGATCGCCTCTTCAGGGCATCTCCGCGCGCAGATCATGCAAGCCTGGCACTTGTCCGGATCGATATAGTACGTGATGACGCCGCTGAACAACCGGTCGACGTCGTCTTTGGTAAACAGCGTGTCATACTCGTCCGGACTATTGAGACGGGTCGCGAGCTTGTCCTTGTTCACCCGCTTGATGTACGGAACCAGTTTGGTGACCTGTGCCACTCTGGCCTTTAGCTCTTCCGGGGCGACTCCCTCGGACTGGCCGAGCGGTCCCAGCTCTTTCACTTTTTGGACAAAGCTATTCACGCTCTCGACAAAAAGATTGGCATCGGCGCCCGACATGAAGCGGATCCTCAGCCGCTCCGGGTTCATGCCGATATGTTCCATGATCCTTTTCGCCAAGAGCACCATGGTGAGGGCATGGAAATTGCCGTGGGTAATAAAGTTGCATTCGTTCAGACGGCAACCGCCGATAAAGACCCCGTCGGTTCCGTTCGAAAAGGCGCGCAGCACGAATTCCAGGTCGACCCTTCCGGAACACATGACGCGAACCAGCCGCATTTCACTTGTATATTGTAGTCTGGAAACTCCAGCCAAGTCGGCAGCGCCGTATCCTCAGTAATGGCACACAAAGCCCAATACTTTTGGTTTGAAGGTCCGTCCATTATCCATTCGTCCACACCCCTTTTCGGATCATGCCGCGCGTGATGGCAGGCGTCTACGCGATGGCCGCATCAATCTGGGCGAACATCTCGTCATCGGTATAGTGCTTGAGCTGGATCGCTCCGGTCGGGCATTTCGAGTTGCAGAGACCATCCCCCTTGCAGAGAATCGGATTGATCGTCGCCTTTTTCCCCTGTTTGTTCTCGCGAATCTCCAGCGCCCCATAGGCGCAGGCGTCGGCGCAGGCCGAACATCCAATGCACTTTTTCTCATTGACCTGGCACACCGAGCCCGAAGCGACGACGACATCGTGCGAGAGAAGCGTCATGGCGCGTCCCGCGGCGCCATACGACTGTTTGACCGTTTCCTGGATGAACTTGGGGTAATGGGCCAGCCCACAAAGATAGACCCCCTCCGTGCCGAACTCGACCGGTCTCAGTTTGACATGGGCTTCTTTGAAAAAGCCGTCCGGGCTCAACTGCACCTTGAACTGCCCGGCGACCTCGTCGGTCGATGCCGAAGGAACGATCGCGGCCGCCAGGGCGACGATATCCGCATCCAGGACCAGCTTCTTTCCCAGGATATAGTCGGTCGTCGTGACCTTTAAAACCGGCCGGCCGTCGTCCGACTCGCCGGGTTCCACCACAGGCTTGTCCTCGGGCTCGTAGCGGATGAACTTGACGTCCTTGTTGGAAGCCTCCCGGTAATAGTCTTCGTTGAACCCATAGGTCCGCATATCCCGATAGAGGATATAGACCTCTTTCTCCGGGTATTTCTTCTTCAACGACAAGGCGTTCTTGACGGACTCGCTGCAGCACAGCCGGCTGCAATAGTTCCGCTCATCATTCCGCGAGCCGACGCATTGGATCATCACAATACTTTTCGCCTGGGCGATCTGGTCGTCTCCGTTGTGGATCCCCTCCTCGAGGTCCATGTGAGTGATGACCCGGTCATCTTGTCCGTACAGGTACTCGGCCGGCTTGTAGAGATCGGCGCCGATGGCAATGATCGCGGCCCCGTGCTTGATCTCCGACACTCCTCTTTCGGATTTCACCACGGTGACAAAGTTCCCGACATATCCACGCGCGTCCGTGATGGTCGCGCTATGATAGACATGGATCAGGGGGTGCTTGTAAATTCGGGTGATGAGATCGCGCAGGTAGGCTTGGACATCCACGCCGTCGAGCGTGGAATGAATCCTCCGTGCCATTCCCCCCAGCTCGGCATTTTTCTCGACCAGGTGGACCTCATGCCCCTGGTTGGCAATCGAGAGGGCGGCATTCATGCCCGCCACGCCTCCGCCGACCACCAGCGCGGCCTTGTCGACGGGGAGGTCAAACTCTTGCAACGGCTCCAGCCGGCGAGCCCGGGCGACCGACATCCGGATGATATCCCTTGCCTTCGCCGTGGCCTCTTCCTTTTCTTTCGAGTGGACCCAGGAGTTTTGCTCCCGGATATTCGCCATTTCAAAATAGTACTGATTGATTCCCGCCTCACGAACCGTGTCGCGGAAGAGAGGCTCGAGGGTCCTGGGGCTGCACGCCGCGACGATGACCCGGTTGAGCCCCTTTTCCTTGGTCATGTCGGTAATCTCTTTGGCGGAATTCGTCGCACAGGAAAAGAGCTGTTCCTGCGCATGGACCACATTGGGCAGCGTTTTGCAGAATTCCACGGTGTCGGGAACGTTGACGATCCTGCCGATGTTGGCTCCGCAGTGGCATACAAAGACCCCGATC
This sequence comes from Chloroflexota bacterium, assembly GCA_023489485.1. Taxonomy (GTDB): domain Bacteria; phylum Chloroflexota; class Anaerolineae; order UBA4142; family UBA4142; genus JAMDCU01. Next base: position 4,440 of record JAMDCU010000097.1, read on the forward strand.
CTCGGCTCTTCCTTGGAGACGTCCCTTTCCGGCGGGTATTCCCTTTCTCGTGACAGTTTTCCTCGCCGGTGGTTCAGGAGCTCGCCGACCCGGGCGCCGGCGCCGCTGGCGCTGAAAACCGATTCCGGGATATCGATGGGGCCTTGAAAGCCGCCGGACACAAAGATCCCGGGCCGGCTGCTCGAGACGGGCTCGACCGGGTTGACCTTGCAGAAATCATGGGGCTCGAGTTCCACACCGAATTTCTTGGACATGGCTTGCACGCCGGAAGGAGGATTCAATCCGACCGAGAGCACCACCATGTCGAACTCTTCTTCCTTGACTCCCTCGTCGTTGGTCGAATACCGCAGCGTGACGTTCTTGGTCACGGGGTCTTCGCGGACAATCGAGGTATAGCTGCGGATGAAGCGAACTCCAGGCGTTTTCCCCGTGCGCTCATAATAGCGCTCGAAATCCTTGCCGTACGAGCGGATGTCGTTGTGGAAGATCGTGCAGTCGACATCGCCGTCATGGTCTTTGGTGATGAGGACTTGTTTCTGGGTATAGGTGCAGCAGACGGCGGAGCAGTAGCTGTTGTCTCCGGGGGTCACTCGTCTGGAACCGATGCATTGGATCCACGCGATCTTGTGCGGGTGCTTGCCGTCGGAGGCGCGCAGGATCTCGCCCGAGTACGGCCCTGTGGAGCACGACAGCCGCTCATAGTCGAGGCTGGTGACGACGTTGGCAAAATCCCCATAGTGATACTCTTTCCTCACATGAGGATCGAACGGCTCGAGGCCGGGGGAGAGAATGATCGCTCCAACCTGGATTTCCTTTCTCTCCGCCGATTGTTTGAGATCGATGGCATCGTTCTCACACACCGTCTCGCAGACGCGACATTTTCCCTCTTTGAGGTAAAGACAGCTATCGTCGATATATTCGACCAGGGGAATGGCCTGCGCGAAGTAGATATGAATCGCTTTATTCTTCGATATTCCCTGGTTGTATTGATCCGGGTATTCGACGGGGCAATAGTCCACGCAGGTGGTGCAGCCCGTGCATTTGCCTTCTTGAATATAGCGGGGCTTTTTGATCAGCGTGACCTGGAAATTTCCCGCCTCCCCCTCTACACGATCCACTTCCGTATAGGTGAGGACCTGGATGTTCGGATGCCGGCCGACCTCGACCAGCTTTGGGGAAAGTATTCACATCGAGCATTCGTTGGTGGGAAAGGTCTTGTCGAGCTGGGCCATGTGGCCGCCGATGCTCGGCGCCTTTTCCACCAGGAACACCTTAAACCCGGCGTGGGCCAGGTCGAGGGAGGCTTGAATGCCGCTGATTCCCCCGCCCACCACCATCACGTCTCCAACCTTGTCGTCCTGGGGACTCGATGTCTGCTGTCCAACCTGTTCGTTTTCCACTCTGTATCACCTCATCGACCGGATGTGCGGCGGCCCAAGACAGGGCGCCTCACTTCACTCGATCGCTTCTTGAAGGATCTCTGTAATGTCCTTGACCTCGATCTTCTCTGTGACGTCCATGGTTTTCCGGCTGTCCTCGAACATCGTAATGCAATAGGGACAAGACGTCGCGAGCACCTCGGCCCCGACCTCGATAGCCTGGCCGATCCGCAGATCGCTGAATCGCTCCGACTTTGGGGTTTCCATCCAGACTCGCCCCCCTCCGCCTCCACAGCAGAGGCTATCCGAGCGCGACTCGGGCAGTTCATTGAACTGGACGCCCGGGATCCGTTTCAGAATCTCGCGCGGCTCGTCATAGACGCCGTTGTGGCGCCCCAGATAGCAGGGGTCGTGATAGGTCAGCTTGTCCGCCAGCCCCTTCTTGATCTGGAGCCTTCCCTCCTTGGCGAGTTCGTCAAGGTACTGGGAGATATGAACGACCTCAAAGTTCACTCTGAACTGAGAGTACTCGTTCTTCAAGGTATGGTAGCAGTGCGGGGAGGAGACGAGGATCTTGGTTACCCCGCGATCGATAAAGGCTTTGATATTTCCTTTGGCCAGCTTTTTGAATAATTCCTCGTCCCCGGTCTTGCGGATGCTTTCGCCGCAGCAGTTCTGCTCGGCGCCCAGGATGCCAAAATCGACGCCCGCCGAGTTGAGAATATTCGCGGTGGCTCTGGCCACCTTTTTGAGTCTGGGGTCATAGCTGAGATAGCAGCAAGGGAAATAGAGAATTTCCATCCCCTCGGCGAACGGCTTGACGTCGAGACCTTCCGTCCAGGCCGTCCTCTTTTCCCGGTCTTCGCCAAAGGGGTTCCCCTGGGCGTTGAGATTGCTCTTGATGGCGCGGAGGGGGCTGGCGCCTTTGGCATAGACCTCGTATTGTGTCGCGACCCGACGCAGCGCTACCCCGGACTCGATCTGTTGCACATCGCGGGGACACTGCTGAGGGCATCTTCCGCAAGTGGTGCAGCGCCAGATGTCTTCGGTCTCGATATCGGTCAGGCCGAAGGTCGCCTCGCGGACCAGCTTGCGCATGCTGAAGGTCGTGACGCGGTTCCACGGACAAACCGTATCGCACAGTCCGCACTGAAAACATCGTTTGAAGGCGTCTCCGCCGCTCGCCTTGATGGCGTCGACGATCTCTTTAAAGGGGGCTACCGTTTCCACGATCGTTATGATCCTCTTCTTTCGCCACAGCCCAAGTTGTCATTCTGAGAGGAGCCTCGGGTGAACTCAACCCGCAGAATCTCACTGTTCCAACGACGAGATTCTTCGTCGCAAGAAGCGCTCCTCAGAATGACAGGGTGCCGTCTCACGTTTTCTTCGTTGCCGCCAACCGTGCGGTATTCAGGCGCGAAACCGTATTCAAAACCGAGTCCCATCCATAGGTATCGATCATGGATTCCAATCCGATCTCCACATCTTCCTGCTTGACCTCTTCGTCGACCTCTTCTTCCCTCTCTTCGTAGATGAGCGCATCGTTGATGCACCACTGAACACAGAGAGGTTTTTCTTGTGGCGGATCGTCTTCACACATGTCGCACTTGAGCGGGAGTTTAGAGTCGGGCTCTTTGAAGACGTCCCTCGATGGGCAAGAGGCCCTGCAAAGGCCGCACTCTTCGTATTCCTTGCCGTCAATCACATACTTGTCCCTGCCCATGCATTCGGCCGCAGTATACTCGCCCGCGTACACGGGAAGATAGATGTCTCGCAGAGGGTCGCGAACCAGCCGAATACGCGACCGGGCCGGATTGTTGCTGCTGTACTTGGGCGTGGCATGGAACGCGGAGCAGATCATCTCGCAGGCCCGGCAACCGTTGCACTTGCTCACGTCGATCTTGATGGTCTTGATGATTTTTTTCTTTTTTTCACCCATGACGGCTACCACCTCTTCCCGCTATATCTTCTCTGCGACCGGTTGAGGCTCCGGAGAGGGAGCATCTTGCTTTTCGCTGAAAATGCCTCTCTTTTCGAGATCCTCGGCCACGTAATCCAGGTCCAGTTTTTGCAAAGTCTCTTTCGTCGGAATGCCCTGCCGGTTCCACCCTTTGAATTTGTAATACGCGTCCAAGAGTTTTTCTTCGAGCTCGGGGAATCTTCTCTTCCAATGGTCTTGCGGCGGCTTTTCGTCGGCTCTCCGCATGCCTCTGCGCACATTCACCGCCCTGATGAGATTTCGGTTTCTCCGGTACACTTGCTTGAGGCCGGCCTCGTCCATATCGATCCCCAGCGCCGCGGATACCAGCTTTGGGTAATTGTGAATGTGATAGGGAGGCTTGAGCGGAAAGGACGACAGACCGGCGCAGACACCCAGCGTGTCGTCGAGATAGTGCATCGTCTCTTGCCAGTCCACGATGTCGACGGACATGTCTACCGTTGGATAATAGGGGTTGGAGTGGTCTCCCCGGAGTTCCCAGTCGAGCAGGATTTGCTTGAAATGTTCGTCAGGGACTTGGATCCAATCCTTGACAAAGTCTTGCCGCTCCTCCATCGTGAGGAATGGCGACTGTGGGAATTGACCTTCGATCTGGGTGATATTGATCTTTTCGCCCGTCGCATACATGAGAAAATAGACGGGATTCAGCATCCCGAGCTTGAGGGGGAGCTGCTCATGCTTCTTGATGTTGTTGTGGGCAAACTGCTCCGCCCCCTTGCCGATCTTTTGGGCCGCCCAGTAAGTGCCGTCGGCCAAGACATCCCCGATCCCTTCGCGCCGGACGATCCGGTCGAGCAGCCAATAAAAGGTGCCCTCCTTGTCGGGCGGACATCCTTCAAAATCCGCATCGGTCAGAATGCCGGCCTGCCGGAGCTCGACGGCAAAGGCCATGATTTGCGGGGTAGAGAACCCGTCGACCCCATACTCGGTGGCGCGCTGGGCGATCTTGAAACCGAAATCCAGATCGGAATAGGCGGCCATCGTATACGTCAGCTTGGAAAAGCACTTCATCTGATAGGTGGAAATTCCCGGGGCCGAGATCGTTGCTCCGCACTTCATGGGGCAGTTGTAGCAACTGACGAGCCGCGTCCGGACCGTCTCCAGGGTCTCGCGCCACTTGTCCTCGATTTCCTTGTTCCAGAAATCCCTTTTCCGCTCGCGCGCATTCCCCCACATAAAGTTCTCGGTGTGCCACTTTTCGTCCGCCTCTCTCATTTCTTGCGGCGACCCGAGCCCCTTCAGGATGGTCATCACATTATTGACGGGGTGCTCGTTGCGGAACTTGATGTAATTCAACACCTCGTTGCACAGCTCGTAGAATTTCGCCGGCTGCGCAATATTAACGTCCTTGGATCCGCGCACGGCAATGGCCTTGACCCGCTTGTCTCCCATCACGGCGCCGATTCCGAGCCGGCTCGCGCTGGACCGGCCCTGCTCAATGGAGGCCGTGAAAACCCGGTTCTCACCCGCGAGCCCGATGGCCGCCACTTGGACGTTCGGGTCATCCAACTCCTGTTTGATACATTCGGCGGTTTCAACCGCGCCTTTTCCCTGCAAATGGGTGGCATCACGGATTTCCACGTGGTCGTCTTTGATCCATAGATAGACCAGGGAGGGGGCTTTGCCGCGAAGGATGAGCTTGTC
>JAMDCU010000126.1 GCA_023489485.1 Chloroflexota bacterium
TACGATCGCCTTATCCAACTATCGCCCGCTCTCACCATCCCTCACCCGCGCTTGCACGAGCGCGCGTTTGTGCTTACCCCGTTGGCCGAGATTGCCCCCGACTTGATTCACCCGCGGTTGCGACTGCCAGTCCGGCAATTGCTTTGGCGTCTGGAATCTCAGGGCGAAAGGCAGCAAAACAATCAGGTCCGCCTCTATCCGTCGCGCGAGTCGTAGGCTCGCAGATGGCATGCTTCAATGGCTGCTCTCCCCATAATACTTGAGCCAATGGGCGAAATCCGCGACGGTATAACTGCCGCGAATGCGTATTCTGCGCAGTTCGTAAACGCGGCTCGACGATTGCAGCGCTCCCTGGGTCTCCGTAACCGCACCTGTATAGCCCGTAGACTGCAGAACGGCAAGAGAGATGGCATTATACTTGCCCGCGGGGTATGAGAATGAAGTTACGGTAGCACCTATATGAGACTCGATTGCTTCCTTTGACGCAGTGATTTCCTCTGTTTGGCGGGAGCGTGACATGCGGGAAAGGTCGAGGTGGTCCATAGTATGGGACCCAATCTCCATGCCGCTTTCGGCCATCTCCGCGACCTGAGCCCAATTCAAATAACCCCACCTATTCTCGTCCAATGTGTCCACGATGACGAAAAACGTGCCGGTATATCCGTGAGCCTTTAGAATTGGATACGCGTTATTAAAGATGTCCGAGTAGCCGTCGTCAAAGGTCAGCACGATAGGCTTGTCCGGGAGCGGCGTTCCCTTGAGCAACATGGCGGTCAGATCCGCGACCCGAACTGTGTGGTAACCAGCGGATACGAGATAATCCATTTGCGCCTGAAACGCCTCTGGCGTGACCGAAAGATCCAGCCGGTACTTGTCTGCGTCCGCAGGCGGTACACTCACGTAGTGGTACATCAAGATCGGTACGCGGACTGTCCGCACGCCGCTCGCCGTGCGAGTCACAGTAGCAGGAGGCGTGTCAGAGGGAGTAGGAAGCAGAGTCGGCGTCGCCGTGCTCGTGATAGTCGGCACCGGGGTGTGGGTAACACTGGCGATGGGGGTCGGCGCAAGTTCGATCGCGGTTGGCGTCGGGGCCTGGGTGGCGGTTTCAGTTACCGCCGGAGGGACTGGACGATCTGGAGAATACGTGCACCCGGCGAGGGCCGCCAGGCAGGCCAAGCTGATAATGGCGACAATGCAGAGGGGCTTCATGAGGGCGCAAGTATAACACAAGCTTTGGGAAAGACAAAGACGCAAGCCACTGCCTAGCTGGATATTGCTTTCTCTCTGCCGTTCCCATTCGTCGGAAGAAGGATCACCTGAGGCGTGTTGCGACATGTCGGATGGCCCTCGACGACGACATCCGTGCCGTAGACGCTCTCAATGCGCTCCCTTGATAAAACTTGGACCGGTGTGCCTTGCGCGACGATGCTGCCGGCGTTCAACAGGATGATGCGGTCAAAGTACATCGATGCAAGGTTGAGATCGTGCATCGTTGCGAGGACAGACAGTCCGTAGCTGCGGTTCAACGAATGGATCAACTCCAAGACCTCGATCTGATGGTTGATATCCAAGTGGACTGTCGGCTCGTCGAGCAACAATACGGCAGGATGTTCGTGTGCGGGCTGCCCACTTCCGGGCGCGACCTGGGCTAGAGCCATGGCGATGACCGCGCGCTGCCTCTCTCCACCTGACAAGTCGCCAAAATACCGATCCACCAAGTCGCGCGTGCCCGTCAGGTCAGTTGCCCTCTCAACAGCGGCACGGTCCTGCTTCGTCTCTCCAAGCAGCATCCGTGCATAAGGCGTTCGTCCGAGCGAGATGATTTCCGAAACAGTGAACGCGAATGGTACGGTCAACTCCTGCGGCACGAATGCAATTCGCTGCGCGACCTCTCGCCGCCGTAGGTTTGCCATGTCCGATCCGTCCCACATAACTCGGCCGGCCCGCGGCGTCAGGATACCGCAAAGAAGCTTGAGCAATGTGGTCTTGCCCGAGCCGTTGGGGCCCAGCAGGGCAACCAAATCGCCCGGTAGAAGCGTCAAATTGATCTCGTCTAGGACAGTTGCGCTGCTGTACGCAAAACGGAGCCCCTCTGTCTTGAGTAGTTCTCTCTTATCTGACATGGGAAATGCTCACTTCAGAGACATGAGGTCACCTTCGTAGAAATGCTCGTCTCGTAAAACTACCTTGCCTCTTCCGAAAGGGATTGTCTTTCAATAAAAGATCGGCCTGGCAAACACAAAGGAATGGCACTCGCCATTCTCCCCAATGGGATCGACTTCCCCTCTCTCTCGAGTTCATGCAGCGCCATTGCACTATCCATCCCCCCACTCCAAAAGAGGACAATTCGTCTGCAACTCTCGGTCCTTCGTCAGAACGTGTACTCCCGCTTGGTCCGGCGCAAGAGGTATATGAAGAAAGGGGCGCCGACAAAGGCCGTCACTACTCCGAGCGGAACCTCGGAAGGCGACAGAACCATCCGCGCGATGAGGTCTGCGAGAATGAGAAAGATAGCCCCGCTCAGAGCAGACGCGGGCAGCAGCAAGCGATTGTCGGGTCCGATCAAGAGTCGGACGATGTGGGGGACAATAAGGCCGACAAAACCGACCAACCCGCTGATGGCTACCGCCGCACCGGTCAACAAGGCTCCGGTCGCTAGCAACATGAATTTTCGCCCTTCGACAGAGATGCCGAGCGCGGCCGCCTGGTCTTCGCCCAAGAGAAACGCATTCAAGTCTGTCGTCATCGTCAATGCGCAGAGCAGTCCTGCCAGTATTAATGGACCAATGACCTTGAGAGTATCCCATCCGCTCGCGCTGATTCCGCCCATCGTCCAGAGCACGACTCGCTGCAGCGTATTCTGGTTCGTAAGCATCAAGAACGACATGGCCGCGGCCATGAGCGAGCTCGCGGCAAAGCCGGCGAGAAGCAAAGTCGTGATCGGCGCTCGCGAGCCCACCCTTGCGATTTGATAAACCAAAAGGACCGCACCCAACGCGCCCACAAAGGCCGCGATGGGAACAAGCGTAAAACCAAAAGCCCCCGACGTTACCGGGAGCAAGAGAGCGATAGTCGCCGCCAGCGCTGCTCCGCCCGAAGTACCCAAAAGATACGGGTCTGCGATGGGATTTCTGAGCAGCCCCTGGAACAGAACGCCTGCGGCGGCCAAGGCGGCCCCCACGATCCCTGCTCCGGCGACCCGCGGAAGACGAAGCTGCCACACAATCGTTTCTTGCGTATCGCTCCATGGCCCGCCGATATTCACCCCGGTGATGTGTTTCACCACGATTGAGGCAATATGGCCCATCGGAATCGAAACGGTGCCGAGCGATGTCGCAAGCAGGACGGTGGCGGCCAAGAGGATCCCCAAGGCTGACAACGTGATAAATGGCTTTCGCATGATGTAACACAGGCAAGTTGATGCGTGACTAGAGATTAGGAAATCGGGTGATCCCGGTTATTGAAGTATATTCTCCAACGACCGGTTCTGTGGAACACTAATATTAGCCGTAATTATTGGAACAGTTCAGGGTGGATCAGCCTGGCCGCTGCTTCGAGCCCGTCCGCGATTCGGGGCCCCGGCCTGCTCACCAAGTTGTCGTCAATCGGGAGGACCTTGTCATTCTTGACCGCGTTGATCGCCGACCAGCCCGGCCGCGCCTTGACCGATTCGACGGTGGTGCCATACGCAAAATCGCTCAGGATGATGATATCCGGATTCGCGGCGATAATTTGTTCGGCATTCACCTGGATGTAGGACGATTTGCTGCTTGCGGTCACACTGGTCCCTCCCGCCAGGCCGATGATATCGTTGATGAAAGAGCCCGGGCCGGGGGCGTACGGTTTAGCGGGATCGGTAGCATCCAATTCCCAGTATACCTTCGGGAGAGTCCACGCCGTGGCGACCTTCGCCTCGACCGCGGCGATCTTTTGCTTCATCGCGTCAGTGACGGCTTTCGCCTTGTCGGCCGTCCCTGTGGCTCTGCCGACAAGAGTGATATCGTTAATCACATTGTCAAAAGTAGTCGTCGGCGCCCCTACGACCAAGACCGTCAGATTGAGATTCACCATCTTTTTGATGTCTTCGCCGCTTGTTATACCAGCCGCCAGGACGAGGTCCGGCTTGAGGGCAACCACTTGTTCAAGGTTGAGAGGGCTCGTATTGATTTTGGCAAGTTTTTTAACCTCGGCGGGATAGTCCGAAAATGTGTCTACGGCGATAACCCGACTCCCCAGTCCAAGCGCGAACGCAATCTCGGTGGTGCTCGGAGCAAGCGAGAGTATCCGCTGCGGGGGCGCGGGGATCGTCACATTCCGGCTCGAGTCATCCACAACGGTCACAGACGAACCGCCCGGGGCGACGGTCGCAGCCGCCGAGGTGACAGGCGCGGACGTGGGCACGGAGGCGGCCGCGGCCGTGGGAGCACTAGTCGGCACATTCGTCGCTGGCCGCGTGGGAGCGAGAGTGGGAGCAGCCCTGGTAGAGGGCGCGGTCGGTGCAACGAGAGTGGGAGCAGGCGCACAAGCCGCACCCAAAATACCCAAAGAAAGCAAAAGCACAACGATTGATCCTACACGCTTGTTCACTGGACTCTCCCGAGAATGGTCTTGGAACGTGCTCGCGCTAAATAAAATTCCCCTTGCCTCGTGACAAGGGGATTAGGTGATTGGCCTGTCATCCTGCCCCCTTTCTCGCGAAGGTTGCTTGGATCACGCAAGGAGAAACACTCCTCGCGCCGACGACAGGGGCAGGTATCCTGGCTTGCTAGTTAGCTAGTTGGATAGTTTCGCAGTTGAGTAGTCATTTGCCACCCAACTATACAACTATCTAACTAGGCAACTAACTCACAGTTGCGGGACAGCGCCGGCCTTGCTGCGACCCTCCGCAGCGCACCGGTCTTCCCCTTTTAGGTCCCGCCCGCTAAACTACGCGGGTGACAAGAGCTGGGACCTATGACTCACCCTTTCGGTACGACTCGCCGAGACGTGCAAATCCTACCCTAGAACCACGCCGACGAGTCCATGAGCCACCACTGTCGTTTCGTGCGTCCGCTCTCGGACGCACGATTCGCTTTTCTGAATGGAAAGGTACAAATCCTATTATAACACGAAACTAGTTGCTGACCAAGTCGAGTACCAGCGAATTCGAAAGAACACGAATACTGGCCAAGTGCAGACTCGTTCCCTGCAGCGAACTCTGAACCGCTTGGTTAATTGTCCGCTCTCCATCTGCGCGGACCTGCTCGATTTGGCTCGAGACAAGAGAAGGAGGTACGCTGATCCCTTCCGCGTTAATCTCGTCCACGCTTAAGAGAATACGCCCATTCTGCACTTGCAGGCCCATCGTCGCGGTGACGTCCACCGGCACGGATTCCCCGAGCAGAGTAACTGGCACCGTGGTTGCTACTTGCAGCTGATTGGGAGCGATCAGGGTAGTCGTAGCCTGGCGCGCCAGCCCTGTCTGTATAACCGCCTGCTGTATCTCGGCATCCACGTAGCGCGCGCTCACGGAAACAGAAATATCCGATTGACCCGCCGGGACTAGGACGGGCACCGCCGCGCTGCTAGGCAACACGCTCGGGGCCAGCAGGAAGCCGGCCGCAAAGACGGCAAACGCGCCGATGATGATCCCAATAATAACTCCAAAGCAACCGATCGCTAGACTTTTCATTCCCTCTATTACATAGTTTCCGGCGCGTCCACGCCCATCAGATGCAGCGTGCGCGCAAGTGTATTCTTCGCAGCAACCACGAGTTTCAACCGGGCCCGGCTGATCGACTCGTCCGCAGGATCAGACGAAACCACCCGGCACTGCTTGTAAAAAGAGTGAAAGACACCCGCGAGCTCGATCGCATAATGCGGCAAATGGTGCGGCTCCAGGCGGCTGGCGGCGACCTCGACCATTTCGGGCAGCCGCATCATCAAGCGAATGAGCTCCAGCTCCGCAGGGTGCGTCAAGAGTGCGACATCTCCTCCGGCATCCGTGATTCCGAGCTCGGCCGCATGCTTCAATATGCTCGCAATTCGTGCGTGTGCATACTGCACATAGTACACAGGGTTTTCATCCGACTGTTTCTTCGCGAGGTCCAGATCGAAATCAATTGTCGAGTTAGCCGATTGACTGATCAGCATAAAGCGGACGGCGTCCGGGCCCACCTCGTCGATGAGTTCGTCGAGCGTAACAAATTCGCCCGTCCGCTTGCTCATCTTGACGGCCTCTCCTCCCCGCCGTAAGTTTACAAACTGATACAGCAAAATGACCACCCGGTTTGGATCGAGTCCAAGCGCTTGGGCCACCGCTTTGATTCGGGCCGCGTCGCCGTGATGATCAGCTCCCAGCACATAGATTGCCCGGTCAAACCCCCGGACGGATAGCTTGCTCCAAGCGTACGCGACGTCGGAAGCCAGATAAGTCGGACGTAGTTCAGGATCGGCGATCACTTTCGGCGAACGGATGATAACCGCGTCTTTTTCCTCTCCGAGCTCATGTGCGGCAAACCAGGTCGCGTCGTCCTTTTCATAAATGAGCCCCTTGTCCTTCAGAATCTTCAACACCTTTTCAAATAGCCCGCTCTGGTACAGGGAACGCTCAGAGAACCATTCGTCTAAATGCACATTCATGCGCGCAAGCGTCTCGCGTAGGTGTGCAAGCACGGACGCGATGCCCAGAATTCCAAGCTCGCGCACGGCGTCGTTGCGCGGCATCTCCAGGAATTTGCGCCCGTACTCCCCGGCATACTGCTTCCCCATTTCGACCACGTATTGCCCGTGATAACCGTCTTCGGGGATCTGTTCATCCACGCCGAAGGCTTGGGCGTACGTCGCATATAGGCTCGCGCCAAAGTGAACGATTTGAGATCCGTTATCGTTGATGTAAAACTCGCGCGACACGTCCTGCCCCGCGGCCTCCAGTATGTTCGACAGAGTATCCCCGATCGCCGCGTTTCTTCCACTTCCGACATGCATCGGGCCAGTTGGATTCACGCTCACATATTCGACCTGGATCCGCTCGCGGCGCTCAGGCTCGACCTTGCCATACTGCTCGCCCTCGAGCAGGATCGCTTCGACCTGCCGAGCAATCCACGCGTCGCTCAGCGTAATGTTGACAAATCCTGGCGCCGCCGCCTGCACTCGACTCACTGATTCGCTCGGCGGGAAGTGCGCGACGATCGCCTCGGCAATCTGGATGGGCGCCCGCTTGGCCTCGCGCGCCAACTTGAGCGGCAGAGCGGTCGCGAAATCTCCCATCTCCTTCTTTTGCGGACGTTCGACCAGCACCTCTGGTACCGAGAACGTGGGCAAGGCTTTTCCTTGCTGCGCGGAGAGGATGGCTTGCTTAACGAGATCGGCCAGTTGATTTTTGATTTGCATTCTGCTTTTTCCGAAAGTCGTTCTTTGGCGACCAGCTAGCAAAAGTGTAAATTGGGTAGAGCTGGGCGAAACGATCGAGAACCTCGTCCGCGATCCGATCGGAAGCGAGCCGCGCATCATCCGGCCTGTATCGAATGCCCAGGTGAAAATCATGCCGTCCCGGCAGGTACTTGTCGATCGTCGCGTTCAGCACTCCGGCGTTTACGAGCCGGCTCGCTTTGGCCCGCATCACTTCTTCATATCCCTTGATCCGTCCATCCTCCCGCACGAACTGTGCAAGGCTCAATGTATGCTCCCCGCCTAGTTCCGCAATCAGAGACCGGAATTGTCCCCGCTGGGCATTGCCGTCTTGAAGACGCTGCTTGAGGTTCTGGCCGTCTACCCACGCCTTTTCGCTCACGAGCAGCTCGATGGAAAAACCGTCCTTGTCGATCCGGGCGGCGAGCATGGCATTGGCATAGAAATGGCCGAAATCGTCGATGAACTGCTCCTTCATCATCTTGATGACGGTCTCGGATTTGCTGTAGCGCAGGGTCATGAAATCGATCCAGCCTGTGGCCGGCGAAATGCGTGACGCGCTGACCAGCCATTGGGTCATCCAATGGGGGTGCATGTCCCACTTGGCCTTACGAATCTCTGGATAGATACTCTTGTGTAACGCGACCAGCTTGTCCCGGACGCGCTCCCGCTCTCCGTCAAATTCCGGGTTGCTTGCCAGCCCCGGTCCGAAAACGGCATAGTCCGCCGGGGAAAACAACAAGGCACTCTTTGGCATGCGGATTCTTCTGCTCCAGTAGGAATGGGATCAAGGTCGGCGCCTCGGGGCGCCGCCGGAGGGGCTAAAATTCAGGGATGGAGTCAAGCTATTCGATCACAAGCATCTCGTCCCAATTCTGACCTGCGCACACGTCCACTTTCAGCCCGGGCTCCAGAGGATAGGCATTCTCCATGACCTGCCGGACAAGCGGACCCACGACATGAATTTCCTCTTCAGGGCATTCGAGCACCAGTTCGTCGTGCACTTGAAGCGTCATACGGCTTTTCAGACCACGCCTATTCAATTCTCGATGCAGCCGAACCATCGCTATCTTGATGATGTCTGCCGCCGTCCCCTGGATCGGCATATTGATCGCCTCGCGTTCGGCCGCCGCTTTCAGCGATGGATGAACGCGTGCGGTGCTCTGCAGCTCCGGAAAGTAACGCCGCCGCCCCAGGGGCGTCTGCACATATCCCTGCTCCCGCGCGAGCACTTTGGTCGCTTCGACATAGTCTCGGATCTTTGGGTACTGGGCAAAGTATTGGTCAATCATCTTCTGCGCTTCGCTCGGCGACAAGTCTGTTCGCGCAGAAATGCCAAACCCTGTAATCCCATACGCGATGCCGAAATTGATGGTCTTGCCCACCCGGCGCATCTCGGAGGTCACCGCGCTTAATGGAACATTGTAGAGCAATGAAGCCGTCGCCGCGTGAATGTCCTCTCCCTTCGCGAAGGCAGTGAGTAGATTCGGGTCTCGCGACACATCTGCTAGAATTCGCAGTTCGACCTGAGAATAATCGGCACTGATCAACTGGCAGTTTGGATCTGCGATGAACGCCCGGCGCACCTTCCGGCCGAGATCCGTGCGGATCGGTATATTCTGCAGATTTGGATTCGAGGAAGAGACCCGGCCGGTCACCGTCCCCGTTTGGTTGTAGCTTGTGTGAACTCTGCCTGTCTCTGGGTTCACCAACGCCGGCAACGCATCTACATACGTCCCTTTCAGCTTGGCCAGCTCGCGATGTTCAAGAATCAAGCCGATCACCGGGTGCGTCCCCTGAAGTGATTCGAGCACATCGGCGGCTGTCGAGATTCGCCCCGTCTTTGTTTTGGGCAGGCCTGCCGTCGGCAGGCCTAGCTTGTTGAAAAGGGCATCTGCCAACTGCTGCGGCGAGGCGATGTTGATCGGCATTCCGACTTGCGCCTGTATTTCCTTCTCAAGCTCCTTCAGCCTCAGG